>JAZUSG010000001.1:0-2309 GCA_045606605.1 Faecousia sp.
ACGCCCCGGTCTTTTCCGGTGAGCGTCCCCAGTACTCCGAGCGGGATGTGCTGTCCGCGCTGGATTCCGACCGGAGCTTCCAGTCCCTGTACGGAGAAGTGCAGCGGGTACTGGGCCGCAACTTAAACACCGAGGAGATGAAGATCCTCCTGGGCTTTACCCGGTATTTGGGTCTGCCGGCGGATGTGATCTCTGTGCTGGTATGCTACTGCAAGGAACGGGCCCGGGCCAAAGGCAGTCTCCGCAACCCCAGCCTGCGCGCCATCGAAAAGGAAGCCTACTATTGGGCGGAGCAGGGCATCGACTCTATGGAAGAGGCTGCCGCCTTTATCCAAAATCAAAATGTCCTGCGCAGCCGGCTGGGTCATCTGCAGAAGCTCTTGCAGATCCGGGGTCGCAACTTAACTCCCGGCGAGACCAAGTATGCCCAAAGCTGGCTGGATATGGGCTTTGAGGATGAGGTGCTGCAGCAGGCGTACGAGCGCACCTGTCTGAACACCGGCGGTCTGAGCTGGGCCTATATGAACAAGATCCTCACCCGTTGGCACGAAAAGGGTCTGCACACCTTGGAACAGGTGAAAAACGGCGACAAAAAACCCCTCCCCAGAGGCGCATCCGGGGAGCTGGGTCAGGCGGAGCTTGCCGCCTTTCAGAAATTTATGCAGGAGGGATAAGCCATGGCATATAGTAATGAGATCGTCCGCCGGGCGCGGCAGCAACTGAATCTGCAGCGGACGGATTGGGAATCCCTTCTGTCTGCCCGGCAGCAGGAGATCTATGCCGCCCTTCCCCGGGTGCAGGAGATCGACCGGCAGCTGCGCAGCTCTATGGTGCTGGCTGCCCAGGCGGCCTTTTTAAAGGGTGTAAGCGGACAGGAATCCCTGGCTGCGGTGCGGCAGGCAAATCTCTCTTTGCAGGCAGAGCGCAAGGCCCTGATCGCGGACCGTTTCCCCCCGGAATATTTGGAGGACGGCCCTCTCTGCCCCCACTGCGGCGGTAGCGGCTTCGTGGGCAGCGCTATGTGCCAGTGTCTTCTGGCGCTGTGCCGGCAGGAGCTGAAAAAGGAACTGGCGGTCCTCTCCGCCGGAGAACATACCTTTGCAGATTTCCGGCTCCACTACTATAGTGACCAGCCGGACCCCAAATACGGCGCAAGTCCCCGGTCCATTATGACCCGGATCTTGGCGCTATGCCGCAAGTACGCAGAGGAATTTTCCCTGGAAAGCGGCAATCTCCTGTTTAACGGCGGTACGGGATTGGGCAAGACCCTGCTGTCTGCCTGTATCGCAAGGGAAGTGGCGGAAAAAGGTTTTTCCGTTGCCTACGAAAGCGCACCCCACCTGTTTTCCAAGCTGGAAAAAGCCCGTTTCCACCCGGATGCGGATACTGAACAAGCCGTTGCGGCTCTGGAGCGCTGCGACCTGCTGATCATAGACGATTTGGGCACAGAGCTGCCCGGCAGCTTTGTTACCGCCGCCCTGTACACCCTGGTAAACGACCGGCTGCTCTCCGGAAAGCCCATCATCATCTCCACCAATTTAAATATGGACGAGATCCGTCTGCGGTACTCTCCCCAGATCGCTTCCCGGCTGCAGGGCAGCTTCCATCTGCTGCCCTTTGTGGGGGAAGATATCCGCATATTAAAAAGTAAGTGAGGAATCCCATTGAAAACCGGAATTTTATTTGATTTGGACGGCACGCTGCTGAGTACCTTAGAGGACCTGACCGATGCCGTGAATGAAACGCTGCGGCACTACCATTGCCCGGAGCGGACTATGGAAGAGATTAACACCTTTGTGGGCTACGGCGCGACGCACCTCATCCGTTCCGCCCTGCCCGGCAAGGACACCGACCCGGATGTGGCCGAGGCGCTTGCCTATTATCAGGCCTACTATGCCACCCACAGCAAGGTAAAGACCCGACCTTACGACGGTATTTTGGAGGCGCTGGCCGCCATCGCCAAGGAATTTCCCATCGCCGTGGTATCCAACAAGCCGGATATCGCTACCAAGCCTCTGTGCCGGGACTATTTCGGCGAAGGTATTTTTGCCATGGGTCAGAGCGATGCCTTCCCCAAAAAACCTGCGCCGGATATGCTCTGGGGCGCTATGAAAGCCATCGGCGTGGAAAAGTGCATCTATGTAGGCGACAGCGAGGTGGACGTGCAGACCGCCAAAAACGCCGGCGTCCCCTGCCTGAGTGTTCTGTGGGGCTTCCGGGATAAGGCCTGCCTGACAGAGCACGGCGCTGCCCATTTTTGCGAAGATCCCAAGGATCTTCTGCGTATTTTAAAGGAAATGACCGACTAT
>JAZUSG010000002.1:0-9052 GCA_045606605.1 Faecousia sp.
GATGGCATAGAACTGCTGCCCTTGACTGCGCAGCTCCGACAGGGAATTGACTGCAGTGTAGAGCCGCACAAGGGCATACCAGGTTGCAGGACCTACAATACCGTCGGGACTTAGACCAAATATCTGCTGAAATGCCCGGACGGATGCCTCTGTGCGGCTGCCAAAAATTCCGTCAACTGCGGGGATTTTCGGTATGGCTGGATAGTTTTGCGCAATGCGGTTTATAGATGTCTGTATAATTACAACATTCGGCCCGGTGCTTCCCACCCGCAGAGGTGTACCCGGATATGAGGAGGTATTGCCGCGAATGGGGGCATTTATCACAGTTTCCACATCTCCGTAATAGCTGCGGAGGATCTGTGTGGAGTTAAATCCTTGCTGGGCAAGATTTTGGCTGCCCCACTGACTCAGTCCTTCACAGGTTACGGTGGTGCCGTTGCAGAACTTTGCTGCAAGAGGCTCTACAAATCCCGGCCTGCGCAGATAGTCGTTAAACAGCTCATCCACCAATCTGGATATGTTCTCGAAAAACGCTCTGCCTTTTACGAAATACTGGTCGTAGGCAGTGGAACTGGTGATGTCAAAATCATATCCCCGGCTGCGGTAAAACTCTGTATATACCCGGTTTAATGCGAAGGACACGATCGCCAAAATATTTGCCCGCAGTGCGCTTTCGTCCCAGGTGGGATAAATCTCGCTGGAAGCCACATTTTTTACGTAGTCGGAAAAGGATACGGTAACATTTTCTCCTCCGCTGGAGGGAGGACCGATATGCACGGTAATACGCTGGGGTATAAAAGGGGTAACAGTTGGCATATGTACCTCCTATAGATTTTGTGGCGCCGTATCAAACACTTCCAACCGGTTCCACGATTGCGGCAGTTCTGCAAGAGGGATCATTTCCAGGTTTTGCAGCGTGGTGGTACCGGCAAATATCTGCAGCTTTTCAATTTCGATTGCCTCATAGTCCGGAAGCCGTGCATATAAATTCACAACGGCAAATGGGATCACACCGGAGTCCGGACTTTGGCTGGCTGAGCGGTCCGGTACATCGATCGAAATGGGTTCATCCAAATTTCCGTTTCGGTTTGTAAGACGCAGCGCAATAGCACCACCGCTGGTATCGGTAACAGAAATCGCAACATCCTTTAACGGAATTTCAGCGTAGCTTGTAAATGCGCGGACTTGTATGTAGCCTGTAGCAGACAAAATACTCACTCCTTTCATCCATCGGTTTATGCTATGCTGTATGCTAAAAAATGTTCCAAGGGTTATAGAAACCCTTGGAGCTGCCGGTTGTTTGTCTCCTCAAAATCAATGAGCTTTTGCGCGAGATTAGCAATTTTCTGATCGGAGGATGGGTACTGATTTAAATTTTTATAACCCTTGATAATACCCCGGGTATTCCCCTGAATCATCATAGCTGCAGCTTTGGAATTGGCGTTGCCAAAAGAGAGCCGGGACTGGGTCATCATATTGGTCATACCCTTGATAGCAGGATTGAGTTCCTTCAGCTCCCATCCCCGGGAAAGGGCAATTCCGTGGGCTTCCGATTCAATAGCATCGTACTCCTTCAGCTGGGAATTCAGTTCGCTGCGAAGACCGGACTGCAGTGGCGCCTTCAGAATACTGCGAATTCCGATTTGCCCCATTTGTGTGGTTTTTAAAATAGAAGATAGGATATCTTTGCTGCCTTTCATAATGCATCACCCGTTTTCAGTATGTGGCAAATCGAAAATAATATTCACCAAAATTCCCACCTCGCATAGACTGTAAGGATTGAAAGGAGTTGGGAAATGTGTGCGCAATAGCCGGAATCCTTGGATTACCGTTTAATTCTCAAATCTTAAATGGGATGTTTCGTACAATGCTGCACCGTGGTCCGGATGGCACGGGCAGCTATATGGAGCGCCGGTGCTGCCTGCTGCACAGTAGACTGGCGATCGTGGATCCAGTTGGTGGCGCGCAGCCAATGCATTTAAGCTTTGCCGGCGAAGAGTATGTGATAACCTATAACGGAGAACTTTACAATACGCAGGAAATTCGGGCGCAATTGGAAACGCTGGGTCATCAGTTTCTGACGCACAGCGATACCGAGGTGGTGCTACACGCATATGCCCAGTGGCAGGATAAATGCGTGGAGAAGTTTAACGGGATATTTGCCTTTGGTGTGTGGGAGAAAAAGGGGAAACGAATCTTTCTTGCCCGGGACAGAATGGGCGTAAAGCCGCTGTTTTATACGCTATATGGCGGTGGAATGCTGTTTTCCTCGGAGATCAAAACACTTCTCACATACACCGGTGTTCCCAGAAAATTAGATAGGGAAGGTGCTGCGCAGATTATTCTGCTGGGACCGGGACGCATACCCGGAAGTGGGGTTTTTAAAGATATATTTGAGCTGATGCCCGGCTGCTGCGGATACTACTGCGAAGGAGAATGGAACTGGCGGCACTACTGGAAATTACGGGACAGGGAACATACGGAAAGTTTTGAGGAAACTGCAGCTTATGTTCGGGAACTGGTTACCGATGCGATAAAACGGCAAATGGTGTCTGATGTTCCCTTGGGGACATTTTTATCCGGTGGGTTAGATTCCAGCCTCATTACGGCAATTTGCGCCGGCGCATTAAAGGATGAGAAATTGCCCACATTTTCCGTGGATTACGAAGATAACGACAGATATTTTACTCCGGGAAAATTTCAGCCAAATTCCGATAACAGCTATATAGAATTGATGCAGAAAACTGTTCATAGCCAGCATCAATGGAGTGTGTTACGCCCGGAAGATCTGATCGCTGAACTGGAAAATGCCACCATTGCCCGGGATCTTCCGGGTATGGCGGATGTGGATTTTTCGTTACTTGCATTTTGCAGGCGCATCCGGCAGAACGTCAAAATGGCTCTCTCCGGAGAGTGCGCAGACGAGATCTTCGGAGGATATCCCTGGTATCGGGACCCGGATGTGCGGGCCTTTGCGGGCTTCCCCTGGGCGCAAAACACAATGGAACGGTCTACATTCCTGAGCCAGGATATTATGAACAATTTAGATGCTGAAAATTTTGTAAATGATCTGTATTTGCAGGAGCTTCGCAATGCGGATATCTTACCGGGCACCAGTGCCCCGGAACGGCGTATGAAGGAAATGGTAAACCTAAATCAAAACTGGTTTATGCAGACCCTTCTCGACCGTAAGGATCGGATGAGTATGGCCTGCGGCCTGGAGGTGCGTGTGCCGTTCTGCGACTACCGGATCGCAGAATATCTATACGGTGTTCCTTGGGAGTTTAAGGACTATGGACACAAAGAAAAGGGACTTCTGCGTTATGCTATGGAAGGCGTACTTCCCCAAGAAGTTCTTTGGCGGAAGAAGAGCCCATATCCTAAGACCTACGATCCCAAATATCTCACAATGGTAAGTGAACAACTCTCTGAACTACTCAGTCGAAAGGATGCGCCAATTTTCGGAATTGTTCAAAAAGAAGCGCTGCTTAACCTGCAAAGGGCCGAATCTATATGGCCTTGGTATGGCCAGCTTATGAAGAAACCCCAGACGATCGCCTATATGCTGCAAATTAACTTTTGGTTGGAAAACTATCGCATAGAGATCGTGTAATATCATATGAAAATGCATTTTCCCTTGGTAGTATAGTGTATTACCAAGGGATTTTGCCGTTTTTCCTGAAATAGGACACTAAAATAGGGTGCGTTTTGGAAAAAATGATAATTTTGAAGTTAAGTATTGTCATTTTCCGCGAAAAGTGCTATCATAGTAAAAACATTTGTGTGCTGCTCGAGGACACGTGCGGAAAGGGGAGAATTCCGTGAAATATATAATTGTTTTATCGGATGGTATGGCAGATCTTCCAATTGCAGAACTCCATAATCAAACACCGCTTGCCTATGCCGCAACACCCGGTATGGATGCGCTTGCCTGTGGCGGTTCAATGGGCTTTGTAAAAACTGTACCGGATAATATGAAGCCGGGAAGTGATGTTGCCAATCTGTCCGTTATGGGCTATGATCCGGCCACCTGTTATTCCGGCCGATCACCCCTGGAAGCACTAAGCGTTGGGGTTAATATGAAGGATACAGATGTGATCTTCCGCTGCAACATTGTTACTGTTTCAGAAGATGAGCCTTACGAAGAGAAGACCATTATCGACCATAGCTCCGGTGAAATCTCCACACAGGATGCAGCTGTTTTAATTGATGCGGTGCGTGAAGCTTTTGAATCGGATGAATTCCAGTTCTATGCAGGAACCAGTTACCGCCATATCACCGTTTGGAATCAGGGAACGGTTCTGGATATGGAACCGCCCCATGACCATTTGGGTCAGGTGATTGGCCAGTATCTGCCGGAGCATCCCAGGTTCCGGGAAATGATGAAAAAGAGCTTTGACATTCTGAATAACCATCCCATCAATGTAAAGCGGGCCAAAGAGGGAAAGAACAAGGCGAATTCTCTTTGGTTCTGGGGCGCTGGAACCAAGCCGTCCCTGCAGAATTTCTACGAAAAAACAGGTCTGCGTGGCGCAGTGATCTCAGCTGTTGACCTGCTCAAGGGTATTGCGGTAGGCTCCGGTATGTCCGTGATCGAAGTGGATGGGGCAGACGGATCTCTGCACACCAATTATTTTGGGAAAGCGCAGGCTGCTATCAAAGCGCTTTTAGAGGACGGGCAAGATTTTGTCTATATCCACGTGGAAGCGCCGGATGAAATGGGTCATCAGGGAAAACCCTTCGATAAAGTGCAGGCGATCCAGCAGATCGATGAAAAGGTCATTTGCGTGGTGAAAAAAGCACTGGATGAATCCGGAGAGCCGTACCGCATTTTGGTACTGCCCGACCACCCCACACCCATTTGCATCCGCACCCACACAGCGGACCCCGTTCCCTATGTGTTGTATGACAGCACAAACGTTCAAAACAAACAAGTTGTTTTTACAGAAGCTGCGGCAGAAGCTACCGGTATTTTCGTTCCGGAGGGTCATCAGCTGCTGGATCTGTTAATTAAATAGGAGGAACAGTTATGAATAGAGTATATAATTTTTCTGCAGGCCCGGCCGTTCTGCCGGAAGAGGTTTTAATGGAAGCTGCAGCTGAGATGCTGGATTATAACGGCACCGGAATGTCCGTTATGGAAATGAGCCACCGCTCTAAGGCCTATCAGCAGATCATTGATGATGCAGAAGCAGATCTGCGGGACCTGATGAATATTCCTGATAATTATAAGGTCCTGTTCCTGCAGGGTGGCGCATCCCAGCAGTTTGCAATGATTCCTATGAATCTGATGAAGAACGGCGTTGCTGACTATATCGTTACCGGACAGTGGGCAAAGAAGGCATACGAGGAAGCCAAGAAGTACGGCAAGGCAAATGCTGTGGCATCTTCTGCCGACAAGACCTTCTCTTATATTCCCGACTGCTCCGATCTGCCCATCAGCGAGGATGCAGACTATGTGTACATCTGCGAAAACAACACGATTTATGGCACAAAGTTCCACACCCTGCCCAATACCAAGGGTAAATTGCTGGTCTCTGACGTGTCTTCATGCTTCCTGTCCGAGCCTGTGGATGTAACAAAGTACGGTATGATTTACGGCGGTGTGCAGAAGAATATCGGACCTGCCGGCGTGGTGATTGCCATCATCCGGGAAGATCTGATCACCGAAGATGTGCTGCCCGGCACACCCACTATGCTTAAGTACAAGATCCACGCGGATAACGGTTCTATGTACAATACACCTCCCGCTTACGGTATTTACATCTGCGGCAAGGTCTTTAAGTGGCTCAAGAAAATGGGTGGTCTGGAGGCTATTCAGCAGAATAATATCAAGAAAGCCAAGGTGCTTTACGATTTCCTGGATACCAGCAAGCTGTTTAAGGGTACTGTTCGCAAGGAAGACCGTTCTCTTATGAACGTTCCCTTTGTTACCGGCAATGATGAGTTGGACGCGGAATTTGTGAAGGCAGCTACTGCAGCAGGCTTTGTTAATCTGAAGGGCCACCGCAGCGTTGGCGGTATGCGCGCAAGTATCTATAATGCAATGCCCATTGAAGGCGTTGAAAAGCTTGTTGCATTTATGAAGGAATTTGAGGCAAGCCATACCTAAGGTGTTGTGCAGAAAAGAGGATTTATATGTTTGAGTATCATTATTTAAATAAAATTTCTGATAAAGGTTCTGCTTTGTGGACCGCAGATTATCAGAAAACAGAAGATTTGGATAAAGCCCAGGCGGTCGTTGTGCGTAGCGCGGCGATGCACGAAATGGAATTTCCTAAGAATTTGCTTGCAATCGCAAGAGCCGGCGCCGGTGTAAATAACATCCCGTTGGATCGGTGCGCTCAGGAGGGTATCGTGGTATTCAATACCCCCGGCGCTAATGCAAACGGCGTGGTGGAACTTGCCCTGTGCGGTATGCTGCTGGGCAGCCGGGATATTGTTGGCGGCATTAACTGGGTGCAGACCATTAAGGATACCCCTGATGTGGGCAAACAGGTGGAAAAGGGCAAGTCTAAGTTTGCCGGTCGCGAAATTGCCGGTAAAAGCTTAGGTGTTATTGGCCTGGGCGCTATTGGCGGCCCGCTTGCCAATGCCGGCCGTAAGTTGGGTATGACTGTATATGGCTGCGATCCCTTTATTTCCATTGATGCGGCCTGGCATTTGGATAGTAATATTATCCGAGTAAAGACCAGAGATGAGATCTATGCCAACAGCGATATCATTACGCTCCACGTACCGCTGCTGGATGATACCAAGAAGATGATCAATAAGGAAGCCATCTCTAAGATGAAGGATGGTGTGATCATTCTGAACTTTGCCCGGGATCTGCTGGTGGACGATGACGCTATGGAAGAGGCGCTGAGGTCCGGTAAGGTCAGCCGCTATATTACCGACTTCCCCAATGACAGAACAGCCGGTATGGAAGGCGTTGTGGCCATTCCTCACCTGGGTGCATCCACAGAGGAGTCTGAGGATAACTGCGCAAGGATGGCAGTTAAGCAGGTGATGAACTACCTGGAAAACGGTAATATCATCAATTCTGTGAATTTCCCCAACTGCGATATGGGTATTTGTACAAAGACTGCAAGAGTTACGATCCTGCACAAAAATATCCCCAACACGCTGAGCCAGTTTACCACCGTTCTGGCAGAAGAGAACATTAACATCTCTGACCTGTTGAACCGTAGTAAGGGTGAATATGCCTATACTATGTTCGATTTGGACGGCATTCCTTCTGCACAGGCGATCGAAAAACTGGAAAAGATCGAAGGCGTTGTTCGCGTAAGAGAAATTGATTAATAAAAACCCGTGCTTTCAACTGAGAGCACGGGATTTTTACATATACGCGCCTAAACTGTAAAGACTATTGATAAATTACAGCTTGGAGGGTGTTTATGGAATCGGTTTGGGAGCAAGGCGCTGCGCGACTGCAGTTTGATCCAATGAAAGGCAGCTGCAGCACGGATGTGCTGATCATTGGCGGTGGAATCGCAGGCATTTTGTGCGCGTATAAGCTTAAAAATGCAGGGATAGATTGTATGCTGGTGGAAGCAAAGAGAATCTGTAGCGGCATTACAAAAGATACCACGGCGAAAATTACGCTTGCCCACGGGCTGATCTACGATCAAATGATCCGCCGATTTGGGGAAGATCAGGCAAAGCTCTACTTGCAGGCGCAAATGAATGCGGGCGAAGAATATAGGCGCCTGTGTCAGTATATTGACTGCGGCTACGAAAGCAAGGATTCTTATGTCTATAGTTTAGAAAACCGGAAACAAATTGAAAAAGAGGTTGCGGCACTGAAATCTCTTTGTGTAAATGCGGAATTGGTGGGCGCAGAGGAACTTCCTTTTCCGGTTGCCGGCGCGGTACGGGTGCGGGATCAGGCTCAGTTTCATCCACTAAAATTTCTGCACTCGATTGCAAAAGACTTGCCGATCTATGAAAACACCAAAGTGTCAGAGTTGAAAAACAACCAGGCAATCACAAATAACGGAAGAATCCAGTATCGGAAACTGATCATTGCGACACACTTTCCCTTTATCAATAAGCACGGCAGTTACTTTTTAAAGCTCTATCAGCACCGCTCCTATGTACTTGCGCTCCGTGGCGCGCAGGAACTGAGGGGAATGTATGTGGATGCGTCTGATACCGGCCTTAGCTTTCGTGGTTACGGTAATCTTCTGCTTCTTGGTGGCGGTGGTCATCGCACGGGAAAGCAAGGAGGTTGTTGGCAGGAGTTGGAGGAATTTGCAAAGAAGTACTATCCAAATGCTGAGATCGTATGTAAATGGGCAACACAGGACTGTATGACACTTGATAGCATTCCTTATATCGGTCAGTATGCAAAATCAACATCCAATATGTTTGTGGCAACCGGTTTTAATAAGTGGGGGATGACGAATGCAATGGTGGCGGCAGATATCCTCTGTGATCTGGTGCAAGGAAATGTGAATCCTTATGCCGATGTCTTTTCGCCGTCCAGAACGATCCTGCGACCGCAGCTTGCGGTGAATGCATTTGACTCTATTATAGGACTTTTGACACCCACTGCGCCCCGCTGCCCCCATCTTGGGTGCGCATTAAAGTATAACCGTGCCGAACACTCCTGGGACTGCCCGTGTCACGGTTCCCGCTTCACAGAGCGCGGAGAGATTATTGACAATCCGGCAACGGACGATCATCCGACTTTAGGCAAACAAAAATAAAGGGCTGCAAAAGCAGCCTTTTATTTTTTGGTCTGAGTATGATGATGGGGTTTGAACATCGAACATATTTGTTTTTTGTCCACATCCGCAAGGGATGCGTCCAGAAACCAAAGGATTCTCTCAAGGGCTAAACAAGTCTCCACCGGACACTTATTTACACCGGTCAGCGGACTGGTGCCGCCCTTTTGAATCCCGCCACAGATAAAAAATCCGGCGACCACAAATGTGGTCACCGGATTTTTGGTCGCCCATTAAAGACCTTATACGATTTTTTTGGAACTCCAGTCATTATGGAAAGCGGAGTATTTCTCTTCTCCAAAAAGTTATTCTGAATTAACCCA
>JAZUSG010000003.1:0-6988 GCA_045606605.1 Faecousia sp.
TTCAAAATCTCCTTTATGTACGAAATTACTTTGAAACGAAGAAGTGGCAGTACAGAGCAACTAACTCTGTATTGCCACAAACAAAGGCTTATTTAACATCTTTTAAGAAAACAACAAACCCGAACGTTTCACCGATTGGTAAAAGGTTCGGGTTTGAATGCTTTGGTGCGAGAGATGGGACTCGAACCCACACGGCGTAACCACACGCACCTCAAACGTGCTTGTCTACCATTCCAACACTCTCGCAAGTGCACGAAAGCATTATAATACCTTCCGGCTGGTTTGTCAACATCTTTTCGGCGGCAGCGGTGTAACATTTTTCCTTGGTGTCATCATAAAAATATTGAATTAAAGATAGATGTATGTTATAGTTACAATAATTAGATGCAATTGTTCCAAACCCGTGTTTTGCGCATATCCATAACTGGCCGTGCAGACCGTCGATTTTTTGGAAATGCTTTAAGGAGATAGATACAATGAAACGAATCATATGTATTTTACTTACTGCGATGCTGCTTTTTGGTATGCTGTCAGTTTGGGCATATGCAGAGGATGCGGTTGTTCCGTCAGAGGAAGGCTCTGATGTGACGCCCAGTGAAGACCCCGGCACCGACCCCAGTACTGACCCCAGTACTGATCCCAGTACTGATCCCAGTACTGACCCCAGTACCGATCCCAGTACTGACCCCAGTACTGACCCCAGTACTGATCCCAGTACTGACCCCAGTACCGATCCCAGTACCGATCCCAGCACGGATCCCAGCACCGATCCCAGTACTGACCCAAGCACGGATCCCAGTACTGACCCCAGCACGGATCCCAGCACTGACCCCAGCACTGACCCCAGCACGGATCCCAGCACGGATCCCAGCACCGACCCCAGCACCGAACCCGGCACAGAACCTGGCACAGAGCCTACAGAGCCGGAAGAAGATCCGATTATTATTCCGGATGACGACGGTGTAAAACGGGCAATGATCACAGTCCCCGGTATCGACGCGATTACGGGGCAATATATAAACCTGCAAGTGATCGTGGTTGCAGGCGGTGAACCTGCGTATCTGCTCACCGATGAAAGCGGCAGAGCGTTCAGCGCCGGTGCTACAGCAGAAAATTATCATATCAAGCTGGAATATCCCGCCGCAGGAATGCCGGTAATTTCTCTTAAAAATGCTAATCTCGTCAACAACAAGCACAATGCCCTTACGATCGGCGGCCTGGATGTGACCGGAGAAGCATTCATTGCTGATTTTCCCTGTACTGTTTCAGTGGAAGCAGATAGCACACTTACCGGCAAGTATGATAGTCCCAGATCAAGCGGCGCATACTCTGCCTTGGTTTTCAAAAACAGCGGATCAGTTATCATTACAGGCCCCGGTAAATTGACCCTTACCTCAGAAGGTATGTTCCCACTTGTGATGGAAGAAAACAACCTGACATTCCAGGATGCAAACGTGGTTGCATTTTCGTTGATCGAGATCACCCGCGGTGTTCGTCCGGCAATTTGGGTAAAGAACGGAAGTGTACAGATCCGGAATAGCCGTATTCACGCAGCCAGCAACAGCGGCGCCGGTATTTTGATCAGCGACTCTGTCAGCGGCATTACGGAAAAACCTGGTGAAAGTTATTTTATTACCATCACTTCCGGTTCTTATGTAACAATTTCCTGTCCTAATTCTTACTGCGCAGCCATCGGCTGCAAAGGAGATATTGGCGTGTATGACAGCACGTTGGAGATCACCGCTAAGGCAAGATGCTTCCAGCAGGAGCCTTTCCTTGTAAATGTAATTGCGGTAGCAGGTGCGAACAAGTCAACGGCCAATGTGTATAGTGAAGATTATGCATTGGACTATACATACTTCCGATCAACGCCTACAAGACCCGGCTTTGCAAAACCTGAGCCGGAAGAGGAAACCCAGCCCACAATGCCGGAATATGAATGGGAAGCTCCGCCGGTAACCATTCCGGAAACCCCGCCTCAGCAGAACACGGCTACAAATAAGCAGGATTCGGTTGTCTTAATTGTGAGCGTGGCGCTCCTTGTAGTACTGATCGTTGCGGAGATAGCTGTGGCCACAACCCTTGTAAAGCGCAAACGCGGACAGACCGGTTCGGCAAAGAAAACAGATAAGATGCTGGTAGATGACTGGGCGTATTTCGCAGATGAGGGTTTGGAAGAATAGGAAAATAGGACGTGTTGCAAAACACGTCCTTTTCCAAAATTATAACAGATAAAGGGGGTAACCCTATGGTGCGATTCTTTGTTGCGCAGGAGGATATGAAACCGGACTTTTTGGTGTTAACCGGGGAAAATGCTGCCCATGCAAAGGTGCTGCGTCTAAAATGCGGCGAGCAGGTGCTGGTTTGCGACGGCGCGGGTAATGAAAGCCTATGCACCATCAGCGATGTAAGTCCCGGGCAGATCAGTTTGGTGGTAGACAGTACCGCTACATCCGATGCAGAACCTAAGGTGAAAGCCAGTATTTATATGGCTTATGCTAAGGGCGATAAGCTGGAGCACGTAATACAAAAGGCCACAGAACTGGGTGCTCACGAGATTGTGGCATTTCCCAGCGCCCGTTGCGTGTCCCGTCCGGATGAAAAAAGTCTTGCAAAGAAATTGGAACGCTGGCAAAAAATCGCAGTGTCTGCATCGGAGCAGTGTGGCAGAGGCCGGATTCCAAAGGTGATTACAGTAGATAGCTACCAGGCAGCTCTAAACAGGGCAATGCAGGCAGATTTGGCGATTCTGTTTTACGAAAATGAACACGCCACTACCCTGCATATGGCTTTGGAGCAGAATGAATTTGCTTCTATCAGCCTGCTTACAGGCCCGGAAGGTGGCCTGGAGGAGCGGGAAGTCGTAATGGCAAAGGATGCAGGTTTTCACATCTGCACGCTGGGAAGCCGTATCCTGCGGTGCGAGACAGCGCCTCTGTGCGCTCTTTCTGCGGTGATGTACGCAAGCGGAGAATTTTAAAATAAATGCCGGTCTCTTGACCGGCATTCTTATTTATGGTATTTACTTCCTGCCTGAATGGCTTCAGCCCGGTATAACTGCTCCAGCACCATAACCCGTGCCAAATGATGAGGGAAGGTCATAGGACTCATAGACAGCTTAAAGTCAGACAGTTCTTTTAAGCGGGGCGACATACCAAAAGACGAACCGATCAAAAAGCAGCAGCTGCTTTTTCCGGAGAGCTTGACTTGCCACATCTTCTCTGCCAGTTTTTCGGAGCTTAGCATCGTCCCCTCAGGGGTCAGCACGCAAAACCACGCGCCCTTTGGAATTTTCTGCACAATGCTGTCCGCCTCTTTTTCCAGGGCGGCAGAAATTTCGGCAGGGGAGGGATCTTCCGGCAGACGCACCTCCGGCAATTCCAAAATACGGAACTGGCAGTACCCCTTCATCCGTTTCTCGTATTCTGCGGCTGCAGACAGATAAAATTTTTCTTTTAGTTTACCCATAGCGATCAGCGTGATCTCAAACATACAATTCCTCCTTTTTATGGAGTATATCACAGTTTTTCTGAAATTTCCAGCATATAAATAATCGGGCCACCGTAAACAGTGGCCCGATTATTTACTTCTTTTGTTTCTCCCGATACTTTTTCTGGGTGGCAAGACCGCCCCGGATGTGGCGTTGTGCCTTGTTTACATCCAGTACTTGGCGAACTTGTCGATAGAGACGTTTGTTGCATTGCGGGAGTCTTTGGGAAAGATCTTTATGTACTGTAGATTTGGATATACCGAAATGTTGGGCAGCGGTCCGGACGGTTGCACCGGTCTCAATGATGTATACAGCCAATTTGCAGGCTCTTTCTTCAATTGTATCTGCCACACGGATCCCTCCCTGCTTATATCTGCCATGAAAAACTTATGATTGAACAGGAGTGAATATACCTTGACATATTATCCCGCATTTCGTAAAATAGGGATACAGAACGATTTTGGAGAGAAACCATGCTATATTTTAATAATGACTATAATGAAATTTGCCATCCGGCGGTACTCAAAAAATTAACGGATTCTGCGGCATCACAAATGCCGGGCTACGGTGTGGATGCTTGTTGCGAAAATGTCATCCGTCTGATTCGCAGTAAGTGTAATGCTCCGAATGCAGCAGTACACTTCCTGGTGGGTGGCACACAAACAAATCTGATAGTGATTGCGGCCGCACTGCGTCCCCATCAAGGAGTCATTGCAGCCGAGTCCGGGCACATAAATGTTCACGAAACCGGCGCTATTGAAGCAACCGGACATAAGGTGATCGCAGTTCCGTCTGCTGACGGAAAAGCACGTCCTGAATTGGTAGAGCGGATTGTGATCAATCAAAAATCTGTTGAAGATGCCGAACATATTGTGCAGCCGAAAATGCTTTATATTTCTAATCCTACTGAGTACGGCACGCTGTATTCACTGTCAGAACTGGAAGCACTCTCCGGCATATGCAGAGCCCATGGCCTATACTTGTTTGTAGACGGCGCGCGGTTGGGTTATGGTCTTGCGGCTAAAGGAAATGATATCACATTGGCTGATTATGCAAGACTTTGCGATGCTTTTTATATCGGTGGAACAAAAGTGGGAACAATGTTCGGCGAAGCATTAGTGATTCCCAATGCTGCCATTGCCGAGGATTTTCGTTATCTGATGAAACAGCGTGGGGGTATGCTTGCTAAGGGCTGGCTGCTGGGTTTGCAGTTTGAAGCGTTGTTTGAAGACGATTTGTACCTGCAGATCTCGACCCATGCAGACGCTATGGCGGATCGTATCCGCAAAACCCTGTGTGAATTGGGTTATCCGCTATACCTGCCCGGTGCGACCAATCAGATCTTTGTTACACTTCCCAATAAGCTTTTGACAGAATTATCTGAAGAATTTACCTTTGCGGAATGGGAAAAAGCAGACGAGAATAATACTACAGTGCGGTTTTGTACCAGTTGGGCAACAAAGGAAGAAAACGTTGAAAAACTATGTAACAAATTAAAAGAACTTTCCGTTTGAATGTACTAAGATGTAGAAAGGAGAGCGTGTTTTGCCGGAACTAAATAAAAAGAATCTCCTCAGAATTTTCTTATGTGTTTGCGGTGCGATTGTATTGTACTGGCTCTTGCACGAAACCGATCGCGTAAAAAACTTTTTTAATATCGTTACCGGGGTACTGGCGCCGTTCATCTTTGGTGGAGTGCTGGCATTTATCTTAAATGTACCTATGCGCGCCATTGAAAACGGACTGTTAAAGAAGATCCGCAGAGCAAATCTAAAGCGATTGCTTGCCGTGATCCTGACATTTATTGCTATGCTCTTGGTTGTGTCGCTGGTATTCTGGCTGCTGATCCCCCAAATTATTTCCACAGTCAATTCGCTTCTACCCAATCTGCGGGATTTCCTCATTGAGGCAGAAGCCTTTGTGATGAATTTCTTAAATGACAATCCGGAGCTTATGGATTGGCTGGTGACTAACACCAATTTTGAGAACATCAGCTGGGCAGCTATGGTGGAAAAAATTCTGTCTGTGCTGGGTAATAGTGTTTCTACCATTGTGGGTGGTACGATTACTGCCATTGGAAGCATTTTTGCAGGTATCTTCAATACGGTTATCGCCATTGTGTTCAGCATCTATTGCCTGACCCAAAAAGAGACCCTTGCCCGCCAGGGAAGAAAGCTGCTGTATGCCTTCTGTAAAGAAAAGACTGCTGACGGAGTGGTGCGAGTCCTGCGGCTGACCAATTCTACATTTTCTAACTTCCTGTCCGGCCAGTGCGTGGAGGTGTGCATACTGGGCGCTTTGTTTGCCATTTGTATGGCAATCTTCCGGATGCCCTATATCCCGCTAATCAGCGTAGTGATCGCAGTAACCGCCTTCATTCCCATTGTTGGCGCTTGGACCGGATGTGTCATCGGCACATTTTTGATTCTGGTGGAAAATCCCACCCTGGCAGTGTGGTTTGTGATTATGTTCATAATCATCCAGCAGGTGGAAAACAGTATGATCTACCCCCGGGTGGTGGGTACTTCTGTGGGCCTCTCCGGTATGTGGGTCTTGGTTGCGGTATCTGTAGGCGGTGAACTGATGGGCGTTCTGGGTATGTTCCTGATGATTCCTGTGGTATCGGTACTCTACACCATCATCAAGGAATTTGCCAACAGACGGCTGAAGGATATGCCGGTGGAAGCGGTAAAACTGCAGCCCCAGCCGCCGGAATTAAATTCCAATTTTAAGGAAAAGCGGAAACAGAACAAGGAGAAAAAATCCTTGAAGAGCAAGAAGATCAAATTCAAAAAAGCAAAAAATGAGGAAGAATAATAAAAAGGCGATGGATGCGTTCCATCGCCTTTTTAAAGTTTTATAAATTCGTAGTTTTCAAATTTCAGCCGGTCGCCCACATCGATTCCAAAGGGAAGCAATGCAATCGCAACCTCAGAAATTACATCGGTGTCATCATATTTTATATAGGCGTAATCACCGCGGATATCCGTAACCGTGCAGTACATATTGCCTCCTTAAAAAGACCCGCCCCTAATTATAGGGGCGGGTAGTGTTTTAGGAATTAGTCCTTGTACATCTCAACCAGCTTCAGCAGGTGCTCGTAACGCTCCTTAGCAGCAGCCTCGTTCTTAGCGAACAGATCGGTTGCACGCTCGGGGAACTCACGGGTCAGACGGCTGTAGCGGGCTTCGTTCATCAGGAACTCCTGATAGCCGCCCTTGGGAGCCTTGGAGTCCAGAGTGAACTTGCCGGTTTCCTTGGAGGGATCGAAGCGGAACAGGTTCCAGTAACCGCACTCGACAGCCTTCTTCATCTCGGCCTGGCAGTTCATCATGCCGCCCTTGATGGAGTGCATCTCACAGGGAGCGTAGCCAATGATCAGGGAAGGACCGTTGTAAGCCTCAGCTTCAGTGATGGCCTTGATGGTCTGAGCCTGGTTGGCGCCCATAGCGATCTGAGCAACGTAAACATAGCCGTAGGACATTGCGATCTCTGCCA
>JAZUSG010000004.1:0-2153 GCA_045606605.1 Faecousia sp.
TCCGGTCTGGAGGGTGCCTTTGCCAACCTGGAACGGGCCACCAAGAACTATGCTACCCAAATGAGCAAAAATACCAAAATCTGCCCCGATTGCGGCCAGCCCACCACGGCAGAAAAAACCTTCTGCCCCTCCTGCGGAGCCAAACTCCCGGAGCAGACTGTGGCAGAGGGTGCGGTGTGTCCTTCCTGCGGCAAGCAGAACAGCATCGGCACCAAATACTGTGAAGACTGCGGTACCAAGCTCCCGGCAGCGGTTGCCGAGGAACAGGCACAGAAAGCAAAGGATGAGACCGAACTTGCCCAGTGGGACACCATGCTTCCCCAGTATCCCAAGTGGAGCTGCGGCGGCTGCGAATATAATCTGGAGGAATACGAGCCGGGCGTGATCTGTTTCTCCGCAGGCTACAACGGCGATACCAACGCCGCCCACCGGGCCTTGGAGCAGTACCGGCAGATCCTCGTAGAAAACGGCTTCCGTCCCGCAGGCCAGTACCCCAGCCCCGGCCAGCTGTTCAAGCGCATCGACGGCGTGGTGTACAACGCGGACACCGAACACGGCTTCGAGGGCGACCCGGATAGGCTGTCCATCGGCTTCTGCATCCGGGAACCCCACGGCGGCTTCGACTATGTCAAACCGGAGCCGAAGAAAACCAGGGACATCGGCTTGGATGACCTGAAGGATCTGAAAAAGCTGTTCCGCAGATAAGGATAAAAGGGCGGTGACCATCCCGGTCACCGCCTTATCTTTTTTGCGTACAAATCCCCATAGTTCAAAATTTATCCACACTTTTCGACTGGATATAATTTTCAAATTCCGCTATAATGATTGCAGATATTGCTCCCAAGAAAAAATATTGAAAAATTTTTAGAAACATTGGAACAATTTGGCCTTTCTCGTGCCATATATAGTAGAGGGGTAACTCTACTATCAAAATCAGGAGGTGAAACAACGTGACAAAATCCAGCAAAGGGCCGCAGGGTTTTATCGTGGTGCTGCCCGGTGAGATCATTGAAATCGCTCATGATGATGATATTTCCTGGCTGACACTTTTCTATGCGCTGCCCAAGGAATTGGCAGGAAAATACCCGAGTGCCTTGAAAATTCCCCGTTCTCCCTATGAAGTTCTGTATGAAGGAAGCTACGGTGCCGTTGCAAAAGATGATATGCTGAAAATGCTGGTCTGGGACTGCTACTCCTGGGCGGCATGGCAGTTCTTTAAGGTCAAAGACCGGCATGGCAACTACCGGGAGATTCCAGGAAGCCGCGCCCACTATGCTGGTATGTTTGCAATTTGGGAGCTATCCTACGCCATCATTCCATACATACGGCGAAAGTTTGAAACCTGCGGCTTGGGCTTTCAGAATCTTTACAATATGCCAAGGGGTGCGGAAGTCCCCTGGCTGACTTATCAGCAATTCAGCAACCTTGTGGGCAATCTGACAGACATGATTATTGAGGAAGAAAACTGGCAGCCGATCATCGATGCGGCCTGGGAGATGCGTTCCCCGGAGGATTACTCTGAAAAATCCAGCACCGTCAAAAATGACTTTCTGCGGAAGTGGCATCATAACCGATCCGCAAAACCGATTTCTCTGGAAGAAATGATGGAGGATGAAGATGGAGATGTTTTTGGTGTGGCAGATCCTGCCGGCGATTTCGAGCAAACCATCCTTTCCGAAATGCAGATAGCATCCTTTGCCGAAGAAAACCTGACAGACTATGACCGGGAGATCTTACAGCTTCGGATGCAGGGATATACAGAGAAAGAGATCGCGGACAAGGTCGGATACAAAACTGCCAGTGCCGTCCACAAGCGGATCGCCCAAATCGCCAATTCTTACGAGGATTTTGTCGCGAGCGAATATCAGAAGTATCTGAACAAATCAAAGAACTAAATGAGCATTTTTAGACAGCAGTCACAATTCGTGACTGCTGTTTTTTCATGCAGAAAGGAGGAAAAACCTATGGCGAATGAGATGTTTTCCAGTTTGCCGGATGTAATAACCGCAGAACAGCTTGCGTCTGCTTTGCAGATTTCCAAGTCCGGCGCATACGCACTGTTGAACCGTTCCGACTTCCCGACTTTACGGATCGGCGGACGAAAAATGGTGATGAAAAAGGATCTGCTGGAATGGCTGAACAGCCGCACCAAC
>JAZUSG010000005.1:0-8277 GCA_045606605.1 Faecousia sp.
TGAAGTTAAGTTTGCCCATCATTTCGCCGTCAGGCGAAACTTCACTCACGAAGTGAACTTCACTATTGCAGATAACTTCACTTGCCCAAAGGGCAAACTTAGTTTTAGCGTGTTCTCCGTTAAGGACAACACGCTAAAGCGGTTGGGTTTTTAATGTGTAAGGACTATAAAAAGATATTTTTGGCAGTTTTAGTTTATGAATTTGAACTGTCACAGTTAACCAACTTATCAACTCTCTTGCTTCCTTTGCTTGCAGCAACAAGGCTGACAAAAGCAATTAAAAGACAGAACACAGAAACAGAAATAAATACAGCATTCCAGTTTCCATCACCTAAAATTAATCCATAAACCATCGCCTGAATTGCAGCACCCATATAAGCAGAAAAATCAAGTATACCCGAGGCAGTACTTGAAAAAATACGGCCACCCACATCGGCAGCATAAGCCCAAACGATACCGTTGATAGAATAAATAAAGAACCCGGCAAAGAAAAGGCAAATCAGCATAAGAGCAAATTGAAAATTGTTGTTAGGATTTAAGAAAACAACTCCGGCAACGCAAAGAGCAGCAACAAAGCCACTGACAACGCCTGCCCAAAGACGATTGTTTGGACAGAATTTATCTGTAAGTGTTGGAATAATAAAGGTTCCGATTCCCATACCGATCGGTAAAATCGTTGAGGTAAGAAGACTTACAACTTCACCAAGATTTGTAGTTTCATTCAAATACTTGGGAATCCATGTTACAAGACCATAACGAGCAACACCGGCAGCAAAAATTACAAAAACAAAAACTAAAAATACAGGATTTTTCAGAAGATGAAAATAAGGATACAGAATACCTTTTTCCTTCACAATCTTTGCCATCTCATCTTCATTTCCGGTTTTGATCTCATCTTCCTTGTAATCCGGAAGACCGATCTCGCGAGGTCCGGCTTTTGCGAAAATCCAATAAAATACAAGCATCAAAATCGGCAAAATCGCAGGTACGAAGAAAGCAGAACGCCAACCGAATTTAGGGAGCAGCACAAAACCAAGTGCTACCATAAGAGTTGCAATTACCTGACCAAAACCAGAGAAAGCATTTGCAAATCCAGTTGCAAAACCACACTTATCTCTCGGCCACCAGGCAGTAAGAGAAGAAACTCCGGGCGACCACGCCATCGACTGGAAAAAACCATTAAAGCCCCAAATAATCGCCATTGGAATAATCGCGTTTTGGAAGCCCATAAGTACATTACATACAACTGACATAATAACCGATAAAATAATAAATCTACGAACACCGAAGACTTCAGCAAGACGACCATTGATTAAATGGCCAACGCCATAACACCAAAAGAGAACAGAACTGAGCAAACCAATGTTTTCACTGGAAAACTCTGTCATGTAAACCTGAGCATTGCCAATGTTCAAACGAGTGCAGTAGTGTGCACAATAAAGAAGTGAAAACAGAATCAAATACCACCATGCACCGGACATGAACTTCTTATATTGTGTCTCATCATAGCCATACTTTTTGTCCATAGTTTACTCCTCACTTAATGCAGTTGATTCTTAAATATTGTCCTCTTGACATTAGCATGTTTGTCGAAAAAAGTCAAGAAATGTACTGCTAAAAAAGCAACTAAAAAAACAATTATTCAAAATAATTTCCGGGAGGAAAGCAATTTCCAATCAATATCTCTCTAAAATTTTTTAACTTCTCTATGGAATCTACGATGATGAGATTGAAAAACACAGTTCCGAATGCATTTTCTTATGCAAGCGCAAGAAAACAAAGATGGACACCGGCAAATTGCTCTGCTATGGGTTCAATCCCTATCCGCATAATTATTAAAAGCCCAACCACAGATGTGGTTGGGCTTTTAATGGCAGTATTGAACTTAATCTATATTTTCAGATACGCAGAAAGCCAAAAGCATTGAGCCGCAACGGTTTTTTCAGTTCTTACCGCTCAGCTTGCGTTTGAACTTAATGTATATTATCCAATCAAGTAATACCAGATACCTGTGCTTTTCATCCGCTCAGGAATATGCTCTACGCAATGGTCTTTTCCCAGAAATTCTGTTTCAAGATAATCCTCGAAATTCTCACCGTAAAAAATGGAATCCACCGGCTGCCAGAAGGATACAATAGGCATATTATCCATTCCGTCAAAGAAACAACGATGTGCGTAAAATGGGATCAATTTTGTGCTGCACCGCAGATAATCCAGCACTGCCGCCGTATATTGTTCTTGATCCTTGCTTTCAGAGAATCTGTCCCCCAACATTGCACGCAAATCATCTCCATTATTTTCCAGGTCAAAACGGAAGGCATCTTCTATGGATGACGAGAAGTCACGAAATCTCTGCACATTAGCAGCGGAAAGGTCTCTCCAGTTATAGAAATGGTTACCGACAGGTAGACCACAGGCAAGAAATGCTCTGATTTCAGAGGGGAAGCAGAAACCGAATGTAGATTCGATTCTGGTGAACTCCTCCTCACGCAAGCCTGCCTCAAAAAATATACCTGCTCTCTTTAGTTTTTCGATCATCACGAAATTATCCATTTTGCTGCACCTCCCCATTGTTAGTATTCTAACACAAAGCAAGACGCAAAACAAGATATGTTGGCAGAGGATGAGGGATTCGATTGAATCAAAGTGTCGATTCCGTCAAGCCGGAATCGAGCAGATGTCCACCGGACAACTGCTTTTAGATTGGTTCGAATCCCTCCCATCAGCAAAATTAAAAACCCAACCACGGATGTGGTTGGGCTTTTAATGTCTATGGGCTACAAAAAAGATATTTTTGCTGTTTTTGCGTATGAATTTGAACTCTCACATTTCTATCTAACCACACTCAAATAACGATCTTTCGGTCGAATTGAATCTGCTCCGAGGTATAATCATTGATTAAGAGCGCCGACATTAACAGTATAGAATGGTACGTCCCCGATTCTTATACGATTCCCATTGCGATCTCAACAACCAGTGCTACGATAACAACCAATGCCGAGATAATGAAGCCGTGGATCATCGGACGGATACCGGCCTTCTTCATACTTGAAAAAGAAGTGTTGAGCCCTATGGCTGCCAAAGCACTAACCATAAGGAATTTGCTCGCACTTTTTGTGCCGGAAACAACAGCCGCAGGAATCGGGAAAATACTTGCCACAATGGACATAGCAAGGAAACCGAGGATAAACCAAGGGAATATTTTTGTAATGCTGAAGTTTGCCTTCAGCTCACTTCCGTTTTGGCTGTTGGCAAATGCTTCTTTACGCTTTAAGCGAAGCTGCACAAAAGCAAAGGTAATGACGGTAGGAATAATCGCAAGGGTTCTTGTGAGCTTCACCATTGTCGCAAAATCTCCTGCGCCTTCTGAAAAAGCATAGCCTGTCGCAACAACGGACGAGGTATCGTTAACTGCCGTTCCCGCCCAAATGCCGAATGCCTGATCGGTCATCCCCATTGCTTGTCCCATAATGGGAAACAATACGATCATTGCCATATCGAACAGAAATGTAGCAGACATGGCATAAGCCACGTCGTTATCGTCTGCATCGATAGTCGGGGCAATAGCAGCAATGGCAGATCCACCGCAAATACCTGTACCGGCTGAGATAAGGTTGGAGAGTTTCCAGTTAAGTCCCAATGCCTTACCGATAAAGTAACCGCCGCCAAAGCAGGTCAGCAGAGTGAATATCATAACGGTGAGGGACATTTTACCTACGTTGAGGATAGTCGTAATATTGAGGGACAAGCCAAGCAAAATAATGGCGAATTTCAAGATTTTTTTGGATGTAAATTTGAGTCCCGATGCAAACACCTTGGTAGTCCTCAAAAAGTGATTGAGGATCATACCGATAAACATAGCAATCACGGCAGATCCGATAAGGTGGATAGGAAGCAGACTTTCAAGCCAGCAGGCAAGAAGTGCAACACCTACAGATAATATTATTCCGGGAAATATTTTTAACACTTTCATAATCAATCTCCTACTTTTACTTATACCTCTTGATTATACTACGCTTTTGTGATAAAATTAAATTATCATTTCTTATCAGTCGATAATTTTAGTTAATTGGAGTTTGTTATGTTAGATTACAGAGTTATCACTTTTCTTGCTCTTTATGATGAGATGAATTACCGCAGAACGGCTGAAAAACTGAATATGACTCAGCCGGGTGTCACACAGCACATTCATTATTTGGAGAATTATTACGGTGTGAAACTGTTTGAGTATGACGGACGGACGCTGTCAAGAACAAAGAATGCAGAACGACTAAAGCGTTATTTTGACAGCATCAAGGCAGAGGAAGCGGATATCCGTGAAAAGTTCATTCCTACCGATACCGTTCATATGACCGTTGGTGCAACCAAGACCATAGGTGAATTTGTGATCGTACCGGAGATTCGCCATTTTCTGCAAGAGCCAAACCACACGCTTGATTTGATCGTTGATAACACAGAAGTTCTTTTACACATGCTTGAAAAGGCTGAGATCGATTTTGCTGTTATTGAAGGTGTCTTTGATAAATCAAAATACGGATACCACCTTTACAAGAAAGAAGCATTTGTGGGAGTCTGTGCAAAAAGCCATCATTTTGCAAATAAGACTGTCACACTTGAAGAAATTCTTGCAGAAGATATTGTGGTCAGAGAGCCGTTTTCGGGAACGAGAACATTACTGCACAACGCCATTACAGACCGTGGTTTTTCCTTTGATAACTTTAAGCGTTGCAGCTCTGTCAGCAATTTTTCCGTAATATGCGACATTGTGGCAAAAAACGGGGCAATTACCTTTGCTTATGAACCTATCTCCCGATGCCGTGACGACCTTGCTACCTTTACTGTTGCGGATATGCAGATCAGCGGTGAATTTAACTTTGTATACTGTAATGAAAGAATAGCAAAAGAAAAAATCAAGTTCATCTTTTCATAAACAAAGAAAAATCATGATTTTTTAGATATACGCAGATAGACTGATGGGTTTGAAAAGGTTTGTTTTTAAATCTTCTAATTGCCGAATTCAAGTTTTTCTTTTTTTAGACAGCTGACAAAAAGAAAATGCGGCCTCGAAAAGCCGCATAAATACTAGATTTTATAATAAAAACACCATTGAGTCTGAACTTGGGGGTTCAGATTTCAATGGTGTCTTTAGATGGCAGAGGATGAGGGATTCGATTGAATCAAAGTGTCGATTCCGTCAAGCCGGAATCGAGCAGATGTCCACCGGACATCTGCATTTAGATTGGTTCGAATCCCTCCCATTAGCAAAATTAAAAACCCAACCACGGATGTGGTTGGGCTTTTAATGGCAGAGGATGAGGGATTCGAACCCCCGCAAACGGAGTCAGAGTCCGGTGTGCTACCGTTACACTAATCCTCTATCGCACGGACGAGATTTATTATACGCAGAATACGGAAAAAGTCAAGCACTTTTTTCCAATCTCGGCATATTTTCTCTTTCATCCGCAAGTAGTATTTCCGGGAAAAATTCTTTTATTCACTGTAGATTCCCCCACCTGCCAGGCAGGCTCGCAATGACAGTGATTAATTCCTTCTCCCAAGGGAAGGGCGCGCCGCGCAAAACCTGCTCCTTCATATAGCGGAAGGTTTCCTTCTCCCCTTTTTCCTGCAGCATTTCCAGCAGAAAATCCAGTTCCTGCCGGGTCTGAGGGTGCATCCGCTCCCGCTCCATACTTTTGCGGAAATAAGCAAGGGCAGCGCCGTCTGTATAGTCAGCGCCCTGGTAGGTCATACAGGCCGCCCGGCGGTCCATCACCATTTCCACCAAATAGCGGCTGGGCATGGGCAGGGACTCGTACTGTCTGGTCTCTTTATTGATGTCCGTCCAGTATTCATAATGATGGCGATTTCTGCCCTTGTGATGCATCCACGCCTCACTGTAGCCCTTTTCCTCACGTTCTGCTGTGTTGGGGCTGCGGGTGCCCTGGTAAAACTTTGCGCCATTCATAAATTCCGTGGGCGTATATTTGGACAGATCGTGGGTCAGGCCCTGGCGGTACAGTCCCACGCGGAAGCATCCGGCCATCACCAAAAAGCGGTGCTTGGTGATGGTCTTAAAGTGTTGCCAAATTTTCACAGTATGACTCTCACTTTCATTGGAAGGAGATTGCCACACCAGTGTGCGCACTGGTTCGCAATGACCATCGTGATAGGCTTATCTTGCCAGGAAACCGATCTTCTTATAGACCTTGCGCAGGGTCTTTTCTGCCTCATAGGCCGCACGCTCTGCGCCGCCGCGGTATACGCTCTCCAAATAAGCCTTATCCTTCAGGAGTCTCTCAGCCTCTTCCCGGATAGGACGGAGGGTCTCGATGACAGCTTCACCAACCTTGGGTTTAAACGCGCCGTAACCCTGTCCGGCAAATTCTGCCTCGATAGCCGCAAAGCTGCTGCCGGTCACTGCGGAATAAATGCTCATCAGGTTTGCAACACCGGGCTTATGCTCCGGGTCAAAACGGACGCAGTTTTCTGTATCGGAGTCGGTGATGGCTCTCTTAAACTTCCGCTGGATATCCTCCGGGCGCTCCATCAGGAACACGCAGCCTTCGGGCATAGATTTACTCATCTTGCTTTCCGGCGCGTTCAGGCTCATAACCCGGGCGCCGGTCTCGGGAATATAGGGCTCGGGGATCTTAAACACGTCGCCGTAAATACTGTTAAACCGCTGGGCAACATCCCGGGTCAGCTCACAGTGCTGCTTTTGATCGTGGCCCACCGGCACCAGGTCCGGCTGATACAGCAAAATATCCGCAGCCATCAGCGCGGGATAGGTAAAGAGACCGCCGTTGATATTCTCCGCATTTTTGGAGGATTTATCCTTAAACTGGGTCATACGGCTCAGCTCACCGAACATAGTATAGCAGTTAAGCACCCAGCCAAGCTCTGCGTGCTGGTGTACGTGACTCTGTACGAACAGGGTGTTCTGCTCCGGGTCCAGGCCGCAGGCGATATACTGCGCCAGCTGCTCCAAGGTGCGGCGACGCAGGTCTGCGGGGGTCTGCCGCACAGTAATGGTATGCATATCCGCCATAAAATAGAAGCATTCAAACTGCTCGGCGCGGCTGCTCCAGTTCTTGATCGCGCCTAAGTAATTGCCCAAATGCAGGTCGCCACTGGGCTGAATGCCCGATAGCATTCTCTTTTTTGCTGTTTGCTCCATAATACTTCCCTCGTTTTTCCTTTGTTGTATTCTATCACAGTATTCTACCACAGGGATAAGAAAAAGGCAACGAGAAATTGACTTTTTCCCCAAAGCTTGGTACAATATCCGCAGAATTTTTAAAAGAGGTACTGACTATGGATTATTCTGCACTGGCTGAATTACTGTTCCCCCACGTTACAGACACCCCCGAAATGCTGGAAGCCCGTTTCCCCCTGCGCGATCTGCCCGAAGGCGCAGTGGTGACCCGTATGGCACCCTCCCCCACCGGCTTTGTTCATTTGGGCAATCTGGTACAGGGGCTGACCGCCGAGCGGATGGCTCATCAGAGCGGTGGCGTTCTGTTTCTCCGGGTGGAGGACACCGACGCGAAACGGGAAGTACCCGGCGCGGTGGAAGTTTTGATTAGCACTTTAAAGCACTACGGCATTGTCTTTGATGAAGGCGCGACTATGGACGGCGACAGCGGCATTTACGGCCCTTACCGTCAGCGGCAGCGGGCAGAGATCTACCACGTTTATGCCAAGCAGCTGATCAGCCAGGGTATGGCATATCCCTGCTTCTGCACGGAAGAGGAGCTCTCCGCTATGCGGCAGCAGCAGGAGGCTAACAAAGAGAACACCGGCTACTACGGCAAGTATGCCCAGTGGCGGGACCGCTCTTTGGAGGATGTGCAGGCGCAGCTTTCCGCCGGCAATCCCTGGGTGCTCCGTTTCCGCAGCACCGGCTCTGTAGAGAATCAGTTCAAATTCGACGATGTGGTTAAGGGCAAGCTGACCGTTACGGAAAACGATATCGACCACGTGCTGCTGAAATCCGATGGTATTCCCACCTACCACTTTGCCCACGCAGTGGACGATCATCTGATGCGCACCACCCATGTGGTCCGGGGTGATGAGTGGCTGCCCACTCTGCCCTTCCCCATTCAGCTGTTTAAGGCGCTGGGCTTCAAGCTGCCCAAATATGTGCACATCGGACCGCTGATGAAAATGGACGGCAACTCCAAGCGCAAGCTCAGTAAGCGCAAAGACCCGGAACTGGCGCTGACCTTCTATAAAGCTGAGGGTTTCCCGGTGGAAGCGGTGTATGAGTATATTATG
>JAZUSG010000006.1:0-2516 GCA_045606605.1 Faecousia sp.
AACCAAATTTGCGCTCTCCAGAGTGCCTTCAATGGCAACGGTGCGCTCCATCAGGTCGGTGAGAATGATGCAGCCGTCCTTGCAGTCGATTTGCATCACATTGCGCAGGACCACATTCTCCTCTGCGCGGGTGTTTTTATAGACAGTTGAAAGACACATAATGCTACCTCTTATTTCAGACCGGCCAGCACCATAGACAGGCGCATATTGCCCTTTTCAAAATCAGACACCGCGGCCATCACCTGCTCGAAAGCTGCGTGGTTACCGGCCTTTTCCAGCTGGGCGGCAAGATCTGCCAGCTCCTTTGCGTGGGCGGCGTTGTGATTCACCATATACTGCATCAGCGCCAGCAGTTCCTCCATAGGCGTGTGTTCGCACTTGCCGGCGCAGCTGCTGCAAGCGCCGGAGCATTCGTGACTATGTTCGTGGGTATGACCTTCGCCGTGGAGATGGTCGTGCTGGTGGGGATGGGTGTGGCTATGGTCGTGCTGGTGGGAATGGGCGTGTGTGTGAGCAACACCGTCGTGGGTGTGCTCGTGGGTGTGGGTGTGCTCGTGACTATGCTCGTGAGCGCCACCGGGGATATGATCGTGATCCATATGCATAAGAAATGCTCCTTATCGTTTTTCTTTCAGTATAATCAAAAGGTAAGGGGATGTCAAAGGGATTTTTCCTGGATGAGTGCATTGCGGATGTCGCCGATGGTGTAGAGAGAACCGAAGCAAAGCACAGCGCCGTTATCGCCGCACAGCTCAATGGCCTTGCGGACACCGCTGCGGATATCCTCGCAGGCAATGGCGGTAGCACCGGCCTTTTGCAGATGCTGCGCCAGCTCCTGGGCAGGCAGACGGCGGGGATTGGGCGGGGTTACGCACACAAACTGCTGGATGTAGGGCATAACGGGCCGATACATATCGCCATAGTCCTTGTCGGCCAGCACACCGGTCAGCGCAATGATTTGGCGGTCGGACAAATAGTCCTGAATGTTTTTCACCAGCGCTTCCAGGCACTGGGGGTTATGGCCGCCGTCAATGATAAACAGGGGATCCCGGCTGACGATGTCGAATCGACCGGGCCAGGATACATCCCGGATGCCGTCGTAAATATTCTGCCGGGAGATGTTCCAGCCGTTTTCGATCAGTGTCTCTGCCACGGCCAGCACCACGGCTGCGTTATGCAGCTGATGGTTGCCTAGCAGGGGCAGGTGGATATCCCGGTAATCGCCGCAGTCAAATACCTGCTGGAACAGATCGTGGGATTTTAGCTGCAGACCGGCAAAATCCGCTTTGCGCAGCGTGACATTCTTTTCCTGGCAGACCTGCGTAAATACCGCCTCTACGGAAGGCTCACCCCGGTAAATGACCGCGTTGCCGCCTTCTTTGATAATGCCGGCTTTGTTCATTGCGATCTCTTCCAGGGTATTACCCAGCACATCGGTATGGTCTAAACCAATGTTGGTGATCACAGCCACTTCCGGACAGGGGATCACATTGGTGGAGTCCAGTGCGCCGCCCATACCCACTTCCAGCACCACAATATCGCAGTTTCTGCGCTTGAAGAACTCAAAAGCGATGCAGCTGACCAGCTCAAATTCCGTGGGGGAATCGGTCATACTGTCGGCAAGGGGTTTTACATACCGGGTGATGTCGATGAGCTCCCGGTCGGTGATCATCTCACCGTTGACCTGCATACGCTCGTGGAAGGTGTAAATATAAGGGGAGGTGTAAAGGCCTACCGTATAACCGGCCTTCTGCAGAATGGAGGCGGTCATAGCAGCAGTAGAGCCCTTGCCGTTGGTGCCGGCAATGTGGACGTACTTTAAATCCTTGTGGGGGTTATGCATCTTTTCCAACAATGTGTTGGTGCGGCTGAGACCGGGCACGCTGCCCTTCCAGAATACGCTGTGGATATAGGCGATGGCCTCATCCGCTGTGGTGATCTTGGAAAATGCCTGGGCTTTGATGGGCCAAAGACCCATACGGGCAAACATACCGGTTTTGATAAGCATAAAAATGATGAGCGTTTCTGCGACCAGCATAATGGCAAACTGGACGGAACGGGTGCTTAAGTAGTAGGCAAGACCCTCCATATAAATGCCGTCAAAGTAGAGCCATGCCAGCATACTGCTTTGGTACAGGATCGAGCCGACAGCCACGGGGAACAGATAGCACAGACCCAGCCGCAGGACGGTGGGCTTCTTTTGTATATACCGGCGCAGCAGACCGCCAAAAAGACCGTACAAAATGGCGGGGGGACACAGCAGGGGATTAAAGCCAAACTGCATCAGACTGCCCACAAAATCGGCCACAAAGCCGGTCAGACTGCCGGCCACAGGGCCGAAGAACATACCTGCCAAAAACAGCGGGAATTTGTCCAAGGACCAGCGGACACCGTCCGGGGTGGCAAAACACAGCACCCGGGCCATAACCACACTTAAGGCGGCCAGCATGGCGCTGTAGACAATGGTTTTTACGGCAAGATTCTTTCTTTTTTGCATAAAAATACCTCCTTTATAT
>JAZUSG010000007.1:0-6214 GCA_045606605.1 Faecousia sp.
ACATGGCTACGTCCGACTTGTCTTAGTTCTGAGCTTGTCTGGATGCCGGCAAATGCTCTATGGCTTGATTCTCTTCCATAACAAGCTGATAAAGAGAACACCTTCTACGCATCGCAGTTTGTAAAACACAAACAGTCCCCAATGTGTAGCATAGAAACCTTTCAAGCCGCAACTTCGTTTTGAAGTTGCGGCTTGTATAACTTGATCTATCCCTATTGACCAGCGAAACTCACATTTTTATCAATCTATCATTTCCTGCAATTCGCTTATTGAATACGTTAGCAGTAAAGCATACATATCATAGTTACCAAAGGTATCTTCCATCCGGATCATCGGCTCCATAAACGCAGCTGAAATCCAGGGAAGCCACACGCCGTTTTCTGCTGTGTGGAACACCTGGTCAGCCACATTGCAGGCTTCCAAACAGAAGCCGCTGTAAAGGTAGTCCCATTCTCCTTCCAGATCCATCGCTTTTTTGGTATTGTTCTGCAGCAGACCCGCGACTTTCAGATAGCTCTCATTTCCGCTCTGCAGATACAGCTTAAACAATTCATAATAAGCTGTTGCACCGAAGGTATCAATCGCAGAGTGTCCGGTTGCAATCACCGACCACCCCGCCGTATTCCCCTCTTTAAAAATGTTCAAATCATCATATAGAGGAATAAGCGCAAAGGGCACAGCAAAATCATAGGTATATACCCAAGACATCGCACTGACTGCCGCATGTTCCAGAGCAGCATAGTACTTTTCATCCTTTGTCATATCATAGACAGCAGAAAAAGCATACATGGCATAAACTGCAGCTTCTTTATCCGGAACATTTGGGTTATCCGGTGTGCCACCAACATATTTTCCCATATTCAGATACAGCTCATAATAGCAGTAATCCGCCGCGCCTCTGGCTGCATCATAATACCTCAGGTCACCGGTATAGTCATACATATGGCACAGAAAGCGAACGGCAACCGGTGTATTGAGCTTGGATGTGCCTTGATATGCAGGAGAAGAAGTATCTGAACAGACCGTTCCATCCGTGTTATATGCCCGGTAAAAGGAACCATCATTATTCTGGTTTTCCACAAGGAAGTCTGCTATCTTCACTACCGCTGCTTCCCAGTGCTTATAGTCAATGCCAGCCTCTTTTGCGTACATGCAGCCATTGAGCAGTCCTTCCGCACCGTCCACAAAACACCGCAAAAAAGACGGATAGCCTGTAGAAGCACCGGCATTGCTGTCTTCCGACGGTTGCCACCATGACGGCGGCAATACATCCGTATATACATAATCTGACACCCAGAAGTCCAGAATCTCCTTTCCCTGTTCCATGGACTCAGCGTTTAGATACCGGAATCCGTCACGGATCAATTCTGCGCCAATTGCCGTCTGACAGCCAATAAAACCCATTTGAAAAGAAACCGCGTAAAAGTCATCAAAATCTTTTATATTCACTGCAAACGGAAGCCCAGAGGAATACCGTCCGGTCTCTTCATTTTCATATCGGACATAGAGCTTATGGTACAATTCCATATTGTCTGCATAAGCCTTGTTCAGATCCACTTCCGCTATGTTCGGGTCTGAAAGCGACAATGCCTCCAGAAACGTACGCACCATAGCATCGTTATACAGTTCCGTTCTGGTCAAAACAATGCCAATTGTATATTGCTGTCTGGTTTCTTTTTCCACAGAATGATATCTGCGCACAATTGAACCGGTTTCGTATGATGTGGGTGTTTCTGTGGACGGGTATACAAAGTCAACAGAAACGGCATCCTCATATATGCTGTAACCGATGGAACCATACTGCTGCACATTGTCGATTGCAAAGCTTTTTTGGAACTTTTTTGCTTCAGCAGAGATCTGCGGATCAACATGCACCAGACTTATAGAATATCCGTCCTTTCCTCGCAGCATTGCCAGAGGCGTCCCGCATCTGGTCTCTTTCACATAGTGTTCATTTATATGGCTGTCTTCGCCAAGAGATGACATAATAGCATTGCTGCCCAGGCAGGCTGTATCCTTATATATGATGGAGGGGATGAAATACTCATAATCTTTGGTAGCACCGCCATCTGCATCCTGCAACGAATAAACAGACGCAAAGCCCTTCTCCTCTCCTGAGGCATTCGTTACAGACACACTGCGCTCTACAAGGAATGCTTTGTTCTGAACGCGATAGCGGTCTTCCACTTGAAAGGCAGATCCCTTTTCTGTTCTTACGACAGCGATGCAGACCAATGCATCTTCCTGCATCGTTACGGATGCATAAGGTGCAGCATTCGTTTGTACTGTAGCTGCTCCGGAAGTAACTGTGCGGATAATTGCCGGTGCTGCATTTTCATAGAGTATTTTTTCTCCGCAAAGGATTTCCAGTTCCCAGCCCTCGTCCTTGCAAACAAGATTTAAGCGATATTCTCCTGCGTGAATTGCCTTTGTCTCTTCATTTTTCTGTTCAGGAACAGAAGAGCAACCAGCAAGAAACAGTATTAACAGCACAAGAGATGTCGCAATACAGCGTTTCATACGTACAGCCCCTTTCGGCAATTATTCATATAGCTTAATTCTGCGGAACTAATCTACACCGGTACTATTTTAAATTCAATTAATGCTTTGTCCAAAACCCACGCAGCTGTTTATAAACCTCGTAGCGCTGATCATAGATCCGGACGTTTTCTTCCACCGGCTTAACCGGTTCTGCATACTTCCGGAATTTCGCCGCAATTGCAAACGGATCCTCTCCGGTCACTGCTGCAAAGCCCAGGATTGCACATCCCATCGCTCCGGTTTCCTCAATTCGAACCGGAAGAACCTCGCATCCGAGAATATCCGCCTTGATCTGCAGCCATATAGGTGACTTGGCTCCACCGCCGCATGCGTACAGCTTGCGGAATGTTATGCCGTTCTCCCGCAATTTCTCCTGGTTATACCGCATTTCAAACGTCACACCTTCCAAAACAGCCCGATACAGATCCGGCAGTCTTGTCTGTGTCGTAAGGCCGGCAATCAATCCCGTTGTGCGGGGATCTACATGCGGTGTTCCTCCCATTCCCTGCAGGAAAGGTAGGACCATCAAAGATGTGGGCGTAATCGGTGCGGATTCGTTCAGTAGATCATAAATACTTTTTCCCTGTAGGGCTGCATCATTTTTCAGGCTTTGCCCCAACACATCCCGATACCACCGCACTACAGAACCTGCAGAAATATTGTATGCATAGGTCACGTATCCCCGATCCTGAAGATAAGGAATGCAGGCATAGTTGTTATTCAAAAAGTCCTCATTTTCCGGGATCTGCGCAAACAGCGGTGTGATGCATTCAGTCGTTCCGGAAGTATCCACTGCATCTCCAACATTATCAACACCTGCACCCAAAGCATTGACGATCTGGTCATGAGCACCCATGACAACCTGTGCTGTCCGGGGCAGACCTAGCGCATCTGCCACATCCGGAAGAATATTGCCCAGCGATGTGCCGTAAGGTACCACCTCTGGAAGCTGAGCCTCCTGAATTCCGGAAGCTCTCAGCAATTCAGTAGACCACCTTTGCTTCTGCAAGTCAAACAGCAATGTCCTGCTGGCCAAAGCCATGTCCGTAGCGGCCTTTCCCGTCAGCAGATAACACACATAGCCGGAAATCAGCAGGAACTTATGGATCGGTCTGGGAGCGACTTTCATTGTGTACAGCATTTTGGAAAGCGAATAAGAAGCATCCGGCAGAATTCTGCAGATGTCCATAAACGTCTGTTCTCCCACCGCCTTTACCAGCCGGTTAAAGTCCTCGCTTTCAGAATTACCGAAATACATCCGGATATCATCCAGAGGGTTACCATGGTCATCTATAGCCACAAAGGACTCGCCAAAGGAAGACAGCGTTACCGCCGCTATCTGCGCCGGATCCTCCAGCTGTGCCGCGCATTGCCGGATCACCTGCATCACGCTCTCAGACAATATCTGAGGCGGCAAATGAACGGTTCCGGAAGGAACACTATATTCCGCGTAAGCCAGTCCCAGTTGCACACCTTGCTCTGAGAAAGCAACGCATTTGCAGCCGGTTCCACCGATATCTACACCAAGACTGATCATTTTCTTTCCTCCTGATTGCTCCATGATTTCCAAAGGAAGCTCTCAAAAGCGAGAGCTTCCTTTGCTTTTTATTCTTGATTAACCAAACAGTTTGCTCTGATTGTTCTCAATGTGCAGAGAACGGATCACTTCCCGCGCACGCAGATACACTGCCTCACGGGCATATTCGATGTCATTCTTTTCACCCAGTGCCAGCTCATAAGCCTGACGGATCTCAGTACCTACATTGATCTTGGCAATACCGTGGGCGATGCCGTCCAGAATGCACTGATTCTGGATGCCGGAGCCGCCATGCAGTACCAGAGGAATGTTGGTAGCGTTCTTCAGAATCTCAATATGCTCGATGTCCAGACGGGCAGCGGGCTTCTTCTGGTTGCGGGTGCCTTCTGCAATGGCACCGTGGATGCTGCCAACGGCCACGCTGAGCCAGTCACAGCCGGTTTCCTGAGCGAAACGCTTTGCTTCATCAGGATCGGTAAAGCCCTTCTTGGAGCGGAACACTTCCTCATAGTCCATGTTCACGCCGTCGCCTTCATGGCCCATAACGCTGCCCAGCTCTGCTTCGCAGGCAATGCCGTTGCTGTGGGCGAAGTCTGCCACCTGCTTGGTAACCGCGATATTCTCCTCCAGAGGCAGACGACTGCCGTCTACCATGCAGGACTGGAAGCCAGCCTTAACAGCACGCTCCAGAATCGGCATATAATCCACCCGCAGATGATCTTCATCGATCACGGGCACGTGATCCAGGTGCAGCAGCGTGTAGGTAGGATCGCAGTATTTGAAATACTCTTCTGCAACCGCCTCCAGGCTCTTGGAGCAGAACTTCTCCCACTCCAGGCGGGCAACCTGTACCATGGCAACGCTCTTCTCGTCAATGATTGCCTGAATGACTGCCTTGGCCATAGGCAGGTGGGGAATGTTAAAGGCAGGGATAATGGTCTTATTTTCCCACGCCAGTTTTACTACTTCTGCAGCTTTCATTGGTTTTCTCCTTTGTTGATTCATGTTTTTACGCAAAATGCACTGCAATTGCACTGTAGCATTTATCCATAATCTTGTGGTTTACCGCAAAAGCCAGACTATAATAGCCAAGAATCCACAATAGCCACAATTTCAAAAAGACAGCGGGCAGCAAAATTGCCACTCCAACAGGAAGCCAAGTCAAAATAAACACAAGTACACTTCGGAACGGATGCATACCGGTAAAGATAAATACATTCTTCAAAAGATGCTTTGGTGTGCATTGAAATCTTGAATGAAACGGTGCAATTCCGGACTGATATATGCAAACCAGTGCAAATGCTACTACACTCATCAGTAAAAAGGCCGGAATCCCATTGATTTCAGACACCAGTGAAGACAGACACAGCGCTCCCAGCAGCGCCACTAACAAGCTAACCGGAAGCCACGCCGCCGTCACCCGTCTAAAACCTGTTTTGAAACCCTCAAAAAACATTCTGGTTACCGGACGGCCATCTTCCCGATCCAACAGAGTTTTCAAAGCCGAATACAGGCCAGCTTGTGCCGCACCAATCGTGAACAACGGCATGCAGCACGCCAAGAACAGCACGTTGCAGATAATAAAATCCGCGACCACGCTCAACCCCTGCATTATTTTGGAATCGTAAGAGAACATACCTTCCCCCCTGTTTCATTCCCCGAAGTCATTGACTTTGTCTTCCATATATCCGGTTTCAGATCAGATCAATATTGTATTCCAGGTACTTGCTGAAGGCTTCGTACACAGACTCTGCCCAGTTACCCTTGGTAATGGCCACATGATGACGATAGCCTTCCGTGCACATATAATCCATCATTTCCGGCAGGTCCTGCTTCTCAAACACAATGCCGCAGCCAAAGAAGCCGTCACCAACGTAATCATCGGTCAAATCGCCCTCTGTAACGAAAGCGCACAGCTCGCCGCCCTCGGTCTTGAAGCTGCCCACGGTTACATCACCGGTAATAATCTGACCCTTGTTGATACCAACGCCGGAACCTTCACCATAGGACTTACGGAACATCAGATGTTCCTCAATGGTGCCCTTAGCCTTCAGCAGAGACTTCGGAACAGGGCCGCAGTGGAAGAAAATGCACTTGGTGTCTACGTCGCCGTAATTGTTGTTCACATCCAGCAGC
>JAZUSG010000008.1:0-14318 GCA_045606605.1 Faecousia sp.
TTCCTTTGTGGTAGTATTAAAAACGGAAATTATAGAACGGTGTAATCCCGAACCCCATGAAGATGCAATCAACAAATCCAGATTTCCATCTCCATCATAATCCCAGGGCACGGCATTTACAAAGCCGAAGCCGCCAAAAGATTCGCAAATGGAATATACCTCACCATCAATTAGTGCGAGTGAGATGCAGGAATCGCTGAACTTAAAAATCTTGATATCTGTTTGGGCGGCAACAGAAAGCGGAGTAACATTGTAACAATGCTCCTCGTCAAGTTTCATCCCAGTAGATAAGCCATCCAGTTCCACCTCGCCAATAATGGACATAAATTCATCTACGGAATCTTTAGTGCATGATGTAGTCATATTGTCGACATTGTTTCCGTTTTTATCTGAATTGTCGGTGTTTGTTTGACAAGCCGCCAAAGAAATCAATACAATTCCAGTTAGAAGCAAGCAGAATAGGCGTTTCATTGCAGATAACCTCCCACTTAATTTATAATTAAAGCATACCATACAAATATGAACTTTTCAACATTTTAACGATTATCGGCTACAATTCAACGATTACCTCTGTAAATCAACGATTATGCCTATGATTTAACGATTTGCTATCTTTCAACGATTTGAAGGACACCTAATTGGATGAATCGTTACTTTTCCCGTTCATAAGTTAGAAAAATACTGATTTTAGGTATAAAATAACTGTCATTCTGTTGTATCAGAATGACGGTTATTCTTTGGCGGAGAAGGAGGGATTTGAACCCTCGATACCCTTTTGGGGTATACACGATTTCCAATCGTGCGCGCTCGGCCAGCTACGCGACTTCTCCATGTCGACCGCGATTGCAGTCAGCCTAAATATAGTACCCTATTTGACTTATTTTGTCAACCCCTAAATTTTTCTTTCTTTCGCGGCGCACACCCGAAAAATCAGTTGACATCGATGCCTTTTCCAGATATAATATTAAGGCTTTCAAAAGCTGCTAGTGTAGCACAGTCGGTAGTGCATCTCACTCGTAATGAGAAGGTCGCCTGTTCGAGTCAGGTCACTAGCTCCAATAAAACACCTACCCCAACGGGGTGGGTGTTTTATTATTTGTCCGGTGAACTGACTCGAACAGTTATAAAGCAAACAGGAGCGGCTGAGTGAGTCGCTCCTGTTATGGTTTTCATTTAAAACAGTACCGGGATGAACTCGCAGCACAACACCACCATAATCAGTGCCAGCGGATAGGTTGCTGCGTAAGCCACTGCAACGGCTTCGGTCTTAGTGACTGTGATCAGTGTGCCCAGCGCAGGTGTACTGGTCATACCGCCGCAGATGGAACCCAGGGCGCTAAGCACATCGATCTTAAACACCTTGGTAGCCAAAATATAACCCAGGATCATCGGCACGATGGTCATTACTGCGCCCAGCAGGAACAGCACCACACCGTACTGACCCAAAATCGCCAGGAAGCCCTTGCCTGCGCCGGTACCTGCACCCATTAAGAACAGGGCAAGGCCCACTTCCCGAACCACATCCAGGGTCTTCTTGGGAACGTCAATAGCAACCGGTCCGATATGGGCAAAGTGACCCATCACAAGGCCTGCCAGCAGCGGGCCGCCGGAAGTACCCAGGGAGAAATGGGCGCCGCCGGGCAGCGGGATGGCAATTTTGCCCAATAAGTAACCCAGCACTGCCGCAAGAGCAAAGGCGCACAGGCCAAAGCTATCTAACTGCTTATAGGTCTTTTTTGCAACCGCAGTTTCTGCGTTCTGCTGACCGCCATTTTCAATCAGGCGCTGCCGCTCTTTATCCATATCGATCCGCAGAATCTTGGGAATCAGCTGCACAAACAGTACCACGCCCACAACACCGAAGGGATAGGCAATACCGTAGCCCACAGATGCCATATTATCGCCGGTGGCTTCAATGGCTGCAGCAAGACCCGGTGTGCTGGTCAGCGCGCCGGACATCATACCCACGGAAAGAGAAGTGGGGATATCTGCCAATTTTATTACGGCAACACAGGTAATGCCGCCTGCAAGAATAATGGCAATACCCAGCAGCACATAGGACAGGGCCTTTTTCTTAAAGTTACGGAAGAATCCCGGACCTGCAATAAAACCTACTGCCGTAACAAAGCTCACAAGACCAATATCCTGCACCACCTTGGGTACGGTCAGCTCAAAATGGCCAAACACCAGCGCCACCAGCAAAATACCGGATGTACCCAGAGACAGACCCTTAATGGTGATACTGCCCAGCAGGTAGCCCAGCACTGCGATGGCAAAAATAATCATCAGCTCGCTGGAAAAAATCTTAGCCAGTTCTGCCAAAAATCCACTCATACCGATCACAACTCCTTTATCTGCCCTTTTCAGGCGATTGCAACACACAAGGAAAATTATATATCATTTATGCATCCTTTTCAAGTGCTGCCGGCGCAAAACCCGCTCTTTTTGTCCCAAGCAGATGTAGAAAATTCCTGTCCTTTTATGGGGTTTCTTGTACATTTTTCGGAAAAGCTCCAGAGTTTTTTGTTGTGATTCTCCCCTTTTCGTGCTACAATGACAAAAGAGAAAAAGAAAGAGGTCCTTTATGCTGAAAAAGATCACCTTATTGTGTCTATGTATCGCGCTCGTGTTTTCTTGCGGCTGCTCTGTTTCGGATACGCCGTTAGATACGCAGCCGGGAACAAAACCAACGCAAAGAGAAACTGCGCCTACACAAAGTGAGACAACCGGAACCCAGGCAGATACGCTGCCAACCGAGACGGAGCAGACCGTTCCTGCCACCGAAGAAACTACCGTCCCTACCCAGCCGGAAGAGACGATTCCTATGGCGCCTGCGCAGGAACCCCCCGCAGACATTACCGATCTTTGGATACCCCTTTGCAACGAATTTATCTATCTACGGAAGACACCCGGCGGCGAACCTATTCTGAAAATTCCTGTGGGTGCTTACCTCTCACTGGAAAAATGGGTAGGCAAATACGCGCTGGTGCACTGTGGGGATGCAGAGGGATATGTCCTTTCCAATTATATCAAACCGGCAGAGGAAACTTTCCTTGCAGACAGTTTAAAAATCGTCCGTCCCGTCAGCCTGTACACCTATGAACAGATGTGTCGTGATATGGCTGATCTGCAAGCTTTGTATCCGCAGTTTGTACGCACCGCTATCATCGGCACCAGCGAACTGGGCCGGGAGATCCCGGTTTTGCAGATCGGCGATCCGGATGCACCCTATCAGGTACTGATGCAGGGAGCCATACACGGCCGGGAGCATTTTACCGCCTGTCTTTTAATGGCGATGGCCGACTACTACTTGGCCCAGGCAGATACTTCCGGTGAAGGTGTATGCTATCACATAATTCCTATGAGCAATCCCGACGGTGTGGTGATCTCTCAAAGCGGCGCGCTGGGCGAAACCCAAAGCGCCATTTATCAAAGCGATCTTGCTGCCGGATATACCGCTTCCGACGCTGCTATCTATGCCAGTCAGTGGAAGGCCAATGCCCTCGGCATCGATCTGAACCGGAATTTCGCCTCCGGCTGGGAGGTCAGCTTAGAGCGTCCTGTCCCCTCTTCAGAAAAGTTCCGGGGAACGGAGGCCTTTAGCGCGGCGGAAAGCCGGGCTTTACGGGATTACACCCTGCAATATGATTTTGACGCAACCATCAGTGTCCATTCCCACGGAAGTGTGATCTATTATCAGTACGGCAAATCTGAGCCGGTCAACACCCAGTCTTATTCCCTTGCTCTGGCGGTGGAAGCAGCAACCGGCTACACGCCTATCTCCTACGACGGAACCACCGGTGCCGGCTACAAGGACTGGGCGATGGACGCTTTGCAGATCCCTTCGCTGACTCTGGAGATCGGCTGCTACACCACGCCGTTGGTCGACCGGGATATTTACAATACCGTTTTCCGCTGCCGGACGCTGATGCCCGCTATAAACACCTGGCTGCAGCAGGGCTAACATAATAAAGTATTAGGTGAACTACAATGAAAAAAGCGATTTTCTTTGACTTAGACGGCACACTCACCGATTCCGGTGAGGGCATTATCAACTGCGCTACATTGGCGCTGGAGCATTTTGGTCTGCCTGTTCCCTCCCGAGAGGAAATGGGTGTATTTGTCGGACCGCCGCTGGATAAGACCTTTATCCAGTTCGGCGTGCCGGAGGATCAGGCACAGGAGGCAGTGCGGGTATTTCGCAGCCGGTACTTAGTAACGGGGAAGTTCGAAAACACCCCCTACCCCGGCATCCACCAGTTGCTGCAGACCCTAAAAACGCAGGGCCACGACCTATACGTTGCCACATCCAAGCCGGAAACCACAGCCGTTGAGATCTTGCATAAATTCCAGCTTGCGCCGTTTTTTACCTGCATTTGCGGCGCCACCTTAGACGGCACACGGGTTCACAAGGCGGATGTGATCGCCTATCTTCTCAGTAAGATCGGTGACCCGGGGCATATTCTGATGGTGGGTGATACGGAATTTGATGTACTGGGCGCTGCTGCTCACGGCATTTCCACCATCGGTGTTTCCTGGGGCTATGGCAAGGTTTCCGCTATGGAAGAGGCCGGCGCCATCGCCATTGCAAACACTATGGATGAGCTGCTTATGTTCATAAATCAATAAATTAAGGGTTGGTTCCAAAGAACCAACCCTTCTTTTTATTCTGCTTTCTTTCTGTTGAACCGAGCCAATGCCACGAAGATAGAGATGATATTAAAGGTCTCGCACAGTAGCGCGCCAATGGCCACGACCACACAGTTGTATACAAGCCAGGCGGCAGAGCCGATCAGGCAGAACATACGAATCTTTTTGGTATCGTCGTTTCGCAGACCCAAATGCTGGAAGAACATACCCAGCACAGGGCAGCACTGGAGGATAAAGTTAGGTAAGGTAGGCTCTGTGCCAAACACCGTAAAGGTCAGAGCATATGCGCCTAAGTAGAGCACTGTAAAGCCGATGAGCCAGCCGATGCTACCGGTGTGCAGCTTATCCTTCTTCAGAAACAGCACCGCGCGTACAAAGCCGATAAAATTCAAGATCGCGCCTAAGTACTCGCCCAGCATAAAGAAATTGATGGTAAAGAGCAGTGTGCCGATCATCTGCCACAGGATGATCCCCTTTGCATTTTTCTGCTGATAAGAGAACACGAAGAAAAACATAGCGACGATGCCCACTGCCTGGGCAATAAACCGATCCATAGACTACCTCCCAAAAATTATACGGAAAAGGAATTGATCAGCAAAATAACCGGCGGTAAAGCCAAAGAGAATACGCTGACCAGCCAAGGGTACAAAGCTTTCTTCGAGCAGAGCATCAAAAGCAGGCACAATACCGTAACCACCAAAGGTGCCATTACCGCAACGCCCCGGGAGATCAGCCACTGATACTCGCCGTTTGCCATAATATTAATGCCCACCCACTCCGGAAGCAGGGCAAGATTGCGGATCGCCAGCGCTACCGCGCACACAAACACCGGGATGGACAGCACCAGGCTACGCAGCTTGTAGGTCCATTTACCGGTCATACCCAGCACGATTCCCACATCTTTAAAAAATACCGCAACCTTTTGCACCCAGGTTTTTTCCTTGAAGCGTTCCCAAGCTTGTAAGATCTTCATATTCACGCGCTACCTCCAAGTTGATTACTATCATTTTATCACGGGATACCCATCTGTGCAAGCTTATTTTTACAGAGCCAAAATTTATGTGTTTATTTGTTCTATAAGTCCGCTTTATAGTACCAAATAATCTGTATACTGACAGCAGAAATTATTTAGGAGGTATACACGATGAAAACTGCTGTCTGTAAATCTTATTATCCTACCACCCGCCGGATTCCTTATCCCAACGCAGCGACCCGACGGGAAATTTTCCACAAGCTGCTGGACGGCGCTTTGGTGGCCGCCAGCGGAATGGGCATCGCCGCTATGGTGCTGCTGGGGCTGGTGCTGATCTGATTATTTCTTTTTGGTATTATCCCGATAAAGGGCCGCAAGGCCCTTGATCAGCAGATCCTGATCGTAGATCATCGGTGTCTTACACAGGGGCACGACGAACTTGGCAATGCCGCCGGTGGCAATCACCGTGGTCTTATAGCCAAGCTCCTGCTCCATCCGTTCTACCATACCGTCCAGCATACAAGCGGTACCCATCATAATACCGGAGCGCATAGCGTCAATGGTATTTCTGCCGATGGCCCGTTTCGGCTGATCCAGCTGCAAACCGGGAAGCAGCGCCGTCCTGTCGGTGAGCGCATCCATAGAGATGCGAACACCGGGGATGATGCAACCGCCAATATGGGCGCCGTTTTTATCCAGTACAGACATTGTGGTAGCCGTACCCATATCGATGACGATCAGCGGGGGTTTATGCTCCCGCAGCGCAGCAACATCCGCTACCACCAGGTCCGCGCCGGTCTGTCCGGGATTTTCCAACCGGATATCCAATCCCGTCTTGATTCCGGGGCCAACCACCAAGCTCACCTTACCGGTGAGCTTTTTTATTGCCGTTTGGAAGGAATTGAGCACCTGCGGGACAACGGAAGAGATAATAGAGCCTTCAATCTCCTCCGGTTTGACCCCGTATACATCCAACAATATCTTCAGGTCCACGCAGTACTGATCCGAGGTTTTGGTGGCCTCTGTCCGCAGCCGGGCCTCAAAGACGATGGTATCTTCCTTTACGCCGCCCAATACAATATTTGAGTTTCCAATATCAATGGTTAAAATCATACCGATTCCTCCAAATCCTTTTCTGTGAGCAAATAACAGGCGGTGATTTCACTGCCATCCGTTTCGATCACGCCGGCCGATCCACCCCGGTAACCGGCGCTGCCGGGATTGAGTACCCACAGGCCGTCCTTCTCCCGGTGGCAATCCGGTGTGTGGGTGTGTCCGTAAAGCACCGCCTGCGCGCCATAGCGCCGGGCATCTGCCAGCAGCGCGCCGATCCCCATCTTCACATGGTGCAAATGGCCGTGGGTCATATACACCATTGGGCCGCCCAAGGGGTAGCACAGCATTTCTCTTGCACCAATCGGGGCGCGGTACTTATCGCAATTGCCCGCCACCTGATGGAGCGGAATATGGGGATAGACCTCAGATAGGGTCTCGCCGTCATCGTAGTGATCACCCAAATGCACCAAGGCATCCGGTTTTACAGCATCTACACACCGGTACATAAACCGCATACTGGAGTGCGAATCCGATAAAACGAGTATTTTCATAGTTCACCTGTGTCTTCCTTTGTGCATATAGTATCTGTAGGTGTATTATAACAGGCATTTGGACAGGAGGCAATCATCATGCAGAAAAAAAATCAGGATTTTTCTATGGAAGACGTGATGCGTTTGGCCAAGAGCCCCGCAGGACAGCAGCTGATGCAGATGCTGCAAAAAGGTGACAGCGCTGCGGTAGAACAAGCAATTAGCGCAGCAAAGGCCGGAAATTACACTAAGGCAAGTCAGGCGCTCAGCGCTATGCTCTCTTCCCCGGAGGCGCAAAAGCTGATGGAAGAATTAGGGGGTAAATGATGGAGGATATGGAATCCAAGCTGGGGGCGATTCTGGGCAATCCCCAAATGATGCAGCAAATTATGTCCCTTGCGCAAAATTTTCAATCCGAACCGGAACCCCAGCCGGCGCCCGTGGAGGTTATGCCGGAAATTGACATTGGGATGATCCAGAAGCTTACTTCCCTTATCGGAAAGACCGGCATCGATAGCCGGCAAAAAAATCTTTTGCAAGCGCTGACACCTTATTTGAGCGGTCAGCGAATCCAAAAATTAGAAAAAGCCATGCGGGCAGCAAGGCTTGCCGGTATGGCTTCCACATTTTTCGGTAACATTGGGTAGGTGTATCTATGTATAATCGCTATATTCCTCAGCAGGACGGCTCTCACAAGCGGAATCGGGTAGACGAACCCAAAGCAACACCACCCCCGCAGCACCGCCCGCCTCCAAAGGCAGAACAAGCGCCACCACCTCCCCCACCTACCCACACGCCGCCACCGGCGGGGGATGTGGGCGGTTTTCTGCGGCGACTGCTCCCCAAGAATTTTGACACAGGAGATCTGATCGTGGTGCTGCTACTGCTGCTGATGGCCGGCGACAAGCCGGAGGAGAAAAATACGGCGCTGCTGACTTTGGCCCTATACTGTTTCCTATAAAAATACCCCGCAGAACTGCGGGGTATTGTATTATTTTACGGTTTTACCGGCAAGGAATACTTGCTTTACTGTGATATCCTCATCGAACACCACAATGTCGGCATCCTTTCCCGCTTTCAGCTGGCCCTTTTCTACGCCTAAGATCTCCGCCGGGACTTTCGTCAGCATTTTTACAGCGGTGGGAACGGGGCAATCGCAGGACTTTACCAGGGTGCGCACCAGCACATCGGCCGTAGCCACGCTGCCTGCAAAGGCACTTCTGTCCTTCAGCTTACAGACGCCGTCCTCCACGATAAATTCCGTGCCGCTCATCACACCCTCTTTTATGGATGTGCCGGCGATCTCCAGGCTGTCTGTGGTGAGCGCTACCTTATCCGTGCTCTTATTTTTCAGAATCATCCGGATCAGCTCCGGAGGCAGGTGCTTACCGTCTGCGATGATCTCCACATACATTTCGTCCTCCAAATAGGCGGTCTCGATTACGCCCAAGCGCCGGAATCCATGATCCCGGGTAATGGTGGAGGTGCAGGAATACATATGGGTAACCAGGTTGCAGCCATTTGCCATAGCCACCTTCATATCATCGTAAATGGCATCGGTATGACCGGCGGAGGCGACAACACCGTGGCTGGTGATGTACTTACAAAACGCGCCGTCTGCATCCTGCTCCGGGGCATAGGTCCAGCGTTTGACCGCATTTCCCCGCTCTCGGATCAGCCGCTTATAATCCTGCTCCACAGGGGCAGTGATAAAAGCGGTATTTTGCGCGCCGCACTGCTTTTTGGACAGGTACGGGCCTTCCATATGGGCACCCAGGATATTGGGGGCTTCCCCGCTCTCCATTGCCTGCTGAATATGGATGACCGCCTGTTCCATCACGGAAAATTCACCGGCAGAAATGGTGGGCAAAATGCAGGTTGTACCAAAGGACAGGTGATACAGAGAGCCCTTCACCACGTCCTCCGGGGTACTGTTCATAAAGGCGTATCCGCCGGCGCCATGGGTATGGGTGTCGATAAAACCGGGGCTTACATAAAGGCCGGTATAGTCATAGCACTCCTCACAGGGAATATTTTCCTTGCTCACCTGGGTGATCTTGCCGTCTTCCACATAAACATAGCCGTCAAACAGGCCCTCATCTACGATTATTTTGTCGCTTTTGATCTGAATCATTGCACATTCCTTCATTTCTTAAGCTTCGCAGATCCTGCAATTTTTTCTTACTTTAGCAGCGCTGCGCTGTCAGCATCGGTGTACATAATGGCGTTTGCGTGCTTTCTCATAGCGGTAGCCGGTACGGCCTCGGAGATCTCAGCGTTCATAGTATCATAAACAGCCTGGGCCTTCTTGTCGGTGGGAACGACGCAGAACATATACTTTGCAGAGACCATCGTGGGGATGGTCAGGGTAACCGCATACTGGGGCACTTCATCCAGGGTGTCGAAGGTCTTGTCGTTTACCTGCTGGTTGCGGCAAACCTCGTCCAGCTTAACAGCCTTAATGACGGCAGGATCGTTAAAGTCTGCTACAGGGGGATCATTAAATGCCAAATGAGCATTTTCGCCGATACCGCACAGGACCACGTCAATCTTGCGGCTGCCCAGAAGCTCCGTATAGTTTTTACAGACGGCATCTACATCGCCGCTGCCTACGTAATTGACACTCTTAAGGGGCACCTTGTCAAAGATGGTGGTCTTTAAGTAGTAAGCAAAGGTCTTTTCGAACTTGTCTTCCAGACCGATGTACTCGTCCATATGGAATGCATTGATCTTGGTCCAGTCTACATTCTCGCTCAGCAGATGCTTGAGCACATCGTTCTGAGAGGGAGCAGCGGCAAAGACCATATTGATCTCGTCCTGGGTCTCCAGCAGGCTACGGATCACTGCGGCAGCGTCCTTCGCTGCAGCCTTGCCCATTTCATCTCTGTTTGCATAAACGCGGCAAACCAAATTGTCCTTTTTTACTTCTTTAATAAGCATAAATACCTTCTCCTTTTTTGGTATGAATTATCCTCTTTATCATACCACAAGTTTCCAAATTGTAAATAGAAAACGAAAAATTAGGTGTGTCTTATCGCAAAAAAGGACATGCCGCAGCACGTCCTTTTTGTATTTTTAATCATTTTTCTCATTATGCTCTGATTCGTCCGGCAATGGGACTCCATTCTTTTTCAGCAAATCCTCAATTGCTTCATCCAACAATCTACTTTTGGGAATTCTGGTTTTCTTTGCCAATGAATCGAACAACGGAACCAATTCATTTTTCAAAGAAGATGTAAAGCGGGTACGGTATTTCAAATACGGTTCAGCCATCATCTTTCCCTCCCCTGTTAACAGTATGTATATATTGTACAGGAAACATCACCTTCAAACAATTGGTTGCAGATAGTGCTTATATAGTGTATATTTATATCGTTCACCAATACAAAGGAGGGGTATTATGATTATTGATATTACAGGAACTGTCTTAATTCCCGGTAATTCCGGAAAGGACTGTCCCGGAAATGGTTCTCACTTGGATTCCTTAGGAAATACCATCGAATGCTGTTGCGATGAATGCGATTATATGTTGTGTTGTTTCGAAACCCCAAGTAAACAGGAATGCCGCAACTGCACCGATCGCGACTGTCCTCACTCCGGTGCAAACGGATGAACCCTCCGCAAATGATCCCCCGCGCATTACGCACGGGGGATTGTAGTGATAAACCATCAAATTGCCCGGATGGATTCCACCGGTTTCTTTCTTGCCGCATGATAGACCGGCAGGAAGGTTGCGATGATCGCGGTTGCCAGAGCAATACCGATGAGCACCGCCACAGAGATCGGGCCAAACACGAAGATCGCGGCGCCCAGCTCTATTGTAACGGAATCGTTCAGCAGCCGGCAGATCACAATGCTTCCTGCAGCCGAAAGGGCCACGCAGATGGCTGCGATCACAAAGGACTCGGAGAAGAAGATCTTAAATACATCCGCGCCTCTTGCGCCCACTGCCCGAAGAATACCGATATCCCGTTTCTTTTGGGAGATGGACACGGAGATGAAGTTAGACAGCAGTAGTGCTGCAAAGACGGCGAACACCAGACCCACATACAAAAACACCTGGGACAAGCTCTTGACCATCTCATCAATGTTGCGGATGGAATAGACAAAGTTGCTGGAGATAGTGATGCGGGAGTCGTCTGCGCCAAAGTCCTGGCTATTGTAAAGCGCCCAATATGCGTCGGTTGCTGCCTCGGAATACACATAAGGAATGTAGACGGTGTTGTAGATCGCATCGGCAGGCTTTACATAATTGGTAGTCATTTCCGAATAATCGCTAATGCTTAGCTTGTGTTCATTCCACTGGGCATCGAAATCGCTTTGGGACAAAACGATGCGGTTTGTGTGCTGATTGGCCGCGTGATAATACACCGCGATCACATTCATTTCCAGCACATCGCCGATCGCAGCTTGGTTATAGGTATCAAACCGTCTCATACCCACAGACATTTGGATCTTTTCTTTGTTTGCTGCGTCTACCACTTCTTTCAGCAGCGCAGACATTTCTGCCTGGGTATACGGAATGAACTCTTCGGACTTTTCATCTTCGCTGACCTTGTAATAGCCGCCCATACGCAGCTTATCGATCTTTTCGGTAACCTTATAGTACGGATCCAGATTGACTTCCTCTTTCATCTCATCCATCATCTGGTTGTTCTTATCCTCGATGATCTTCCAGTACGCATTGGCTAAGAACTCTGTGTACATACTCATCGGCAGAATCACTTCACCGGCAGCGGGCTCTGTCTTGCCTTCCACAAGATACTCCATCTGCAGCGCGCCTTCTTCCGCCATATTGGAATAATTCGCATTGCTCCATTCGGGGAAGCTATACTCGCCATCCCGCTTATTGGTTACTACAGCATAGGTATAATTGATAATGCTCTCTTTGTAGTCGTACGATTCACCGGCCAGAGACTTTAGCCGGTCTGCGCTCACAAACACAATCTGGTGCAGACCGTCTGCCAAATAAGAGCGCCAGCTCGACTGGAGGGAATAGGGCGGTTCGTCCGAATTCTTAAGCGCCTCATACTTACTGTCGATCATACCGGAATCGAAAATACCGGTGATCTTATAGGCATTACCGCTGATGATGATGGTTTTTCCGATCAACTCCTCCGGCGATTGCAGTTCCATAGAAACGCCCTTATCGTCATAGGCGTTGCATTCCTTCAGCATTTGGGCCGCATAGGAGGTGATCACGATCTCATTCTTTTCCAAAGGGTACTGGCCGTTGATCTTGCTGCGCAAGGCGTTATCCTCAGAAAGCACCGCAAAAGCCTGGATCTCATTGATCCAGTACTGGGATTGTACCTGACGCAGGTTATAGCTGCTATAGCTGCGAACGGCGCCAAAAGCATCGTTACCGAACTGATCGGCAATATTCTTCATTTCTGCATCCGAAAATACGGTTTCGTACCAGGTGTCAAAGGAATGCCGCTCTTCGCCACCCGAATACCAGGTAACATTGGCCTTATATTGCTTAGTAAGCTGCACAGACGATACGTCCGTTCCCGCCATAGTCTCCCGGAAGGTAGCTTCGCTATCATAGAAATTCAATGTGGAAAGCAGACCCAACAGCACGAAGGCCACAGTGCAAAGGAGGATGGTGAAGAACAGGCGGACAGGTTTGCTCTTCAGGCCGGACGCGCCGATCTTAACAGCGTGGCGAATGGGCAGCTTGGAGCGGATGAACCGGCTATCCTCCTTGGTGTAGCCCTTCTGCTCTCCGGCGCTTACGGTATCGGTAAACACTTCCTTGGTGCCGGAGTCGCTGATGCGGCTGACCTTCTTGAAGTTTTGGACATCTTTTTCGTTTTTGGCAATGATGATGTCCACATTAGTATCGCTTAAAAACGCTTTAATGCCCGCAAAGTCTGCCTCTGTGAGGGTCGCGCCCTTTTGGATGCACAACACATCTCCCAAGGCCTGCACATTGGCGGAAATGTCCGTTTGGTGTACCTGCGTTTTGCTCACATCGGAGAGCACCTGACCGTCCTTCAGCTCAATAATCCGATCGCCGTAATGCTCAGCAAAATCCCGGTCGTGGGACACCACAATCACCAGCTTATCCCGGGAGAGTTTTTTTAAAGTGTCCAGGACCTGCTTGCCGGTATTGGAGTCCAGCGCGCCGGTGGGTTCGTCCGCCATAATGATCTCCGGCGACTTAATAAGCGCACGGGCAATGGCGATTCGCTGCTTCTGACCGCCGGAAAGGGTGTTGGGTTTGCGCTTGGCATAGCCCTGCAGATCCACATCCTCCAAAAGCTTTTGGATCGCGGCTTTATCCTTGGGCTTACCTTGCAGCTCCAGCGCCAGGGCAATGTTATCCTCCACGGTAAACTCGTTTAAGATGTTATACTCCTGGAAAATAAAGCCCACATAAGTATTGCGGTAGCTGTCAAAATCGCTCTGGGAGAAGTCCTTGCTGCTGCGTCCCTTTACAATGATCTCGCCCTCTGTGGGGGCATCCAGCCCACCGCAGACATTGAGCAAAGTAGACTTGCCACTACCGGATTTACCCAGCAAAAAGACCATACCGTTTTTCGGAAAGGACAGCGATACCCCATCCAGGGCGTTCACATTGACACCGTTTTTGGTCTTGTATATCTTCTTCAGGTTTTTTACCTCTAACATAGAGCCACACTCCTCTTAATTTGTATTTCCTTTTTAGGGGTGGTACGCTAAAAACATTTTAGCATAGCATATTTTCGCTGACAAGATTTACTTCTTCGGCAAAAAGCACAGATTTCACAAAAACATTCTGTTGAAACATCCAAATCAGCTTACCATTACCCACCGGGTTGTTGCATCGCTATGGGTTTGAATCCCTCCTAAATTCATTGGCAAAAAACAAAATGGACTTGTGTCCACACCCATCCGGGCGCGTTCACAAGTCCATAGATTCTCCCACGGGCTAAAAAGTGTCCACCGGACACTTTTACCTCGCCTACAGGGAAACCGCCCTTTCGAATCCCACGACTCTGCAAAATTAAAAACCCAACCGCAAAATGGGTGCTGTCCTTAGCGGAGAATTTGAAAATCCACATAAGTGCGAGCATCACATTTGACCAGTCAAATACAACTATGGGCTAAGCCCAAACCCATAT
>JAZUSG010000009.1:0-18910 GCA_045606605.1 Faecousia sp.
ATTGCAGCAATGCCCAGAAGAGCAAACCACAGAACCATATTCATGCTGTCGCCGGTCTGGGGGTTGTTGGTAGTGCCCTGGTTGCCAGTATTACCCTGGTTGCCGGTGTTGCCCTGGTTGCCAGTATTGCCTTCGTTACCGGTGTTGCCTTCGTTACCGGTGTTGCCTTCGTTGCCGGTGTTGCCTTCGTTACCGGTGTTGCCTTCGTTGCCGCCTTCACTGGGCTCTGCAGCAGCTACCTTGAAGTACATATACTTCACAATGTCTTCTTCGGCGTAATCGACAAAGCCGTTCTTGGAGGGTCTCAGCTTGACCTCTTCCTTGTTCAGAGCGGGAGCGGTCTTAGTTACGGAAACTTCGTATGCATCGTCGGCGTACTCCAGGATGGGAGCCTTTTCAAATACAACAGCGCCATAACCATTGGTACCAGCTTCAAAGGTACTGTCAGAGATGTAAGTATCGCCATCGGTTACTACAACTGTGTAACCCTCGTCGCCCATTGCAAATACATCAGAACCGTTCATAACGATGAGGTTGCCGCCGTTGCCAGCGTTATCAGCCTTTACAACGAAGCTGTGAGTGCTGTCCAGCCAATAGCCAATTTCGTTCTCACCGTCACCGTTAAGGTCGAGACCGTCGTGCAGGCCCAGACCCACAACCAGCTTGGAATTGTCAATGGTCAGATCGCCGTTCACAATACCAACACCAACGGACTCGGGCCAGCCAGTATTGTAACCAACGGCAACGTTAGCATCCTTCAGGGTCAGATCGTTGTTAGCGTTCAGAACGCCGTAGGTCAAAATCTTACCGGAAGCACCTTCACCGTTGTAGCGAGCGCCGATCAAGGTCAGCAGAGCGCCATCTACAGAGGTGATGGTGGTGGGAGCGTTGGTGTCAATCTTGAAGGCACCGTAGTCACAATCGGTAGTCTCGATGTGGCTTTCGCTCTCAATAACAATGTTGAAAGGACATGCAATATCTTCAGCGTTGTAGATCTGGAAGGGATCGTTGTTCTTCAGGAACAGATCCTTGAAGTACAGAGTTGCAGCTTCGCCTTCCAGGTACTCGAACTTCAGGTTGTAGTTATCTTCGGTAGCGCCGTCAGTAGTCAGGTAGTTAATGCCGTCTTCATCAGCCTCGGTGGTTACGAAGTAAACAGCGCCTTCGCCCTGCATCAGAACGGAGGTATCGTAATCGTTATCGCCGCCATCAAAACGGTACTCGAGAGCAGCGTTGCCGTAAGCAGCGGGCTCGTCGCCTTCGTTGCCGCCTTCGTTGCCGCCTTCACCGGGCACATATTCGCCGGCATAGACCTTTACATACTTATAGGACTTAATGAGCAGATCGCCATTTTCGTCAGTAGCTTCCAGATCAACGGGAGCTGCGTCACGGGGAGCGGTAATGGCGCAGTTTTCGGCATCCAAAGAGGGGAAAGCACCGCTGGCTACAACGGTAAATTCACCTTCGAAATCGAAAACGGGAATGCCGCTGCTAAATGCAGCGCGGCCACCGGTAGAACCGATTTCCACAGTGGAGTCAGCAATGGTCAGGGTAGCTTCGTGACGCAGAGGACGATTGTCGTTGTCCTGCAGGATCACAACGTTTGCGCCGTTTTCAATGGTGATGTTGCCGCCAACAAAGGGGTCAACATTTCTGTCCCGGATAGCCAGGATGGCGCTGACCATTTCGTTGACTTCGGCATCCAGGCCAAAGCCGATCTTCAGGTTGCCGCCGTTAACGACCAAGTCGGCGCCGTCAACACAGATACCACCGATTTTGTTTGTGCCAGCGGAAAGAGGAACTTCGGAGTTAAAGCCAATCTCAATGTTAGCATCCTTCAGGGTCAGGTTGCTATTGGTGTAGAGAACACCGTTGATTGTGGTGTATCCTTCCATGTTGGGATTGTAGTTTGCGTTATGCTCCAGCTCAGGAGCGCCGTCGCAAGCCATCTGCAGAACGGCACCGTCTACACAGGTGATAGTTGCGTTGCCGCCGCCCAGAATGGAAATTGCGGGAGCTTCGCCGCCAACAGAGTAAATCAGAGTGTCAGCTTCCACAACGATCTTCAGATCAGAAGCGGTGGGGTCGCCGTTAGGATCTACACCGTACATAACGATGGGCAGTTCATTAACGATGAGCGCGCCGTTTAAGTACAGAGTAGGAACTTCTTCGAAGATGTAAGCTACATCGTAGTCGTCCTCGGCACCGTCCTTAACCAAGTAGGTCTTGCCGTCAACACCCTGCTCGGTAACATGGAAGTATGCAGCCTCGTGGGATGCACCGTCCAAAATGCTGTTATCCCAACCGGCAGCGGTCATAAATTCCAGACCGGCGTAGGGGGAAACTGCGCTGTCTGCCATAGCGATCATAGGCAGCATACCGATGATCATGCAAACAACGACCAGAAGACTAAAAAGTTTCTTCTTCATTTCATGTTCTCCTTTTTTGAAATTTTGACAGGATTCACCTGCCGTTTCTTGTGGTTGCGCGATATGGGGCAAGTGGGCAGCAAATTTACGGTCCCTGAATCCGAAAAGGGCTGCCGCGATCGGCTTCCGCAAAAACCAGACCCCGGTTTTTGCTTCCGCAGACAATAGCCTACGATAAGTTTAACATACAAATACTGGTATTGCAAGCGTTATTTTATAAAAATATATTGATAGCACACACTTTTTTGAAGATTGCTTGTATTTTTGCACAACAAAAAGCTGCCCTTTTTGTGCAGTTAGACATAAAATGAGGATAGTTCTTTAAATGGTAGATTTGGGTTGCTTTATGGGGCACAGCGTGGTATAGTTATTCCTGAAGAAGCCGCAATATGCCGACAGGCAAAATTTGGAGGGAAAGAAAATGGAAACATGGAAGAAGACCGGTAATATCATTGGTATTGTGTTTGCATGGGTTTTCAGCATTATACTGGTGTTTATGCTGATCATTGCCCCTGTAGCGCTTTCTGCGTTGTCTCTTTTAAATACCGATACGATCCTGGATGCGCTCACAGGCACACTCACCCAAAGCATTGCGCCCAAAGATGACGAAACGGCTGCAGACTATAGCGTTACCAAGCTGTCTGAGACTTCTGACAACGCATCTGCAGATGCAGCTGAGGATATTGGCAAAGATGTGCTCAGTCAGTTCTTAGGTCAGGATGTCAGCCAGGAAGTTTTGGAACAGATCCTGTCCTCTAATGCGGCAAAGGAACTGATCGACGCCTATACAAGCGATGTAGCCAACGCCTTTTCCGGTAGTGGCAAGGATGCCAAGTTTAATGCGGAACTGGTCAAGAAGATCGTGAACGAGAACATTGATGAGATCGTGCAGATCGCACAAGAGATCGCGCCTGAAGGCACACAGATTGATGTGGAAGAACTCAAGAGCCAGATCACAGGCGCAGTGGAGGAGAACGCTGAGGAGATCGTAAAGGCCCTTCCTAAGCCGGAGGAAATCAAGGATCAGCTTATGCAGCAGACTCCCGAAATGGAAATTGCATTCCAGATCTTAGCAAATGTGGGAACAATCAAGACAATCATCGTGGCGGTGATCGTTGTAATCAGTGGCCTGATTTTCCTGTGCCGCTTACCCGGCTTCCGGGGTTTCCGCTGGCTGGCGACCGATCTGTTCATCGGTTCCGGTTTTGGTCTTCTCACCTGCGCTGGGTTGAGCGTAGCCCGTTCTGCGGTTGTTGCTATGATCCCGTCTCAGGAGATGGTGGGCGATTTGGTAGGCTCCTTCCTGTCCAAATTTGCCACAGGTCTTTGGATCAGAACCGGTGTGATGGTGGCTGCAGCAGTGGTGCTGCTGGTGGCTTACATACTGATTAAGAAGTATCTTGCTCAAAAAGCTGCAGCAAAAGAATTGCCTGCAGCAGAAGAGACATCTGAAATTGCAGCGGAAGATACAGAAGCTGCAGAAGAAGTAATTGCGGTTGCGGCAGAGACTGTCGAGGCCGAGTAAAACACAGCAAAAGAGGAGCGTTTTCCCAATGGAATCCTATGATATCATTATTCTGGCAGGCCAGTCCAATGCCGAAGGACAGGGCGTAGGCCCTGTTACCCGGGAATATGAGCCGGATGCCCGCATTATGATGATGACCGATGATGCGGAATTTGCCCACATCCAGGAAAATGGCAAGCTGCAGCTGACAATGAAAAAGCCGGAAAAGACCTTCATTTCCATAGCCGATGAACGGGTGGTAAATGGGGAGAAAATGGGCTGTTTTGCTTTGCAATTTGCCGAAAAGTATGCGCAAAATTATTTGGAAGAGGGCAGAAAAGTTCTGATCGTTTATACCCCTTACGGCAGCACCTGCTTCTTGAGATCCGATTGGGGCGTTGGCAACTGTATGCACGAGCGTATGGTGTCGATGACCCGGGAGGCACTGTCTTTAAATCCGGAAAACCGGGTGGTTGCTATGCTGTGGTCTCAGGGCGAACACGATGCGGATGAGTGCCCCCAGTGGGATGCACAACGGCGGTACCGGGTTCACAAGGACAATCTGGAGGCTATGACGAAAGATTTGTACCAGCGCCTCGGACAGGTGCAATTCCCGGTAATTGCCTGCGGCTTTACCGACGATAATGTGGCTGCAGACCCGGTAAATTGCGGTGCGATTTTGCAGGCAGTGCGGGAGTGGTCTGAGACCCTCGGCGGCTATGTGGATACGGAGGGACTCCTTCCCAACCGCGCAGTAATGGGCGGTGGAGACTACTATCATTTCTGCAGAGAATCCCTGCATATTTTAGGCGCCCGATTCTTTGAAAAGTATCAGCAAATCCGCAAATAATCAACAAAAGACGCGCTGCAAAAACGCAGCGCGTCTTTGAATTTGTAAAACTTGCCCATTTGCATAAAAAATTTATAGCAATATTATGAAAAATACCGCTTGTAATTGGGCTTTTTTCGTGGTAGACTAACCCAAATAAGTATGTATTTACCATACTGTTTGCAGAACTGAAAGGCCGGTTTTGCACCCCACAGAACAGTATCCGATCGTAATTGCATATAGACAACGGACGAATGGAGGATGCAAGTATGAAAAATAAAACGATTCCAAAAGCGCAGCCGCTACATAAAAAGGATGAGCCTGACCCGGCGAACACACCGGAAACCCAGCTTCGCGCTGAGGTTTGCGTGAGTGTCAATCCCCCCTTCAGAGGACAGCAATTTGCTGCCAATAAAAAGCTGAAACCGGAGGACTTTGAAAAGTTTGAGCAGGTGTTCGCTCAGGATGAGCGGCTGCAATTTGCGGTTGTGGGCGATTTGAATCTAAAAAATCACTACGCCCGTTCTGTTTTGGCCGTAACGGATAAGCGGCTTTACGGATTTGACGAAACCCTGGAGAGCGGGGTCAAGATCTGTGAATTCTCGCAGATCAAGAGCGCCTGTGTAAAGCGTTACTACAGTAATGCAATGCTGATCTTCACCGTAGCACAAACAGATGGAAAAAAGGAAGATCAGCCGGAAAAGCGGATCAACTTCCTGCGTTTTTCCTATCGGGAAGCAATCATTTTCGATGCGGCCGCTACCTTTATCTCCAATGTCGCTGCAGGCAACGATATGGAAGAGGAGCGGATCATTGCTGAGATCGCCTTTGAAAAACAGTTTGGTGTCTGCCCCAAGTGCGGCAGAACCCTGCTCCGTCCCGGCGCGCCCTGTATGAACTGTCAGGTAAAGGGCAAATTCCTGAGCAAGCTGGTTAAATACATTCTGCCGGTGAAATGGGTGCTCCTGATGTGCTTGCTTTTGTCGGTGGTTACCACCGGTATGTCGCTGGTACCTCCGTATATGACCCGTATGCTGGTGGACGATGTGCTGCCCAACCGTTCGGTCTCGGGCCTGATCACCTGCGTGGTCGTACTGCTCGTTGCGCACCTTGTTCAGTACGGCGTGGGTACATTCCGCGCCTATCACCTGAAGATCAGCGGTGACAAAGCGGTTGCAGCGCTCCGCAATGACGTGTATGAGAAAGCACAGCGACTGCCTATGCGGTTTTATGATAATACCTCCACCGGTTCGATTATCAACCGTATCAGCGGTGACTGCGAAACCATTCAAAGCTTTATCCTGCGTATCAGCCAGGAGGTTGTGGTGCAGCTGTTCCTGCTGGTCGGCATTGTGATCATTATGTTCGCAATGAACTGGAAGCTGGCTCTGCTGACCCTGATCCCGGTGCCCCTGATCGTGACAGGTTCCCGGATCTTCCGCAAAAAGATCAGACCCTTCTACAGAAGACTGTGGCGGCGCTGGTCTGCGGTAACCGGCCTTTTGACAGACACCATTCCCAGTATCCGCGTGATCAAGGCCTTTGCCAATGAGAAAAAGACCGTGGATAAGTTCATGTCTTACAACAACTCTTTGCTGAGAACCCATTTTCAGGCATCTAAGATCATTACATTGTTCCCCAATGTGGTAGGTTTCTTCATTTCTTGCGGATCTTTGCTGATTTGGGGCATTGGCGGTTCTCAGGTTATCAATAACCCCGATGTGATCTCCCCGGGTCTTCTGGTGTCCTTTATTTCTTACACCTCTATGTTCTACGGCCCGGTAAACTTCTTTGCAAACTTAAACGATGCTTATCAGAATGCCCTGAACTCTGCAGAGCGACTGATGGACATTATGGACGCCGAGCCTGAAAACGATTTTGCTGCCGGCAAACATCCGGAAAAGCTGAAGGGCAAGATCGAGTTCAGAAACGTGAACTTCTCCTTCGAACGGGCGAAAAAGACCCTTACCGATATCAACTTTGTGATTGAGCCCGGTGATATTGTGGGCATTGTCGGTACCACCGGCGCAGGCAAATCTACTCTGATCAACCTGCTGATGCGGTACTATGACCACTATGAAGGCGAGATTTTGGTGGATGACATCAACATCCGGGATATCGATATGACCTTCTATCGTTCTGAGCTTGGCTATGTGCAGCAAGAACCCACAATGTTCCACGAATCCATTTATCAGAACATTGCCTTTGGTAGCGATAACGTGCAGGTGGAAGAGGTTCTGCACGCGGCGGATGTTGCCAACGCCCATAGCTTTATTGCCCGACTGCCCGACGGCTATGATACCGTTTTGGGTGAACGGGGCATTGGCCTCTCCGGCGGTGAGCGGCAGAGATTGTCCATTGCCCGTGCGGTGCTGAAAAACCCCAGCATCCTGCTGTTTGACGAAGCTACCGCTTCCGTGGACTCGGAAACGGAGCACCTGATTCAGGAGGCAATTGAAAATCTGATCCACGGCCGGACTACTTTAATGATCGCCCACCGCCTGTCCACCTTGCGCAGAGCCAATAAGATCATCGTGGTGGATAAGGGTAAGATTCTGGAAATGGGTACGCCCGAAGAACTGCTGGAAAAGAAGGGCAAGTATTACAAGCTGGTCCAAATTCAAACGATGTCTGCCGAACTGGAAAAGACGAAAAAGGAAGAGAGGTTTGAATAATGGAACGGATTTATATTGACTTCGATATGGCGCAGTTTACCCGCAAGGATTTAACCTTGGTGGATATGAAACTGTTTGACGGAAGAAGTTTTGAAAACCTGGAGCCCCGCCGGCTGTTTCCCATTACCGGTATGGAAAAATACATTGCCCTTTTGGATGAAAGCGGTGTGGAGCAGGCTGTGATCCGGGATTTGAGCACCTTGCCTGCCGAGCAGCGCAAGATTATTGAAGCGTGCCTTGCAGAGTACTACCTGATTCCCAAGATCCTGAAGATAACAAACTTTGAAGAGCGGTCCGACGGCATTACCCTGTATACAGTTACAGAGCGTGGCCCGGTCAATATCGAAATGCGCACCTGGCGCCAGGGCTTTAGCCTGACCCAGGAATACCGGATGCTGATCCGGGATGCAAACGATAACCGCTATGAGATTCCGGATGTCAATAAGCTGGATTCTGTCAGCCGTAGTATTTTGGGCCGTTACACCTAAAACAAATTATTGGAGGGAAACATTATGAAGCTGATTCTTGCAATTGTGAACAATGATGACAGTGCAAAAGCATCCTGCGCGTTGACCGATGCCGGTTTTACCGTTACCCGCCTTTCCACCACCGGTGGCTTTTTGATGGTAGGTAATACCACTTTTTTGATTGGTACAGAGGATAAGGATGCACCCAAGGCGGTGGAGATTCTGAAAACCTGCTGCACCTCCCGGAAACAGGTTCAGCCTGCCACCGCTTCCTACGGTGTGGGCGTGGGCAATATGAGCCTCCCGGAAGAAGTACAGGTGGGCGGCGCTACTGTGTTCATTCTCAATGTAGAGAGTTTGGAAAAATTTTGAGTAACATTTACACAAGACGCCCCTGCTACAATCGGCAGGGGCGCTTTGCTACCTAAACGAAAGGGGAGAGGGAAATGAAAAAACAGTCTCTGTGGCAAGTGGTGAAGTACACGGCCTTTTCCGTTTCTGCCGGAGTGATTCAAGCCATCAGCTTTGCGCTTTTGTACAATTTGTTGTTCGCAGAACGGGCCGAGATGTATTGGCTGTGCCATATTGCGGCGCTGATTCTGTCCATACTGTGGAACTTTACATTAAACCGGAAATACACCTTCCAGTCTGCGGCCAATGTACCCATTGCTATGCTGAAGGTGGCAACTTTTTACCTGGTATTTACGCCCCTGTCTGCCTGGCTGGGTCAGCTGGCGGCAAGCAGCGGATGGAACGGGTATTTGGTGGAAGGCCTGACAATGGTCACTAACTTTGTTTTGGAGTTTCTTTACTTTAAATACGTTGTATTCCGTCCGGAACGGGACGAGAAATAATTATTTCTGCCAAATGTGGTAAAAAGCTTGCAAGTTTTCTGTTTTAATGATAAGATAGCATAGATGATTGCGGCCATTGGCAATCAAACATATTATATCCAAGACCCGGGAGACGGGTTAGATAAAACAAGGAGGAACACCATGACTTCCAGTGAAAAGAAGCAACTGCAAATCACTGCCTGTAAGGTCCGTATGGGTGTGATCGAGTCCACCTACGGCGCAAAAGCAGGCCATCCCGGCGGCAGCCTGTCTGCTGCAGAGGTGTATACCTATCTGTACTTTAAGGAAATGAACATCGACCCCAAGAACCCCAAGTGGGAAGATCGGGACCGTTTTGTTCTCTCCAAGGGTCATACCACACCCGGCCTGTACTCCGTGCTGGCTAACCGTGGTTACTTCCCCGTAGAGGATCTGCCCACTTTCCGGCACATTGATTCCTACCTGCAGGGCCACCCCAATATGAATATGGTTCCCGGCGTAGATATGTCCACCGGTTCTCTGGGTCAGGGCGTTTCTGTTGCTACCGGTATGGCACTGGCTGCTAAGCACACCGGTAAGGCTAACCGCGTTTACGCGCTGCTGGGCGACGGCGAAATTCAGGAAGGCCAGGTTTGGGAAGCTTGCATGGCAGCTGCCCACTATAAGCTGGACAACCTCTGCATCATCGTTGATAACAACGGCCTGCAGATCGACGGCAATATTGCTGATGTTATGAGTCCCTATCCCATCGTGGACAAGCTGGTTGCATTCGGCTTTGAAGTTGCTGCTGTTGACGGCCACAACTTCGACGAGCTGGAAGCTGCTTTCAACCAGGCAAGACAGACCAAGGGTAAGCCCTTTGCAATCGTAATGAAGACCGTTAAGGGCAAGGACGTTTCCTATATGGAAAACCAGGCCGGTTGGCATGGCAAGGCTCCCAACGATGCTGAGTACGCGCAGGCAATGACCGAGCTGAAGGCCAAGCTGGCAGAATTGGAGGCATAATTATGGCAGAGATGAAGAAGATCGCAACCCGCGACAGTTACGGTAACGCCCTGAAGGAACTGGGCGAAAAGTATGATAACGTAGTAGTTCTGGATGCTGACCTGGCGGGCGCTACCAAGACCGGCACCTTCCAGAAGGCTTTCCCCGAGCGTCATTTTGACTGCGGCATCGCCGAGGCCAATATGATCTGTATGGCTACCGGTATGTCCACTGCCGGTCTGGTACCCTTTGCAAGTTCCTTTGCAATGTTTGCTGCAGGCCGCGCTTTCGAGCAGGTTCGTAACTCCATCGGTTACCCTCACCTGAACGTGAAGATCGGCGCTACCCACGGCGGTATCTCCGTCGGTGAAGACGCCGCTTCCCACCAGTGCTGCGAAGACTTCGCACTGATGCGTTCCATCCCCGGTATGACCGTCATCTGCCCTGCAGACGATATCGAGGCTAAGGCTGCCGTAGAGGCTGCATACAAGATGGATGGCCCTGTTTACCTGCGTTTTGGCAGACTGGCTGTGCCCGTATTCCACGCAGAAGACTTCAAGTTCGAAATCGGCAAGGGCGAAGTGCTCCGCGAGGGTACTGACGTAGCCATCATTGCCAACGGTCTGCTGACCTACGAAGCCATCGAAGCCGGTGAAAAGCTGGCCGAAATGGGCATCAACGCAATGGTTATCAATATGGCAACCATTAAGCCCTTGGACGAGGAGCTGGTTATCGCTGCTGCTAAAAAGTGCGGCAAGGTTATCACCTGCGAAGAGCACTCCATCATCGGCGGCCTGGGCGAGGCTGTTTGCGGCGTCCTGTCCGAGAAGTGCCCCACTCTCGTTAAGCGTATCGGTGTGAACGACGAGTCCGGCCACTCCGGTCCCGCTAAGGATCTGCTGAAGCAGTTTGGTCTGTGCGCAGACCACATCGTAGAAGTTGCAAAGGAATTCTGGGGTAAATAAGTTTTTACAGTAAAAAATCCCCACCCACCCGGCTGTATATTTTTGCTATTATATTTTAGACCCGGGCAACGCCGGTAGCTCTTGCAGCCTCGGCAACAGCCTTGGCGACGGCAGGTCCTACACGCTCGTCGAAAGCGGCGGGAATGATATAATCTTCATTCAGCTCGTCGTCAGAAATGAGATCAGCCAAAGCATAGGCTGCGGCAAGCTTCATTTCTTCGTTGATTTCAGATGCCTTTACGTCAAATGTGCCGCGGAAGATTCCGGGGAAAGCCAGCACGTTATTGATCTGGTTGGGGAAGTCGCTGCGGCCGGTGGAGACCACCCGGGCACCGCCAGCCTTTGCATCCGCGGGGAAAATTTCCGGCGTGGGATTTGCACAGGCAAATACAATGGCGTCGGGGGCCATAGTCTTGACCATTTGGGTGGTCAGTGTGCCGGGAGCGGAAACGCCGATGAACACATCTGCGCCCCGGATCACATCAGACAGGGAGCCCTGCTGCTTCTGCAGGTTGGTTACCTGTGCCATCTCTTCCTTGATCCAGTTAAGACCTTCCCGGCCTGCATAGATAGCGCCGGTGCGGTCGGTCATAATCACATTGCGGAAACCGGCGGACAGCAAAAGTTTTACAATGGCAATGCCAGCCGCGCCGGCGCCGGAAGTTACGATCTTCACATCTTCTTTCTTCTTGCCAACGACCTTCAGGGCGTTGAGAAGACCGGCCAGGGTAATAACGGCAGTGCCGTGCTGATCGTCGTGGAAAATGGGAATATCACATTTTTCCTTCAGTTTGCGTTCGATTTCAAAGCAGCGGGGTGCGGAAATGTCTTCCAAATTCACACCGCCGAAGGAGCCGGAGATCAGATACACCGCATTGACAAACTCGTCTACATCCTTGGACTTGATGCACAGGGGAAAGGCATCTACATTGCCAAATGCCTTAAACAGAGCGCATTTGCCTTCCATAACCGGCATACCGGCTTCCGGGCCGATATCACCCAGTCCCAAAACCGCAGAGCCGTCAGTAATGACCGCGCACAGATTGTGCCGCCGGGTCAGTTCGTAAGACTTGTTTACATCCTTTTGAATTTCCAAACAACGCTGAGCAACACCGGGGGTGTAAGCCAAAGAGAGGTCGTCCTTAGTGGCTACCGGAACGGTTGCGACCACTTCAATTTTTCCGCCCCATTCCTTATGCAGGCGCAGGGATTCTTTTGCGTAGTCCATATGTACACTTCCTTAAAATAGTTAATCACCGCAGGGCATTATAGCAGTTAAAAATATAAAAAGCAAGTGTTTTAGACAGAATATTTACGATTAGCCGATTCGCCGCGCAACCACTACCAGGCGGCCGTTAGCTACATTGTGCTCACAGGTGGAGAGGGTAATCAGTTTGTCACCGTACACAATTTCCGAACCGGTGTCATACAGTGCCCGGGCCTTGCAGTTGGCGATAAAATCCATAAACTCTTTTTCGGTACCGTCGGAGAAAATGTGGTAGGCAAAGTCCGTATCCGGGGCAGCACTGATAATAAACACATAGCTGATCTGATAGGTGTGATGCTCGGTAAGGGTGTCAAATTGAATCAGGGGATGCGCCTCAAAGAAGGACTTGTCCTGGTACTTGTGGAGGGAGGCAAACATTGTACCGTCGGCCATCTTGTGGCCGTAAAGGGTGATGTTGTCGGAAGGCATTGTGAGACTTGCGCTTTCTGCGGCATAAATAGAGCCGTGGCGGCTGCTGTTTTTATAGAAGTCCCGCTTCAGGTAATAATTCACCCGATCCGGTGTGTGCATAACCGGGTAGTTAATGTTGGTGCCATCAATCTTAATCCAGCCTGCCATATCGGAGTTCATATTATAGATTTCCGCGTATTCCCGCAAAGCCATAAATTTCTTGCCGGTTTCCGGGTTTGTTACTTCCACATACTTGGAAAGCGGCACGGCAGGGGCATTGCCATCTCCTTGGGGGGTGGTCATTTCCTGCTGCACCTTATTTACCAAATTTGACAATTCGTCGAATTGGCCTTTTTGCTTATTGGAATCAATAAAATAATCTACTAAGACACCGGCGCTGATCAAAAAAATAGCGGCAAAAAACGCAAGCAAAGCGGGTCTTAGGTATTTTTGAATATAAGGGATAATTTTTTTCATAGACTCACATCCTTTGTGTGCACTTATGTAGTATTATAGCATTTGCTTTGTAAAAAGTAAAGTATTTGCCTTGTAATTTGCGGCGGGGGATGATAGAATAGAAAAAGAAAAGGAGGCGATTATATGCTCAAAAGAGAACTTTGCGCGGAGGTTTTGCAGGCAGCCATCAGCACAGGTGCTGATTATGCAGAAATTTTCGCGGAACACACCTTAAATCATACCATCAATATGATCGCAAGCAAAGTGGATACCATTTCCGATACCACCGTTGCCGGCGCGGCCGTCCGGGTTTATAAGGGACTGCGCAGCGTAATGGCATCCACGGTCGATACCTCCCGGGAAGGCCTGCTGCGGTGCGCCAAGCAGGCAGCGGATGCACTGGGAGAAGGAACGGCGCAGATCGATATCGTTCTGCGGGAGCGACTGTATGGAGATGTCCATCCTGTTCGCATCGCACCCACTTCCGTATCCAATAACGAGAAGATCCGGGTTTTAAAGGATGCCTATTTTGCAGCTAAGGAGTATGACGATTGCATCAATCAGGTATCCGGTATGCTGATGGATGTGGATCACAACATCCTGATTGCCAATACGGAGGGCGTTTATGCGCAGGATCGGCAGATTCGCACGCGTTTGGGTATTGAGGCGGTGGCAGATAAGGGCGACGGCGCCCAAACCGGCGGTTTCCGTCCGGGTCGCCGTATGGGTATGGAGATGTTCGACATCATCGATCCCAAGGCGGTAGGCCTCCGCGCTGCCAAGCAAGCGGTTACTATGGCCGGTGCAGGCTATTGTCCCGCCGGTGTGATGCCGGTTGCCATCGATAACGGCTTCGGCGGTGTTATCTTCCACGAGGCCTGCGGCCACTCTTTGGAGGCTAGTTCCGTGGCTTTCGGACAAAGCCAGTTTGTGGGCAAGTTAGGACAGAAGATCGCAAACGAAAAGGTTACCGCCATCGATGACGGCACGATTCCCAATGCATGGGGCTCTATCAATTTTGACGATGAGGGCACACCGGCGCAGAAGAATGTGCTGATCGAAAACGGTATTTTGAAGTCCTATATGATCGATAAATTCAACGGCCGCCGTATGGGGATGCCTTCCACCGGTAATGCCCGCCGTCAGAGCTACGCTTATACCCCCACCTCCCGAATGACCAATACCTACATCGCCCCCGGTACAGATAAAAACGAGGACATCATCGCTTCCATCGAATACGGTCTGTATGCCAAGGATATGGGCGGCGGTAGTGTTAACCCCGTTACCGGCGAGTTTAACTTCTCTGTTAACGAGGGATATATGATCCGGAATGGTAAGATCTGTGAGCCTGTCCGTGGCGCAAGCCTGGTAGGCAAGGGCAGCGAGGTCATAGAGAACATCGATATGGTAGGTGCAGACTTAGATATGGGTCAGGGTATGTGCGGCTCCAGCAGTGGCTCCGTTCCCACCAATGTAGGTCAGCCTTTGATTCGCGTGTCTACGATCACCGTCGGCGGCAGATAAGGAGGAGAAACTATGGATTACATCAGTTTTAAGAATGCGGTCGTTGCGCATTGTCAGGAAATGGGCATTACCGAATATGAACTCTATTATCAAAGCACCGAATCTACCAGCGTCGAGGCGTTTCAGCATGAGATTAACCAGTTTACGGCCTCTAAAGAAGGCGGCGTATGCTTCCGTTGTATCGTAAACGGGAAAATGGGATATGCGTCTACTGAGGATCTGAGTTCTGCGCAGGCAGCATCGGTGGTAGAACGGGCTGCAGCCAACGCATCCGTTTTAGAAGCGGAAGAGGAAGTGTTCCTGTGTGAGGGTGGACAGACATACCTGCCTTTGGAGGACCGTTCGTTCCCCCTTCCTGCAACGGAGGAGATCATCTCTGCGGTACTCAATACCCAGGAAAAGCTTTATAAGGCAAATCCGGCTGTGATCGACGGTTGCCAGACCCAAGGCGTTGCAGAGCAGTCTGAACTGGCGATCTTTAATTCCAAGGGTCTTGATTTGTACAGCAAAAATTCTTTGGCCGGTCTGATCGCTGTGGCAGTAGTCTCCGATGGTAAGGAAATGGCTAACGATTTCCAGATCAAGCTGGGAAAAATGGATACCATTGATCAGGATCAACTGGCTGGCAAGGCTGTGGAAACTGCGCTGCAGAAGTTAGGCGGTGAGCCCGCGCCCACGGGCCAGTACCCGGTGGTGTTTGATCCGGAGGCTATGAGTAGTCTTTTGCAGACTTACGCGTCCATCTTCTCGTCTGAGGCTGCCCAAAAGGGCCTGAGTAAGCTGGCAGGGCAGGAAGGACAGACCGTGGCATCCCCCTTGGTAACCCTGGTGGACGACCCCTTCTATAAGACCAATTTGCTGGCCCGGAATTTTGATGCGGAGGGTAGTCCCACCTACTGTAAAAATGTAATTGAAAAGGGTGAGTTTAAGACCCTGCTGTATAACCTGAAGACCGCTGCCGTTGCCGGCAAGAAGACCACCGGCAATGCGGCCAAGGCGGGCTATGCGGGCAGTGTGCGTGTCAGTCCGTTTACCATGTATCTTGCACCCGGTGAAATTACAGAGGCAGCGCTCCTTGAAAAAGCAGGCGAGGGTGTGTACATCAATTCGCTGGCCGGTCTGCATGCCGGTGCAGATCCGATCTCTGGCGATTTCTCTCTGCAGTCAAGCGGCTTTATGATCCGCGACGGCAAGAAGGCAGAATATGTAAAATCCTTCACTGTAGCCGGTAATTTTTATGATTTACTGAAAGACATCACTGCGCTGGCTTCCAACCTGGAACTGCCTGGTATGGGCAGATTTGGCGCGCCCAGTGTACTGGTGGAAAACCTTTCCATTGCAGGCAAATAAAAATAATGGCACCTGCCCTTGGGCAGGTGCCATTTTCCTTAGTATAATGCGCTCAGATATTCTTCCAGGCACAGGCCGGAGGTGTGCAGCTCCTTAGCCAGTTCCGCACCAACATAGCGATAGTGCCACGGCTCATAAATAATGCCCGTTTGGTCACTTTTTTCGTTTGGATAGCGGAGGATAAAGCCGTATTCCCAGCAGTGCTCCATCAGCCATTTTTGGGCGGGGGTATCCTCTTGGGACTCGTCCAGCACCCAGTGGCTGCTGTCTACCAAATCTACCGCAAGTCCCAGCTGATGCTCACTGGTGCCGGGCACGGCGATGATGGTAGCTGCTTCCTTTCGGGCTGCTTCTTCTTCGTATCCCCGGTTCAGGAAATACCAAACCTTGTTGTTATACAGTTCAATCTGCGTCTCCTGATCCCGGTAGGCGGAGGTGATTCTTGCGTCAAAACCTGCATCCCGGCAATCCTGGAGCATTTGCAAGAGGCTTGCCTTGCAGCTGCGGTCTACCCGGTATCCGTCCTCGGCGACCACAAGATCCGGCTCGTAGTCGGAAGGCAGGAAGTTCCAAGGGTTAGTCAGGATGATCCTTGCGCCGGTGGAGGTGAAGTAGTAGGTGCGGTTATTGAGGGTTACTTTTCCCCGGGAAATAGAACCGTCTTTCTTAAGATAATAAGTCTCGCCGTCCAGCTCCAGCCAGCCGGTCTGCAGCACGCCATCCTTATCCAAGTAGTAGCGGGTGCCGTCCAGCTCCAGCCAACCGGTGTGGTGGCTTCCGTCCGGATTTATATAGAAGGTCTGCTCCGCTTCGGTATTCCAGCCGGGGGTGATTCCCGGTTCGGAACCCTCTGTAGCGGTACTGCCGGTATCCGCGGTGCTTTCTGTGGTGTATCCCGGTAAAACTGTGATACAGCCGGTCAGCACAAAGGACAACACAAGCAGCAAAATCAAGTAGCGTTTCATAAATATCCTCGTAGGTTTTGTAAGATAAACACGATTTTAGCACAAATCGGCGCAAAAGGGAAGTGGCATTTTATAGATAGCCTTTTGCGAAAACGCACATCCGGCAAAATGCTGGATGTGCGTTTCTTTTCTTAACCTTCTTCCGGCTCCAGGCTTCTCTTTTCGGTGGTTGCAAGACCCCGGATGAATTCTTCCAAAAGGTCAAAGCGGGTGTATTTACTTTGACGCAGCCAGGCGGATTTGTAATCTTCCAGGAATGTCTCGGTTTCGGTCAGCTGCTGATAATCCGGTTTCTTCCGCAGCCGCAGAACGATGCAGTTTATCAGGCGGATACCCCGGCAGGCCACAATGAGATCAGCAAAACGGGGGCTGCTTTCCGCAAGGGATTCCAGCGTCTTTTGGATATTCGCGGTGATATCTACATTCTCCCGGACCTGGTCAATATCGAACTTCAGCGCGGCCTTGTCTCCGTCACGGGTGCTGATGCTGTCCCAGTATACCAGAATGCCCCAGGGACAGGTGTTGTCGCAGCGACCCAAGGCCCGGATCAGTTCGATCACATTCACATCGTCGGAGTTATACAAAAGGGAGCTGGCAGAGGCTTCAAAATCCTCCGGCAGGGGACTGTCAGGGCGCCAACCCTTTTCTGCGCCCAGTACCATTCCGTAAAGGCTACAGTTCCAGGAGGCCAGGTTTCCGTAATCGCCCCAGTTGGTGTTGAGAATGCCCAGCGCGCCGTACTTTTTACCCATCGCGGCAAGCTTTGTGATATTGCTTTCGCTGGTGTCAATGATCTCAATAAAATGATTCCAGGTGGTAGTGCCGGGACATACGATCTGCTTGACTCCGGCCTTGTACAGGGCTTCTACCCGTTCTTCCTTGGGGTTTGCCCGATACATCCAGTTAAGCTGAATGGTATCGTCCGGAATCGTGGGGATCTTCTCGGGGTGCTGGAGGGCAATATCGTTCCACATCATCACGGTTTTGCCGTGGGATTTTACGTGGCGAATGATCTTCAGCAGGAAGTTAAAATATTCTTCCCCTGCATTCTTTCCTGCGTTTTTGCCCTTGCAAAGGTCGAAGGTTTCATCGCAGCAGATGTTAAACTTACCCGAGCGGAACAGAGGAATAAACTGGTCGATCATAGAGCAGATCACCCGGATAGATTCCTCGTTGGAAACATCGATGGTGTGATGCTCCATTTTCTCCATCCAGTAATGGGCCTGGGGTTTGTAGTTCTCAAATTCGCACAGATGCTTCCACCGGTCGCTCTGCAGCAGATTGTACAGGTGTCCAAAAGTGGAAAGAGAGGGGACGAGTTCAATAAAATGCTCATAGCAGTAGTCGTCCAGGGCCAAAATCTCCTGGGCGGTGAGCACTTCTTCCTTGCCCATAATGCCTTCGTATTCCTCAAAAGCGTAAGCATCCTCCACATAAAGCTGCAGAGCATTGATCTTAAAATAGGACAGATCGTCTACGATCTGATACAGACAATTTAAAGTGGGTACACGGCCTCGGGTAACATCGTGATAGAATCCCCGTTCAGAGAATTCCGGTGCGTCGTCAATATGGCAGCAGGGGAGCTGACCTTTATACTCGTGGAGCATCTGCCGCAGGGTCTGTAGGCCGTAATATGCACCGGCAGGGCCATCACCCTCCACCTGGATGGCATTTTCGGCAACGGTCAGGCGGTAGCCTTCGCCATTTTCACCGTGGCAGACAGATAAAGCGCCTGTAGCTACGGGAGCAACGGTGAATTTAACAAAACCACCTGTGATTGCTTCCATCTCGCTTTTTAAGGTGGCGGCAAGCTTAACCACGCGCTTGTCGCTGCCGGGCGCTACGGAAATGTTTAGAATTGTATCCAGGGAAAGAAAACCACCGGCTTCGGTGATGCTTTGCGGAGTGGGGATAATCTTCATATGTATCATACCTCTTTCTTTAATCAGCTGAAAAGCGGTGATTAAGTACAGTAATAAAATACCACACACCAAGAAACATTGCAAGAAGATCCCTGCACAAAAGTCCGCGCCACTACTTAAAACAACAATCCCACCCCGGATAGGGTGGGATTGTTGTTTGCCAAAGAGTAACCAAACGGAGCAGAACCAAGGTAAAAGTAAGTAAAAGTAGTATAACTACTCTATTCGATAAATTGGAATTTGTCTGTGAGTTCGTATCAGCGATATCATTCATAACAAGCTACATCAATAATATCTGTTATGAACAGTTCAATGTTTGACCGACTTGT
>JAZUSG010000010.1:0-5301 GCA_045606605.1 Faecousia sp.
TTGTCCAAGGTGTTTGTTCGTCTTTGCGTTATTCAATTTACAAGGTACATCCGCTCCCGCTCTCGCGTGAGCCTGTTCATTCTAACACAACCACCTCCACCTGTCAAGAAGTTTTTTCTTATTTTTCTTTATTTTTCAACATAAACAGTTTTCACCCATTCCAGTCCTCGAGTTTTGGTAATTTTCGATGAATATCCAGGTATTTTGCCGTATCTTTTACCTTTCCGGCGGCATCACAGACGCACACTTTGACAGACGGCTTCAAATAATTTTTGATTTCTTCCATCTCCGATACCGCCGACTCAGAAACCATTAAAAACTCTGCCGTATCCAGGTATACCACCGCCGGTGTGTTCTCCTTCAGATCCTGCAAGGCATCTGCGATACTTGCGCCTTTTCCTTTATTCTCGGTGTCTGTTTCCAAGACCACCGAATCTCCCTCGGTATAAACCGCCACAGCCTGGATAGGCAGAAGCTTTGCCACATCCAGCCGCTCCAGAGGCGCTACATAGAGCATTAGCAAAATCGTAACATACAAAATCCACCGAAACCATTTCATTTTTGATTCCTCCTGTCTTGGGGATGCAGTTTTTTCGTGCGATATTTCATATTTACCAGCCGGCGACGGAGTACTCTCCCTGTGTGGGACAGGTAGTTTATACCCATACACTGAAGGCCGGACAGGTGGATCAGCAGGATCAGTACACCAGCTGCCGTTCCGTAAATGCCGGCAAATGCGGAAAGCGCTGCGATGCCAAACCGCCAAATACGCAGTGCATTTGCCAAATCCCGGTTTGGCAGCACAAAGCCGCACACACCTGCCACAGAGACCATAATCAGCGCCACCGGGGAGATCAGTCCCGCTTCTACTGCCGCCGTACCTACCACGATACCGCCGATCACCGACACCGACTGGCCGATGGCTTGGGGTAAATGAATACCCGATTCCTGCAATAGCTCAAAGGCAATCAATAGACCCAACACCTCGGCAGCGGTGGTAAAGGGGACGGATTGTTTACTCTCGATAATAGACAGCAGCAGCGGCAGGGGTATGATGGCCTGATGGAAGGTAGCAACGGCAATATAGATCCCCGGCAAAAGCAGACCTGCCAGCAGCGCCAAATACCGCAAGATCCGCACTGCGGAAGCACCGATATAGTCTCTGCCCCGGTCCTCGGGGCTTTCCATCAGATACATAAGATCTGCCGGAGCCAGGTAGCCAAGGGGCAGGCCGTCTATGAGAAGGCCCACCCGTCCCTCCAGGATCCCCTGGCTGAAGCGGTCCGGCCGTTCGGTGTACTGCATCAAAGGAAATGCCGTTGCCCGGGAGCCGGTAACATACTCCTCCACCGCAGAGGGGCTGATCAGACCGTCAATATCGATCTTCTCCAGACGCTCTTTCATCCGCTGCACCAGCTTCGGGTCGGTGATCCCCTCCAGCCAAAGGACACTGACATTGGTAAGAGAGCGTCGTCCCACTTGGGTCTCATAAATTCGCAGGTCCGGAGACCGCAGATGGCGGCGCACATAGCTGGTGTTAGAACGCACCGTTTCCACGAAGGCATCCTTTGCGCCCTTGACGGTGTTTTCCACCTCCGGCGCGGACGGGCCGCGCTTATCCGGTGTTCTTACTTCAAAGGCAATGGCTCCCACGCCGGGGAAGAGCACCACGCAAAAGCCGTTTACCAGCAAAAGGGCGACGGTATCCAGATCCTTACAGGGTTTTGCTACATTATTATAGATCATACCATCCATTGCGCGCCGGTAAAGCTCCTGCATAGAGCTTCCCTGCAGGTGCTGGGTTATGGGCTTAAATATATAATCCGAGGCATACGCAGAAGCAATCAATCCATCGATGGCATAGGCGTACAAGGTATGCGCGCCACAGCGAAGCTCTCTGCGCATAAAATCCGCAGCATCGCAAAAGATGCTGCTGATATTGGCATCATTTAATTCTCCGGAGTAGGTTTTTCCCTCCATCATCTCACCTCCCGGTTAGTTTACCCATATATGGCAGTGTTTATAATTGCATTTTGGCGGGGAAGGTGCTATTATTATAAATAATGTATAGACTTCGGAGGAACGAATATGTCATCTGTCATCGCTGCCATCTCTACCGGCAGTCAAATCAGCGCCATCGGCATTCTGCGGCTCACCGGAGACGGCTGCGCCCAAGTGGCCGGACAGGTGTTTACATTAAATAGTGGTATTCCCCTGCAGGACGCGCCTAACCGCAAGCTGATGCTGGGTACCCTGCACGATGTAAAGGGTCGGGTGATCGACCAGTGTATGGCCGTATATACCCGGGCGCCCCACACCTATACCGGGGAGGATACGGTAGAATTTCATTGCCACGGCTCACCGGCTGTACTGGCGGCAGGCCTGAATGCTTTGTTTGCAGCCGGTGCAGTTCCCGCAAAGCGGGGTGAATTTACCAAACGCGCGTTCTTAAACGGCCAGTTGGATCTGACCCAGGCGGAAGCGGTCATTGATCTGATCGAAGCAGAGACTGCCGACGCGGCAGCCAACGCTGCCGGACAGGTAGGCGGTCGGCTGCAAGCGAAGCTTGCGCCCATTTACGGAGCGCTGACCGATTTGTGCAGCCACTTCCACGCGGTGCTGGATTATCCCGATGAGGACATTGAGGATTTTGGTCTGGATCGCTACGCAGCTACCCTGCGCACCAGCGCAAAGCAGCTGTATGCGTTGCTGCAGACCTACGGACAGGGACGAATTTTAAGACAAGGTGTTGCCGCAGCCATCGTGGGCAAACCCAATGTGGGTAAGTCCAGTCTGCTTAACGCCCTTGCCGGTTATGAGCGGGTGATCGTTACGGAGATTGCCGGTACTACCCGGGATACGGTGGAGGAGTCGGTGATGCTGGGCGCTACCCGCCTGCGACTGATCGATACCGCGGGTATTCGGGAGACAGACGACCGAATCGAGGCCATCGGTGTGGAGCGGAGCAAGCAAGCGGTAGAAAACGCTGATTTGGTGCTGTTTGTGTGCGACGGCTCCGAGCCCCTCACAGAGGAAGATAAAGCGGTCATAGAGGTTTGCCTGGATGCGGAAAACGCCATTGCCCTGATCAATAAATCGGATTTGGGCGCGGTGGTTGTCCCCTCTGACCTTCCCTTTATGCAAGTGATCTCCATTTGCACCAAGACCGGTGCGGGTTTGGATCAGTTGGCGGATGCGGTGGATGTGATGTTCGCAAACGAGACCCCCTGTGACGGCTCGATTCTTACAAACCCCCGGCAGTTTGATGCCATCCGCAGAGCTTACGAGGCTATGCTGGCCGCTCTGAAGGGTCTGAATGCCGGACTTACCCCCGATGCAGTGCTGACCGATGTGGAAACCGCTATGGAAGCTATGGGAGAGGTTACCGGAAACACCGTCCGGGAAGATATTACCGCAAGAATTTTTGAACGCTTTTGCGTTGGAAAGTAATTTCTTGCGCTTACAAGGATCAAGCAGTTTAATAGATGTACATCGCACCATGCCTCCCCTGTGTAAGGGGAGGTGTCAAAAATCCATGATTTTTGACGGAGGGGTTGTCTTCACCTCAACAATCCCCCAGTCAGCCTTTTCGGCTGACAGCCCCCTTTACACAAGGGGGCCTTTATCTGTGTATCTATCACACTCTGTTATCTAAGCAAAGGATGTACCATATGATGATTTATTTAGATAATTCTGCCACCACCAAGCCTTGTGAGGAAGCGGTGGCAGCTATGACCGATGCGCTGACAAAGCATTGGGGTAACCCCAGCGCCCTGTATGACTTTGGCATAGACACCGCAGCCCTGCTGCGCTCCGCCCGGCACAAGGTTGCCGCCGCTATGGGCGCAGAACCGGATAGAGTATTCTTCACTTCCGGCGGTACAGAGGCCGATAACTGGGCCATTTTCAGCACCATAAGGCGCTACGGAAGACGAAACAGGCACATTATCACCACAGCCGTGGAGCATCACGCAATACTCCGGTGTATGAATGAGCTGGATCACCAAGGGTATGAGATTACCTATCTGCAGCCGGATTCGCTGGGAAACATTTCCTTAGAGGATCTGAAAAACGCGCTGCGGAAGGATACGGCGCTGGTGTCCATTATGATGGTCAATAACGAGACCGGCGCGGTGATGCCCATTTCTCAAATGGCAAAGCTCACCCGTAGGCTCGCCCCCGATGCCATTTTCCACACCGATGCGGTACAGGGCTTTTTGAAAGTTCCCTTTTCCGCCAAGACCCTTGGGGCGGACCTGATCTCCGTTTCCTCCCATAAGGTCCACGGGCCGAAAGGTGTGGGTGCTCTGTATGTGAGTCCCCGGCTGAAGGCATTCCCCCCGCTGCTTTTTGGCGGTGGGCAGGAAAACGGCTTCCGCAGCGGCACTGAGGGCACACCGGCAATTTTCGGTTTCGGCGCTGCCTGTGAGGCCTGCAAGGCCACCTTTGCCGCGGATGTTGCCCGGGAGAAAGCTTTGCTGAATTGCCTTGTGGATAGATTATGTAAACTCGATGGATTAAAAATTAACGGCGCCCACGATGCGCCCCATATTCTGTCTTTGGCCATTCCGGGACTGCCTACCCAAAATTCCATCAACATCCTGCAGGATGCAGGCATCTGCGTATCTGCCGGTTCTGCCTGCGCAAAAGGACACCGCAGCCACGTGATGACCGCCATGGGTCTGCCGCCGGAGATCATTGACGGCAGTTTCCGGGTATCCATCTGCCGGGATACCACCGAAGCGGAACTAAACAAGCTGGCAGAAGTGATTGAAAAAGAACTGCTCCCCAGAGCAAGATAAAAAGATCGGGTGCATAGCACCCGATCTTTTGTTATGCATTTTCTGTATCCCACTGGCGCTTAACCGCTTCCAACGCGGCGATGCCGGAAACGGACACCTGCTGGGTTACCACTGGGCTGGTAAGATAGCCTTTCCGGAAGCAATCGGCAATATGCTCTGCCTCGTAGCTGAGTTCATACTGGCAGGGGAATTCTATTGTCTCCGGTTCTTTTCCCTTGCAGTAGAATACCGCTTTCCGTGCTTTCCAGTACTCCGGAATCTCTGCATACCCTTCCGTGCCGTAAAGCCGTGCCGTGTTGTCCAACACCGCCCGGGTGCTGTTTTTAATGGAAAATAGCACGCCGTTTTCCATTTTTCCCGTTAAAATATACTGCCACTCTGTGCCATCCTCCAGGGAAGATTTTCTGCCCCGGATATCCTGCATTTCACCAAAGAGCCATTGCAGCAGCTGCACCGCGTAAATGCCGCTGGAGAGAAGCGGACCGCCGCCCAATGACCG
>JAZUSG010000011.1:0-14625 GCA_045606605.1 Faecousia sp.
CCATGCAGATCGAAGAGAATCTGGCATTGGCTGCCCGCAGAGGTCAGAGAAGAACCCTCCGGATAGGCATCAATGCCAAGGAGCGGAAGGAATATAAGGAGCTGCTGAAGATCCTTGACTTAGGCCTGGAAGATAGAATGACGGCAAAGGTTGGCCTTCTCTCCGGCGGTCAGCGTCAGGCACTGACCCTTCTAATGGCGACACTAAAGAAGCCGAAGCTGCTTCTTTTGGACGAACACACCGCAGCGCTGGACCCCAAAACCGCAAGAAAAGTGCTGGATATTACCGAGGCTGTGGTTGCCAAGGATAATCTTGCAACCATTATGATCACCCATAATATGGCCGATGCCATTCGGGTGGGCAACCGGCTGATTATGATGCACGAGGGCGAGATCGTCGTGGACGTGAAGGGTGAGGAGAAGAAAAATCTCACCATCGAACAGCTTCTGCAGCTGTTTGAGGCTTCCAGCGGCAGCCAGTTTACCAGTGATAAAGTGATGCTCTCTAAGTAAAATAAACCCCTTGGGATGATCATCCCAAGGGGTTTTTATATGTTTGCAGTTCCTGGTACAGTCCCACTACTCCTTGTACGCCCAGCGCATATGCTTCCTGTGCCAGTGCAGCCAAATCTTCCGGCGTGCGGGTGAGGGTAAATTCTGCCTTTTCGGGAAAAACAGAAACATTGTAATGGCAGTGCAGCCGCGTATCCGCTAAGGGAAGCGGTGTATCTTGAAAATCCGGATGTGTTTTACTGCCTGTTTCCGTAACTGTGATCAGCACCCGTTCCGCAGCAATCTCCAAATAAATCCCGCGTCCCTGCCAAGGCATCAGGTGGTCCGGCAAGGCTACATTTACTGCAGCCGGCGGCAAAAAAAGATCGCACCCCTCAATATGGGCATAGGGCGGTGTAACTGCCACCGGGCAGGCGCAGCTTGCGGCAATAGATCCAACCATTTCACAGGATTCATCGGAAAACGCTCGCTGAAAATCCAGAAGCACAGCCTTAACAGAAATACTGCGGATCATTTCATTTATCTGACCGATCACAGCTTTGGGATCGTGTCCCTGTACCGGCATACTGTCGTCAATGAGTATAAGGCTATCCGGGGGAAGGGCACAGGGGATATTCGAAAGACCAGGACCGCCGGGGGAGAAGTGGCAGGCCATATAAGCCGTCCGCTTTGGAAGAAAGTGGCGCATTTCCCGGGGTGTTATGGCCATAAACACATCTGAAAACATAGACAAATCCCTCCTGCTGTGGTACAATACCTGTAACATCCTATGAAAGCAGGTTTTCGGATATGCGTTTTTCTCTGCTTCCTACCGTGATCGTAGATGCTATAACCGATCTGACACCAAAACTCCTGCAGGAAAAGGGCGTGTCCCTTTTGATGCTGGATTTTGATAACACCATCGTACCCTACACCACCAATGAACCCACAGAGGAAATGGCTGCGTGGCTGCAGAAAATGGCTGAATCTCCCATAAAACTGTGCGTGGTATCCAATAGCCATAAAGACCGGGTAAAGATCTTCTGCGGTCAAATGGGGATCGACTGCATTACCCACGCAAAAAAACCCTTCTCCAAGGGCATCGCGGAATGCCTTGCAAAATACGATCTGCCGCCGGCAGCCTGTGCGCTGGCTGGGGATCAGATCTACACGGATGTGCTGGGCGCCAACTGCGCCGGTGTGCAGTCCATACTGGTGAGAGCTATCCATAACCATAATTTTTGGTTGAAGGCACGTCACTTGCTGGAAATGCCTTGGATTTTTGCCGCAAGAAAAAGGAGAATGACCTATGAAAAATCTTGAAAAATATCTGTCTTTATTAAATGATGAAGTAAACGGTCTGCTGCTGACCAGCCGGTACAGCCGCCATTATGGTGCAGAGTACGATATTGCTGAGGGCGTAGCCATTGTCAGCAAAAAGGGCTGCCGCTATTTTACCGACAGCCGCTATATTGAAGCCGCGCAAAATGGCATTAAGGGCTTTCAGGTGATTATGACTGATCGGGAACACCCCTATACGATGCTGATCAACGAAGCGATTGCCGATTTCGGTGTCACGACCCTCGGTTATGAGGAGAATTACCTCACCGTTGCGGAGTTTAATGCTTATGAAAGCAAACTCAATGCCAAATTGATTCCTATGCACGCCCAAATCAGCGCCTTCCGGGCAGTAAAAGAGGATTGGGAGCTTGCCCATATGCGCAAGGCTCAGGCCATTGCCGATAAGGCGTTTTCTGAGATCTGCACCCGCATTAAGCCTGGTATGACCGAAAAGGAATTGCAGGCAGAGTTGATTTACTGCCTGTATAAAAACGGTGGCGAGGGTCTGTCCTTTGACCCCATTGTAGTGTCCGGTCCCAACACCAGCCTGCCTCACGGCGTGGCAACAGACCGGGTGATCCAAAAGGGCGATTTCATTACGATGGACTTCGGCGTGCTGTATAACGGCTACTGCTCCGATATGACCCGTACCGTTGCGGTAGGTTACGCTACCGAGGAGATGGAAAAGGTCTATAATACTGTCCTGCAGGCACAGCTTGCCGGTATTGCCGCAACATATGCAGGCAAAACCGGTAAGGAAATTGACGGCGCTGCCCGGCAGATAATTAACGACGCCGGCTACGGCCCGTACTTTGGCCACGGCTACGGTCATAGCCTGGGTCTGGAGGTCCACGAGAGCCCCAGCCCCAACCCCAGCAATGACAAACCGATGCCTGCCGGCGCGGTAACCTCTGCCGAACCGGGAATCTATCTGCCCGGAAAATTCGGTGTTCGAATCGAAGATGTTGTGATACTCACCGAGAGTGGTTGTGAAAACATCACCTTCAGCCCGAAAAATTTGATAATTATTTAAAAAAATTCCCATTTCCCCTTGCAAAAATGGTAAATTTCAGTTAGAATATATCAGTTAACAAATACTTTTTTAAATATTGCCCCACAGGGGCTACACTTAGGAGGATATAGAAATGATTTCTGCAGGTGATATTAGAAACGGTGTAACTTTCGAACTGGATGGCAAGGTTATGCAGGTTATCGAGTTCCAGCACGTTAAGCCCGGTAAGGGTGCTGCTTTTGTCCGCGTTAAGATGAGAAACGTCATCACCGGCGGCGTGACTGAAACGAGCCTTAACCCCTCTGCCAAGTTCCCCACTGCTTTCGTTGAGAGAAAGAAGATGGAGTACTCCTACAATGACGGTAACCTCTACTACTTCATGGACAGCGAGACCTATGAGCTGGTTCCCATCGATAAGTCTGCACTGGATGATTCCTTTGCATTCGTGAAGGAAAACGATGTCTGCACCATTATGAGCTACAAGGGCAACGTCTTTGGCGTTGAAGTTCCCAACTTTGCAGACCTGATCGTTACCGCTACCGAGCCTGGCTTTGCCGGCAACACCGCTACCAACACCCTGAAGCCCGCAACTCTGGAGACCGGCGCTGAGGTTAAGGTTCCCCTGTTCATCAACGAGGGCGACAAGATCCAGATCGACACCCGTACCGGTGAATACCTGGGCCGTTCCAAGGCATAATAAAGGAGAATAACTATGACGATTTCTGAGAAAGCCGCCTACCTGAAGGGCTTGATGGATGGCCTGGAACTGGATACAGATAAGGCCGAAGGCAAGCTGATCTCTGCAATCGTAGAGCTGATGGGTGATGTTACCCGGAAGCTGACCGATGTGGAGAATACCACCATCGCAATCTCTGATGAGCTGGACGAGATCGAAGAAGATCTGGACGCCATTGAGGACTACATTCTCGATGAAGAGGATGACGAGTACGATGATTACGAAGATGACTTCGACGACTATGACGATGACGACGAATATGAAGATGAAGGCTTCGACTATGGCGACGAAGACAGCACCATCTACGAGGTAAAGTGCACCTGCGGTAACATCATCAACTTTGATGAAGAGACCCTGGAAGAGGGCAGCATCATCTGCGATAACTGCGGTGAGACCCTGGAGTTTACCTTCGAGGATGAAGACGAGGAGTAATCCTGAATATGAAAGAGGAGCACACCGTGCTCCTCTTTTTTATTGCATAAAAAGCCGCACGGTCAGCGATGCCATAAAAAAACCCACAAAATCCGCAAATAAAGCAGCCGGAAGGGTGTAGCGGGTTTTTTGAATCCCTGCCGCGCCAAAATACACGCTGATGGTATAAAAGGTGGTTTCCGTAGAGCCCAGCATCACCGCGGCAGTGCGTCCTACCGGGGAATCCACCCCATACTGAGCCATTAATTCCGCTCCTGCGGCCAGCGCAGCGCTGCCACTAATGGGACGGATCAGCACCAGCATTGCCGTCTCCGGTGGGATTCCAAAAAATCCAAAAACAGGGGAGAGAAGGCGGCTGATCCACTCAATGGCGCCGGATGCCCGCAGCATACTAACGGCGGTTAAAAGTAAGATGAGCGCCGGAATCAGCGTAAAGAGCAGCTTTAACCCCTCAGTCGCGCCGCTCAGCATCAGATCGTAGCTGTTTTCCTTTTTCCGCAGAGCAAAGGCAGAAACAAAAAGCAGCAGTACCGGTATGATGTAATCGGTCATTTTTTCCACACCCTTCCCAAAAGCCATGCGGCAGTGATCCCCAACCCTGCGGAACAAAGGCTTGTCAACCACACCGCTGGCAGAATGTCAAAGGGCGCAGCGCAGCCGAGACCTGCCCGTACGGCGGCAACATTAGCCGGGATCAATTGAATGGATGCGGTATTGAGTACAACAAGTTTACATAACTCGTCATTTGCTACGCCTTTCTGCCCCCGGGCCAACCGCTGGGCAGCCTGGATTCCCATAGGTGTGGCGGCATTTCCCAGCCCCAAAAAATTGGCGCACACATTGGCGCTGAGATAGCCTTCCAGCTCCGGATCTTTCCGGATGGAGGGAAAGATGCGACCCAAAAGGGGGCGGAGGATTTTGGAAAGGATGGCAGTAAGACCGGCTTTTTCCATCAGTTTTCCCACACCGGTCCAAAGACAGATAGCCCCTGCCATAGACAGCGCCAGGGTAACACCCGATTGCGCCCCTTTGATCACCGATGCAGACACAGCACCCATATTTCCCAGCACCGCGGCGGCGATCAAGGAAATGGCTACCATACCGGTCCATATAAAGCTCATAACCATAAAAATCCCTCCCGGATCAGCCTATGCATCATCCGGGAGGTTTATTTTAAATTTCAAGTGCAGCGTCGTACACCGCGTTTTTCGGCATTTTCAGCTCCTGGGCAGTCTGTTTGACTGCATCCTTTCGGCTCATACCGCGCTCCATCAGTTCGGCTACCCGTTTCGCGGCATCTGCCGGGGTGGCAGATTCCTCGACGGTGGGTTGCGCACCGGCAAGCACCAGCACATACTCGCCCTTGGGCGGTTGCTGGGCATAGAGGTCGATCGCCCCCTGCAGGGTGGTGCGGATCACTTCTTCGTGAAGCTTGGTCAGTTCCCGGCACAGGCTGATGGGTCTGTCCTTGCCGAATACTGCGGCCATATCCTCCAGCGTTGCAGTCAGCTTATGGGGCGCTTCGTAAAACACCATGGTCCGCTGCTCATTTATGAGGGACTCCAAATGCTCCTTGCGGCTCTTTTTCGCCGTGGAGAGAAAGCCTTCAAAGCAAAATCTGCCGGTTGCCTGACCGGAAATGCTCAGGGCCGTGATCACTGCGCAAGGTCCGGGAATGGCACATACGGTAATACCGGCCTGGGCGCACTGCTTTACCAGTTCTTCACCGGGATCGGAGATTGCAGGACTGCCGGCGTCAGAAACCAGCGCACAGGTCTCGCCGGCAAGGATCCGGTCCACGATCACATTGCCCTTAAAGCTTTTGTTGTGCTCAAAATAGCTTACAAGGCTTTTTCGGATTCCCAGATAGTTTAGTAGCTTCAGTGTTACGCGGGTATCTTCCGCTGCAATAAAATCTGCCATTTCCAGCGTCTGGCGGCAGCGGACAGAGATATCAGAGAGATTTCCAATGGGCGTTGGAACTAAGTATAACATTCCGGGCATGGGAAATTACCTCCTATATATGGTAGAGTCTGCGGTAATAGTCCGAAGGTTCTCCGCTTGCGGTCTGCAGACATTCTTCTTCTATGATAAGTCCGGGCTTTGCGCCCTTGCGGCATTGCAGCAGCACCAAACTGATGGGATCACGCTCCCGATGGCGCAAAAGCAGCAGCCGCTTCGGTTCTAATTTGTGATTGGCGGCACAGGCGCAAAGCTGCGCCAACCGTTCCGGCTTGTGCACCAGGAAGAAATCACCGCCAAAACGCACCGCCCAGGCAGCTGCGGCAAACAGCTCATCCAGCGTGCAAAGGGTCTCGTGGCGGGCAGCCGGATGGAGTTTACCCATAGGACCGGCTGTAAAATAAGGGGGATTGGAAACACAGCAGTCGAAACTGCCTGGTGTAAGAATTGTGTGGATGTGTCTGAGGTCTGCGCATATACTGCTAAGACGGGAGGTAAGGGCATTTGCCTGGATGTTGTGCAGCGCCGTGTTGTGCGCGTTTTCATCCACTTCAATGCCGGTAACAGTGCAGCCGGGGTCGTTTGCGCATAGCAGAAGACCCAATGTGCCGCAGCCGGACCCTAAATCCAAAACCTTGGCCTGCCGGGGCAGTTTTACGAACCCGCCCAGGGCAATGGAATCCGTGCTTAAAGGGAATGCCCCCGGACACAATTTTAGCGTATATCCGTTGTGCAGATATTCCATAAGGTCCTCCTATCCCGTAATGAAAAAATCAGCCTGCGTACTGGGCAGACCCAGCCACGCAGGCTGATAGCAAAATCGGAGAATCAGCCTTCTACGATTGCTTCAGTGGGGCAGTTGTCGGCACAGGTGCCGCAATCAACGCAAACGTCAGCGTCGATGACGAACAGTTCGTCGCCCTCAGAGATAGCCTCTACGGGGCAGTTCTCTGCACAGGCACCGCACTTGACACAAGCATCAGTGATTTTGTAAGCCATGATGAAACCTCCAATATGTTTGTTATATCCATTCCACGGGGAATGCACCTATATTTTAGCACGGATTTTATAAATTGCAAGTATTTTTAAAAAACAATTGTATATTTCCACCTGCCGATGGAGAGAATTTTTGGATAGGCAGGAGGTACTTATGCGATACAGTGCAGCAACACAAAAACTTTTACTCTCAGCGGCGCAGATTGCCCGGGATTTTGGACACGGGTATGTGGGCAGCGCGCATTTGCTGATGGCGATGACCCGGCGGATGGATACAGTGGGAAAAATCCTGCAGTGGGCCGGGATGGATAGGAAACTTACCGAGCAGATCTGTGCGGTGTTATACGGTGTGGGTACGCCGGGTCTGCCGCTGCCCCAGGGATTTTCCGGGCAAATGCGGCGGATTTTGCAAGGCGCAGGCAGGGAAGCGGGATTGCAAAATTGCAGCCGGGTAGAGCCAATGCACGTGCTGCTATCCGTGCTGCGGCAGAAGAAAACCGCAGCGAGGGAATTGCTGCTGCTGAGCAGCATCAATCCGGAGGAACTGTTTAGCTACGCCGTAGAGATCTTAAATGACCAGAAAACGCAATATCAGAAACCCCAAAAGGAGGCGGTTACAACGAAGCTGTTAGAACAATTCAGCGAGGATCTGATCGTAAAGGCATCCTCAATGGAGCCGGTGATCGGACGGGAACGGGAGATCGATACGGTCATCGGTATACTCAGCAGAAAGAATAAGAATAACCCGGCGCTGGTCGGTGAGCCGGGCGTAGGCAAAACGGCCATCGCGGAGGGCCTTGCTCAGCGTATGGCAGCCGGCGCAGTACCGCCCCAGCTGAAAAACAAGCGTCTATATAGCTTGAATATGGCGAATCTGGTGGCAGGAACCAAGTACCGGGGAGAGTTTGAGGAGCGTTTGCGGGATGTACTGGCGGAGATCCGGCGGGCGGGGGATGTAATCCTCTTTGTGGATGAAATGCACACCATTGTGGGTGCCGGTGCAGCTGAGGGTGCGATCGATGCAGCAAATATTTTTAAACCTGCCTTAGGCAGAGGGGAACTGCAAATGCTGGGCGCCACCACCTTGGAGGAGTATAAAAAATTCATCGAAAAAGATCCGGCCTTAGACCGGCGTTTCCGACCGGTTATGGTGGAGGAGCCAAGTCCGGAGGCCACGATGGCCATCCTGCAGGGATTAAAACCCGGCCTGGAGCGCCATCACCATATCCGCATCACCGAAGAGGCGATGCAGGAGGCAATCCGTCTGTCTGTGCGCTATCTGCCGGATCTGTATCTGCCGGATAAGGCCATTGACCTTTTGGATGAAGGTGCATCCCACGCCCGTATGGAGGAGCTTTATACCGTCCCGAGTCCCCAACGGAAGGAATTGGAGGAGCAGCTGCAGGAGGCCATCCGGGAAAGCCGTTACGAACGGGCGGCCCAGCTGAGGGACAGAATGCAGAGTCTTGCGACCCGGATGGGCGAGGGAAGACGGAGTAAGACCGTTACCGGGGTGGATATAGCCTGGGCGGTTTCTGCCCGCACCGGTATTCCTGCGGGCCGTTTGACCGCAAGCCGCCGGGAGCAGCTTTTGCAGCTGCAAAGCAATTTGGAAAAACAAGTCATTGGGCAGTCCAAGGCCGTGGGGCTGGTGGCAGAATGTGTCCGCCGGGGATTGTCCGGTATCCGGGAGGAGGATCGTCCGGTGGCCAGCATTTTGCTTACCGGACCAACCGGTGTGGGAAAAACAGAGCTTTGCAGAGCACTGGCAAGAGAGCTTTACGGCAGCAAGGATGCTATGATCCGCCTGGATATGTCGGAGTTTATGGAAAAGCACGCAGTAGCTCGTCTGATCGGCGCGCCTCCCGGCTATGTGGGCTACGAGGAGGGTGGCAAGCTGACGGAAGCGGTTCGCCGCAGACCCTACTGTTTGGTGCTGTTAGATGAGCTGGAAAAGGCCCATCCGGACGTGTCAGGGATTTTGCTGCAGATCATGGAGGAGGGTGTTCTCACGGATTCTACCGGCAGGCGGGTCAGTTTCCGCAATGCCATCATCATTATGACCTCCAATTTGGGTGGTAATCTCAAAGGTGACGGCTTGGGATTTCAGCCTACCGGCCGGGATGGCCAGTATATGGAGGCGCTGCGCCAGCATTTTACCCCGGAATTTTTGGGGCGGCTGGATGCCGTTGTGTCCTTTGGCCGATTGGAACCGGATGCGCTGATCGGCATTGCGGAAAAGTATTTAAAGCAGTTACAGTTAAGAGCGGCGATAAACGGCATCCAGCTTGCTTTTCCCGAGGAGCTTGCCCAGCTTTTGGGGAAGAAGATGCAAAAACAAGGGGGCGCCCGGCAGGTCCGCCGACTGGTGCAGGAGGAAGTGGAAGGGCCGCTTGCAATGCATCTGCTAAAGTGTACAAAAAAACCGGCTAAGATCCGCCTGAAAATGGAAGAGGGAAAACTCGTTTGCTTCTGATGGTTGCGATTGCTCGGTTTATTTAGAACAAGCGTTCTAAAATTAGAAAAATCAGGTAAAAATATTGTAATTTTTTAAAAAAATTAAAGAAAAAGTGTTGCTTTTTGAATTTTTATCGTTTATACTATCCACATATGGAGCAAAATGGTAGCAAAGTGGAGCAAAATGGAGTGGAGGTGATCGTAAATGATAGGTAAGTACCCTGCGAAGCTGGATGAGAAAAACCGGCTTTTCGTGCCGGCAAAGCTGCGCGCGGAGCTGGGCGAAGACTTTTTTGTAACTTTAGGTGTCAATTGCGGTCACCGCTGTCTTACGGTGTATACCGCCCCGGACTGGAACACCCTGAGCAATAATTACAATATGCTTCCCATCTCTCAGCGCTCTGCCGCTACCAGTCTGATCTTTATGAATGCCACCCAGTGCAATCCGGACAAACAGTATCGGTTTAGCCTGACGCAGTTTTTGCTGAACTATGCCGGTATCGGCAAGGATGTTATGATCGTGGGTCGTGCGGGACAGGCAGAAATTTGGGACGCTGCAGAATTTAAGGCATTTGAGGAAGAAAACCTCACCCCGGAAAAACTCCTGGCATCTTTGGAGGCAATCGGACTATGAAAGCCTTTCACCATATTTCGGTCCTTTTGGAGGAGTGCTTGGATGGCCTTGCCATCAAACCGGATGGCATTTATGTGGACGGCACCTTAGGCGGCGCCGGACATTCCAGCTGTATTGTCCAGCGGCTCTCCACCGGCAGATTGATCGGTATCGACCGGGACCCGGTTGCCCTGGAGGCTGCCGGCCGGAAATTAGAACCCTATCAGGACCGTGTTAGTCTGGTCCATTCCAATTTCTGCGAAATGGCGCAGGTAGTGAAAGATCTTGGCCTTTCCGGTGTGGATGGCATCCTTTTGGATCTTGGCGTATCCTCTCCTCAGCTGGATGATGCGGAGCGTGGATTTTCCTATATGACAGACGCGCCGCTGGATATGCGTATGAACAATCAGGATGCGCTCACTGCCGCAGATGTGGTAAACACTTGGTCTCAGGACGAATTGAAACGGATTCTGTTTGATTATGGTGAGGAGCGCTATGCGCCCCGTATTGCGGCCGCCATCTGCCGTCGTAGAGAGGAAGCGCCTATCAAAACCACATTGGAACTGGTGGATGTGATCCGCTCGGCAATGCCGCCCCAGGCGCTGCGGGAAAAGCAGCACCCGGCAAAGCGAAGCTTCCAGGCGATCCGCATCGCGGTCAATGACGAGCTGGGCTCTGTGGAAAAAGCAATGCAGGCAGCTATCCCCCTGTTAAACCCCGGCGGACGGCTGGCAGTCATTACCTTCCATTCCCTGGAAGACCGAATCGTAAAAAACGCAATGGCAGAGGCAGCCAAGGGCTGCACCTGCCCACCCAGCTTCCCGGTTTGCGTATGCGGCAAAAAACCGCTGGTGAAGCTGATTAGCCGCAAACCCATCGTGGCAACAGATGCGGAACTGGAGGCAAATCCCCGTTCCAGAAGCGCCAAATTGCGGGTGTGCGAAAAACTATAATAGAAAGGAGCAGGTAATATGGCGCAGCGTGTGGATGTTCAGTATATTAACCTATATACCCAGGGCAGCACAGCACAAAAGCTTGCACCTGCTCAAAAAATGCACACCACTGCCTTACCGAAAATGAAAAAGCGGAAGATCCAGCGGATCTACATAGACCCGGTTGCCATACTGGGAACGGTGGTTGCAGTGTGTATGATGATTATGATGTTTGTGGGTGTCGATCAGCTGCAGAAGGAGCAGCAGAAGACAGCCGTTATCCAGCAGAAGGTCCAGCAGCTAAGCTATGAAAATCGTCATCTGCAGGCGGAGTATGCAGTGCAGTGCGATTTGGAAGCGGTGGAAAAGACAGCGCTGGCCCTCGGAATGGTACCCCGGGAGGAAGTGCCCCACATCGCAATTACCGTGGAGCTTCCCCAGGAGCAGGAATCCATTACGCTGTGGCAGCGGATCGGAACATTTTTAACAGGCCTCTTTGCATAAAGACATTTCTTGTCAATACACTTAAATAAGGCTGCGATGGGCGGCGAGGGATTCCCTTGCTGCCCATTTTTAGGAAAGGTCGGAGTGTAATGACAAGACGTATGAAAAAACGGGAGTTTAGCCGTGTGCGTATGGACACCGGTCAACACAGGCGGATCACTGTCACGGCGGTAACCCTTGGAATTTTAGCGTTTATCCCGGTCATCGCCCAGCTTGGCACACTGATGATCCGGGATTATGCGTACTATTCCCATTTGGCGCTGCGCAATCAAACCCGGTCCACATCGGTAACGGCTGACAGAGGTGTGATCTACGACCGGAATATGAACATTCTTGCCTGTTCTCAAAGCGTGGAGAATGTGTATTTAGATCCACATGAGCTAAAACAGTCCAAAGCGGATATAGATGCTATCAGTAAGCGCTTGGGAGAGATACTCGGTTTAGATCCCCAGTGGATCTATGAACAGTCCCAGGATACCAAAATGCGCTACAAGCAAATCGCCGCCAGAATCGACGAAGAAACGGCAACGCAGATCCGCAGCTATATCAATGGGCAGAATATCTCCGGTATCCATTTGGAGCCAAGCTCCCAGCGTTATTACCCATATGGGAATTTAGCCTCCCAGGTGATTGGCTTTACCAATGCCTCCAATACCGGCTCGGAGGGGATCGAGGCGGCATATAACAGTTATTTGGAGGGCTCTTCCGGCAGCGTGATTACCACCAAGGGCAATAATGAAATGGATATGCCCTTCTCCTATGAAAACTACATCGCCTCCCGGCAGGGGGACAGTGTGGTACTGACCTTGGATATGACCGTGCAGGCCTGCCTTGAAAAGCAAATGGAGGCGGCAATTACCCGGTACGATGTGCAAAACGGCGCATTTGGGATAGTTATGAATGTCAATACCGGGGAAATACTGGCTATGTCCACCTTGGGTGGGTACGACCCCAACCATTATACGCAAATACAGGATACCGACGTGGCTGCGGAGCTTAATGAAATGAAAGCGGCATATCAGAGTTACCCGGAAGGTTCGGAAGATTACCAAAGCGGAAAAGCAGCCTATCAGAAGGCGCTGAACGCCGCGCTATTGAAGCAGTGGCGAAACCGGTGTATTTCCGATGGCTATGAGCCTGGCTCTACCTTCAAGGTAATGACCATGGCTGCGGCGCTGGACTGCGGCGCTATTGACCTGGAAACGGCCTTTTACTGCCGGGGCGCAGAGCAGATTCCCGGCAGAGCACAGCTGCTGCACTGCTGGCGTTCCACCGGTCACGGCGCGCAAAAAACACCCCAGGCGCTGCAAAATTCCTGCAATCTGGCCTTTGCGCATATTGCGCTGAAATTGGGCGGAGAGCGGTTTTATGAATATGTGGAAAAGTTTGGCATTCTGGAAAAAACCGGGGTGGATCTTGCCGGTGAAAGCAAGGGCGTCTTCTTTTCCAAGGAGCTTGTGACCAATACCGATAAATGGGGAACGGCATCGCTGACCTCCGGTTCTTTCGGACAGACCTTTAAGCTGACCCCTTTGCAGCTGGTGCGGGGGATCGCAGCGGTGGTAAACGGCGGTTATTTAATAGAACCCTATATCGTGTCTCAGGTGATGGACGCGGAGGGCAACACCGTCTTGCAGCAGGAACCTACCGTGATCCGGCAGGTGATTCGGGAAGAAACATCTAAGACGATGTGTCAGCTTTTGCAATCGGTGGTAGAAGAGGGAACTGCCAAAAATGCCCAGGTTGCAGGCTTTTCCATCGGTGGCAAGACCGGTACCAGCGAGAAGATCGATGTGTTTGATGCAAACGGTCAGCGGGTACAGGATAAAATTGTATCCTTCGTAGGGGTTGCGCCCATGGAGAATCCGGAGTATATTGTACTTGTAGCGCTGGACACTCCCTCTCGCAGTACAGGCATTTATATTTGCGGTGGTGTGATGGCTGCGCCCACCGTAGGCGCGGTGATGGCGGATATTCTGCCGTATTTGGAAGTGCAAAGAAATTACACCGAGGAGGATGCCGCCGGACGGGAGATCACAGTAACAGATTTTACGGGACTTACCTTAAAAGAAGCTGAAAAACAGCTGAAAGAACTGGGAATTACTGCTGAAACGGTGGGTACGGGTGAGACCGTAACCGGTCAGATCCCGGCAGCGGGCAATACTGTTCCGGGGAATAGCCAGATGCTTTTATACTTGGGGGAAGAGCCGGAAAAACGCTATGTGACCGTCCCGGACTTTACCGGTATGACCCGGCAGCAGGCAAATGATGCCGCCGGCCTATTAGGTTTATATATTCTCATCACCGGTAACAGCAGTATGGATGCTACTGTTACCGCGCAATCCTACGAAAAAGACACACAAGTTCCGGTGGGAACGACGATAAAGCTGGAGTTTGCCGACACGAAAGCCGCAGATTAGACGGCCAACACAAAGGAGCATACTATGAAACTGAAGCAATTACTGGAAAATATGGATGTGCAAAGGGCCAATGTGCCGATGGATCTGGACATTCCTTCTGTAGTCTATGATTCCCGGAAGGTTACGCCCGGCTGTATGTTTGTGGCGGTGCAGGGCTTTGCCGCAGACGGAAATCGCTTTATTCCGATGGCCCTGGAAAAGGGCGCTGCGGTCGTGGTTACCGCCCAGCCGCAGGCGGCGGATATTCCCCACGTGCAGGTGCGCTCCGATCGGTTGGCGCTGGCCCAGTTGGGTGAGAATTTCTACGGTCATCCCGGCAAGGCAATGCAACTGGTCGGTATTACCGGAACCAACGGTAAGACCTCATCCACGCTGCTGCTAAAGCACATTTTAGAAAAGACCCGGGGCGCCAAGGTGGGTCTGATGGGTACGATGGAAAATATGATCGGCGATCAGACAATCCCCACCGAGCGCACCACACCGGAGAGCTTTGAACTCCAGGCGTTGCTGGCGCAGATGCGGGATGCCGGATGCAGCCATGTGATTATGGAAGTCTCCTCCCATGCCATCGCTTTGGATCGGGTAGGCGGTCTGCACTATACCGTGGGTGCATTTACCAATTTGACAGAAGATCATTTGGATTTCCACAAGGATATGGAAGAGTACTGCGATACGAAAGCAGAATTGTTCCGCCGTTGTGATAAAGGCGTTGCCAATTTGGACGATGCC
>JAZUSG010000012.1:0-3326 GCA_045606605.1 Faecousia sp.
GTGCTGCTCAACGGCAAAAAGCTCTACTGGCTGGACCGACAGGAGGATCTGTCCCGGTTAGGTCTGTGGGCAACCCGCCTGTACTTTACCACAGAAAATTCCCGAGAGACAGACCGGATTCTGTCCGCCTGTCACAACCCCACCCCCCTTGACCCGGGCGCAGCGACCCGCGGTCTGTACCTGCGGGGCGTGGAATAACGTCTTCTACTGTAAGGAGTCCCTATGAAACTCATTCTTGCCTCTCAATCCCCCCGGCGAAAAGAGCTGCTGGGTCTGTTTTCCATCCCCTTTGTCATTGAAATTGCAGATATCGACGAGGAGATGGACCCCAAGAAGCTGCCCTTTGATGAAGTGGCGCGGGTCAGTCGACTGAAGGCTGAGGCCGTACCCCGGGAGATGGACGATATTGTGATCGCAGCCGACACCATCGTGGTGTGCGACGGCGCAGTTTTGGGCAAACCCAAGGATGAAGACGATGCTTTTCGGATGCTGCGCGCCCTTTCCGGCAAGGATCACCAGGTTATGACGGGACTCACCGTTTTAAAGGGCGAAACTGCCGGGGTTTGCACCGAGGTTGCCGATGTGCATTTCCGGGAACTGACGGACCGGGAGATCTTAGCCTATATCCGCACCGGTGAGCCAATGGACAAGGCCGGCAGCTACGGCATCCAGGGAAAAGCCGCTATGTTTGTAGAGGGAATCCGCGGCGATTACTTCAATGTTATGGGTCTTCCGGTGTGCCGGCTTCATCAGATGCTAAAGGAAATCGCCCCGGAGCTTTTGGAGGATTTATTATGAAACACTTTTTCACAAGCCGCATACGGGTGGTGCTGGTCATCGCCGTATTGCTGGCGATCACACTGGCTGTGGTCAGCTCTCTGACCGGTCTTACCTTGCCCCAAACGGTAGTGCAGGGTGTCCTCACCCCCTTCCGCGCCGGTGTCAGCAAGCTGACCGATCAGGCGCAGCAGCTTTATGATTATATGTTCAGCTACGAATCCCTGCTGGCAGAGAATCAGGCGCTGAAGGAGCAGCTGGCATCCATTGAAGACGAAGCCCGGGATGCCTACGCCATCAAGCAGGAAAACGAACGGCTGCGGGCAGCAATGGACCTTATCAATGCCAACGAGGATTACAAGCTGGTAGATGCCTACATCATCTCCACCAGCTCCGCCGACTGGAGCAACACCTTCACCATCAACCGAGGCTCGAATGTGGGCATTACCGAGGGTATGTGCGCCATCACCGCCTACGGTGAACTGGTGGGGCTTGTCAGCGAAGTGGGTATAAATTATGCGGTGGTTAAATCCGTACTGGACTCCTCTTTGGAGATCAGCGCCACCATCGCCGCATCCGGCCATAGCGGTATGGTACAGGGCGGTTACGCATCCGGCCTGGACGGCCTGCTGCGTATGAACTACCTGCCCTCCTCCGCCACCATCCGTAACCAGGACCAGGTGGTTACCACCGGTTCTACGGTCTACCCCCGCAACCTGGTCATCGGCCACGTGGTGGATGCAGGCTTCGACGACACCGGTGTCGCCAAATTCGCCCTCCTGCAGCCGGCTGTGGATGTGCGCAGTCTGGAGCAGGTCTTCATCGTAACCGAGTATAATGCCGGGTGATCGCTATGGCTAAGAAACAAGAATTCCAAAAGGACAAGCCCAGTATCTCCTGGGTCAGTCATTTCGTTCTGACCCAAAAGCAGCAAAAAGCGCTGCTGAAATGGGTCTTTTACGGGGCGATCCTGATACTTCTGTCGGTTATGCAGGATGTACTGCTCAGCAAGGTCCGGCTCTTTGGCGCCACCACAGAGCTGATCCCCTGTGCCATTTTCCTGATCTGTGTATTGGAAGGCACCCACACCGGCAGCGTCTTTGCCTTGGTTGCCAGCCTGCTTTATCTTTTTTCCGGCACAGCGCCCGGCCCTTATTCGATGGTAGCCATCACTTTCTTCAGTATCGGCGTGTGCATTTTTCGGCAGGCTTATCTGCAGGAGAGCTTCTCCTCTGCCTATTTGTGCGTTACCATCGCTATGGTACTATATGTACTGACCAATTTCGCATTCGGCGTATTTTTGGGGCTTACGCTCTTCTCCCGTATTATCGGATTTTTGATCACCGCGGTCCTGTCCTTGCTGGCAGTGCCCATCCTGTACCCTGTTTTTAAGGCCATCGGTGCCTTTGGAGGCCAATCATGGAAAGAATAAGTAAAGTACGCGCCACCATCATCCTGTTGGCTTTCGTCATTATTTTGGGTCTGTTTATCCTGAAACTGTACGATCTGCAGATCATCGAGACCGGCGGCAGCACCAACAACCGGGACACCTACTCCTCCCTTACCCGCGTGAAGGCTGCCCGGGGCGATATATTGGACAGAAACGGTAACCTGCTGGTCAGCAACCGAGCAAGTTACGATCTGGTCATTAACCACTGGGTGCTGCTCAATGCAAACAACTTAAACAACAATATGCTACGGCTGGCAAAGCGCTGCCAAGAGAATGAGATCACCTATAACTCCCACTTCCCCGTATCGGAGGAGCGGCCTTTTACCTATACGCTGGAGCAGCAAAATGCCACCTGGCAGAATTATTTCCAGATCTTTTTGGACTATATGGACGGCCTGGACTCGGATATCACCGCGCCGCTGCTGATTGAAAAGCTGCGGGAGGCGTATGATATCCCCCCCGAGTGGACAGACGATGAGGCGCGAATGGTCATCGGCCTTCTGTACGAAATGACCCTGCGCAAATGCGTACAATCTCTGCCTACCTTTGTATTTTTGACCGATGCCAGCGATGAAGAGCTCTCCGCTGTGATGGAACTGAACATCCCCGGTATGAAGGTAGAAGCCTCCACCGTGCGGGAGTATAACACCAAATATGCCGCCCATATTTTAGGCTATGTGGGCGCTATGAACGCGGAGCAGTGGGAATATTACAAGACCATCCCCGGCTATGATATGGATGCGCAGGTAGGTCAGGACGGTCTGGAAGCTGTTTACGAAGAGTATCTCCACGGCGTGGACGGCTGGCGGGAAGACATCGTTACCGCCGACGGCACGTTGGTCTCCTCCCGGTATTGGGAAGAACCCAAAGCCGGTTCCAATGTGGAAGTATCCATTGATCTGAATATCCAAATGGCCGGTGAAGATCAAATGGCTTCTGTGATCGAGAACTTGAAAAAACCCGATAAGGACGGCAAGCTCAAGGACGGCTACGACGTGGAAGGCGGCGCGCTTGTGGCAATGGATGTCAAGACCGGCCAGATCCTTGCCTGCGCCAGTTACCCCTCCTATGATCTGTCCACCTTCTTTGACGATTACGA
>JAZUSG010000013.1:0-18255 GCA_045606605.1 Faecousia sp.
GGGTATCCGCGTGGCGGTGCTCTATGGCGGTGCAGGCATCGTAGGACAGGCAAAGCAGCTGGAAAAGAAGCCGCAGATCGTGGTTGCTACACCCGGCCGGCTGATGGACCACTATAACAGGAAGAATATTCGCCTGGATAAAATCCAAACTGTGGTACTGGATGAGGCAGACCGGATGCTGGATATGGGCTTTTTCAAGGATGTGACAAAGATCATTGAAAAGGTTAAGAACCGGAAGAATTTAGGCCTGTTTTCCGCAACCATCTCCCAGGAGGTTATGACTGTGTCCTGGATGTATCAGCGGGATGAGGTGGAGATCACTGTTGAGCCGAAGCGGGAGGACCGCCCGGACATCGATCAGTACTGCATTACCGTTACCCCTCTTGAAAAGGCGGAGACCGCGCTGCGGCTGATCCGCACCCAGGGATATGAGCGGGTGATGATCTTCTGCAATACCAAGTATATGTGCCAGAGGCTCTGTGATGACTTCCAGCGGGCCGGCGCGGATTGCGACTGTATTCACGGTGATATCCGCCAAAACCAGCGAGAGAAGACTATGCAGCGCTACAGGGACGGAAAACTGGCGATCCTGATTGCCACAGACGTTGCCTCCCGGGGTATCGACGTGGATGATGTGGACTGCGTGATCAACTACGATGTTCCTGAGGAAAATGAATACTACGTGCACCGCATCGGCAGAACCGGTCGGGCAAAGCGCAAGGGTGTTGCCTGGAGTATCATTGGCAATTTCCCGGAGAAAGCAAAGCTGGATGAGATTGCAAAATTCTCCCAATATACCATCACACCTATGCTTCTGGGTGCCGACGGCAGCTTGACCGAAGAGCAGGTCAAAGCGCCGGTGGTAAAGAAGCGTTTCCGTTGAACGCCAAAGAGCGGGGTTTTCTGCTGCTGACAAGCCGGCTGGGAGACCCTGAGAGAAAGCCCCTGACTGTTGCGCAGTTTCGAACCCTGGCAAACCGGGTACGCACTATGGAAAGGCCAATCCATCCCCGGGAATTGACGGGAGAGGATTTGGTGGCGCTGGGTTATGACCGGGAAACGGCCCGGCAGATCCTGCAGCTTTTGCAGCAGGAGGATTTGCTGGACTGGTATGTAAAACAGGGCTTACGGCATAACTGCATTCCTATCACCCGGGTAAGTGATGCGTATCCACCGGCGGTGCGGCAGCGTTTGAGATTGGACGCGCCGGGCTGTCTGTGGGCAAAGGGAAATACAGCGCTACTTTCCACCCAAACGATTGCCCTGGTTGGCAGCCGGGATCTGCGGGAGGAGAACCGGGTCTTTGCTGAAAGAGTCGGAATTGAGGCGGCAAGGCAGGGGATCACCCTTGTTTCCGGCAACGCAAGAGGCGCAGACCGGGCGGCCCAGCAGGCTTGTCTGGATGCCGGCGGCAATGTGATCAGCGTGGTTGCTGACGAACTGAAACGGGAGCCGGTAAGTCACCAGATCCTGTATCTGTCCGAGGATGGCTTTGATTTGCCCTTTTCCGGACACCGGGCTCTAAGCCGCAACCGGGTAATTCACGCGCTGGGATATTTGACATTGGTTGCCCAGTGTGATTTGGGTATTGGTGGAACTTGGGATGGTACGGTAAGAAATTTGCGACAGGGAATGAGTCCTGTGTTCTGCTTTAACGATGAAAGTCCTGCATCTCGGGAACTGGAGCAATTGGGCGCTACGCTTGTAATATCCCAGCAGCTGCGTGATTTTGCTGCCCTGCGGGGAAATATGGAAAAATTCTGCTAAAAAACGCGCTGTCTTCTGACAGCGCGTTTTGTTTAGTTTACTGTGTTGATGGGTGCGCCGGCGAGATAGGCGCGGATGCTGGCAACGGTGCAGTCTAAGATTCGCTGCCGGGTCTCGATGGGCGCCCAGGCCATATGGGGCGTAATGATACAGTTTGGCGCGGAAAGTAATGGGTTATCTGCCTGGATGGGCTCCCGGCTTACTACATCCACCGCAGCGCCCCGCAGCTTCCCGCTGCGCAGGGCATCGGCTACGGCCTGCTCATCCAAAAGACCGCCCCGGGCAGTGTTCAGGAGGATTGCTCCGTCCTTCATTTTCTGCAGTAGTTCCTTGCTGATCATACCGGTATTTTCCGGCGTGAGGGGACAGTGCAGGGATAGGATGTCCGCTTTGGCAAGGAGCGTGTCCAAATCCACATATTTGCCGATTGCCTCGCCCTCAGGATGGCGGCTGCGGTTGTAGGATAGCACCTCCATACCCATTGCTGCGGCGATTTTACCCACAGCTCTGCCGATGCGACCGAAACCGATGATACCAAAGGTCTTGCCATATAGTTCCATTTGAGGGGTATCCCAAAAGCAGAAGCTGGGACAGGTAGTCCAGTCGCCGCGGTGTACCAAATCATCGTGGTGTCCCACCCGGTTGCACAGCTCCAACAGCAGAGAGAAGGTGAATTGTGCCACGGCGTTCGTACCGTAATCCGGTACGTTGCATACCGGAATGCCCCGCTCCCGGGCGGCGTCGCAATCCACCACGTTATAACCGGTGGCAAGCACGCAAATGAGCTTTACCGTGGGACAGGCGTCCAAAAGCGCTCGGGTAATGGGCGTTTTGTTGGTCATAACAATATCCGCGCCCTCTACCCGCTGGATGGCCTGGTGTTTTTCCGTATTTTCATATACAGTGATCGATCCAAAGGGTAAAAAACAATCCCAGGAAAGATCACCGGGATTCACGGCGTGGCCGTCTAAAATGACGATTTTCATAAAAAACCTCCTTGAGACTTGAAAAGCGGCGGTAGTTTTGTTAGGATAACAGAAAAAAGGGGGGAGCGCCGGTGGAAATTTTATATTGCGATGAAGATATCGTAGTCTGTATCAAACCCCCGCGGGTACTCTCTACCGATGAGCCGGGCGGTATGCCGGAGCTTCTGCGGCAAGCGCTGGGCACTCCGGATGGAGATATCCGGACGGTACACCGCTTGGATCGGGTGGTATCGGGACTCATGGTGTTTGCCCGGTCAGCCCAAGCTGCGTCAACCCTATCCCAGCAGATCCGGGAGCAAACTTTTCAAAAGGAATATCTGGCAATGATCCACGGCAAGCCGGAAACGGATACCGGTATTCTGCGGGATCTGCTGCTGAGGGATAAGCGGGAGCGGAAGACCTACATTGTAAGCCAGCCGGCAAAAGGCGTACAGGAAGCGATTCTTAGCTATCGTGTAGAGTCCTGCCTACAGGAAATGACCCGGGTGCGAATCTGGTTGCACACCGGCAGGACTCACCAAATCCGGGCGCAATTTTCCGGACGGGGAATGCCCCTTGTGGGAGATAAAAAGTACAGCTTCCTGGATGACCCCTGTGAGATTGCCCTGTGGTCCTGCCGTTTGGCATTTTGCCACCCGCGGACAGGGGAACCGATGGAGTTTTCTATAGATCCGCCGGCAGTTTACCCGTGGATATTATAACAAAACCCTGTTCGGATTGCAACCGGACAGAAAAATGACCTTGTTTTGCGCGAAACTTCTCCCAAAGAAGTTTTTATTGCGGTATGATAAAAACAGAAAGAGGTACCGAATGTCCATTGAAAAAGTAAGAGCATATTTTCGTAGTGTGGGTATGGAGGACCGGGTGCTGGAGTTTCCCGTGTCCAGCGCAACGGTAGAACTGGCAGCCCAGGCGGTGGGCTGTGAGATAGGCCGCATTGCCAAGACCCTGTCTTTTTCCGTTGGCGGAAATCCAATTTTGGTGGTTACTGCCGGAGATACCAAGATCGATAATGCAAAATACAAGGCGCAATTTGGCGCTAAGGCAAAAATGCTGACGCCTGAGGAAGCGGAATCCTTGATTGGCCACGCGGTTGGCGGTGTATGCCCCTTTGCGGTAAATGCCGGGGTCAGTGTCTATTTGGATGAATCTATGAGGCGGTATCCTACGGTATTTCCCGCCTGCGGCAGCAGTAATTCTGCCATAGAGATGACTATGGATGATTTGGAGCAGCATTCCGGCTATTTAGCCTGGGTGGATGTTTGTAAGCTCCGGGAACAATAACATATGTAAAATAAAAAGTCTGCCTTTGGGCAGACGTATATACGAAAACACATCCGCCGGAATTGCCGGCGGATGTGTTATTTTGCACTTAGGGAAGAACGCGCTCAGTGAAGCGGGTACGCATACCGTCCATAGAACGGACAAAACCTTCAGCGTACTTAACACCGCACTGCATACCGCGGAACTCAGACAGAATACGGATAGTGTCGAAGAAACGCTCCTCGTCATCCCGCAGGGAAGCGTAGTTTGCGGACATCCAGGCCTTCTGGCTCTCCATACAGTCCAGCATCTTCATCTTGGTCTCATAGAAGTCGGTGATATCCACATAGTCAGTGGGCTGGAATCCCATACCGTTGACAGGTTCCCAGTGCCAGATGGAGGGGATCACGTCATAAGGCTCTTCCTCGGTCTTTAAGTGGGCAATGGGGATCATAACCGCGATATCGCAGATGATCTTTGCGGTCAGCATATGGTCGGGATTGTAGTCGTGAAGACTGTGGGTGAAGATCACGTCAGCCTTGCAGTGACGAACCAGGTTGATGAATTTCAGACGGACTTCCTTGGTCTCGAAGAACATCTCGTCATCATAATCCAGGCAGATATATTCTGCGCCAATGAGAGCGGCAGAGTTTGCAGCCTCCTGCTTGCGGATACGGGCGATCTCTTCCATAGAGTGGACCGCAGAACCAATGTTGCCGCTGGTAGCGGTTGCGATAAAGACCTTATGGCCCTGAGATGCATACTTGGCCAGTGTGCCGGCGCACATAGTTTCTACATCATCAGGATGTGCACCAATTGCTAAAATGTTCATAAATAGTTACCTCCGATTAGACTTTCTGATTGCGGCGTTCCATATACTTGTCCGATACCACGACTACGGCCAAAATCAGACCCTTCACGAAGGGCTGCAGGGGAGCGGGGATGGAGAAGAACGTCATAGCGTTATATACAATGCTTAACAGCAATACGCCCCATAGGGTTTTGATAGTACCGCCCTTGCCACCGGCCATAGAAGTACCGCCAACGATGACCATAGGGATCACGTTTAGCAGACTCTGCGCACCGATGTTGCCGTTTGCAGAGAAGGTGCGGGTCATCATAACCACACCTGCGATGGCTGCAAACAGACCTTGCAGAATGTACGCGCTCCACACATAACGGCTGGACTTCATGCCCAAGTTGTCAGAAACGTTGATATTTCCGCCAACTAAGAACATATTCCGTCCGAACTGTGTCTTACGCAGGATAAATTCTGCCAACAGCGCAAGGACAATGAACAGCACAAAGGTAATGGGGATCATACCACCGAAAAGCTTAATGTCATAGATCGCTTTCAGGACAGGGTGGGTCATAGCCACCGGTGTAGACTTGGTGATGGTCAGGGCGATGCCTTTATACACCAGCTGCATAGTCATGGAAACGATGAAAGGGGAGAGGCGGAAGTTCGCAACAAAGAAACCGGTGATCGTACCGCAAATGCAGCCGATTGCCAGCGCAGTAATCAAAGCCAGTCCGAAGCTGATCTCTGCCTTCAGCATCATCATAAACACACAGGCAGACAGGGAAATTACGGAGCCAAAGGAGATATCCAGCTGACCAACCAACAAAATGAAGGTAAAACCGATGGCTGCGATACCGCTGTTTGCCACAGAGTCTGCGATGGTGTAGATGTTATAGGGGGAAGAGAACTTGTTCATGCTGGAGGACATAATGATAAACAGCAGGATCGTAAGGAGTGGGATGCGGTAGTCCGTAACAGCCTTCTTGCCCACAAGACGGGCGGTTCTGCCTAAAGAATTTCTTGTCATATTCATACCGATCACCTCTTCTTAAAGCGGTCCAGATTGATTGCCAGCAACAAAATAGCGCCCAGTACGATAAATTGTACATCGGAGCTGACACCCATCAGCTGCAGAATATTGGTGATTAGTCCAAAGGTAACTGCACCGATGAATACCTGCACCATACCGCCGTGGCCGCCATACAGAGCGTTACCGCCGATGATGGAGATAACCGCGCCGTTGAAATCGCCGCCAACACCGGCGCCGTCATTGGCACTGTTGAAGCGTGCTGCGTAAATCACGGCAGCCATACCGCAGACCAAACCGGCGATGGTATACGCGATAACCTTCATTCTGCCCACATTGATACCTGCCAGGAAGGCAGATTTCTTGTTAGCACCGGTCAGCAGCATTTTTCTGCCGAAGGTGGTCTTTTTGATCATAATCTGTAGGATCACCATCAGGACAAGCCAAATCAGCGCGCACATAGGGAAACCGCCGATGCTGCCCTGACCCAGGAAACGGAACCAGTCCTGATTCTCCGGGATCTGCACACGGATGATCTCACTGCCGCCGCAGTACCATTTTGCAAGGGCCTGGGCCATCATACCGGTGGCCAGCGTGATCATAAAACCTTCGCTGGATTCGCCGCGGGTCAGCTTCATCAGAAGGCCGTTTACAAGGCCCATAGCCGCGCCGGTGGCCAGCGCAATTGCAATACCGGCAGCACCGCCGTAGGCCTTTTCAAAACCGATACAAAGCACCGCACACAGAGCCATATTATGGCCGATGGACAGGTCAAAACCGTTGACCAGCAGGGTCATAGTACAAGCCACAGCCAACATACCGTTGACCGTGATCTGACGCAGGACGTTAAAAAGGTTACCGGTACTGAAGAAGTTTTTGGATGTGCATGCGCCGATCACGATCAGCAGGAGCATAAGCAGAACGTTTGTATTGTTCTTGACCCATTCCCATGCACTTGCTTGGTCTAAGCGTCTGGAAACTGTTTTGTTCATTAAAACTCCTCCTTTCCGATCACAGTGCGTAGCGCATAACTTCAACGGCGTTGATATCTTCACCGGTGAGCTCTGCTACGATGGCGTCGTCCTTCATAACCAGGACGCGGTCGCTCATACCCAGTACTTCGGGCAGTTCGGAAGAGATCAAAATGACGCCTTTCCCCTGGGCTGCCAGTTCATTAATGATCTCATAGATCTCACGCTTGGCCCCCACATCGATACCGCGGGTCGGCTCATCCATAATCAGAATGTCCGGTTCGGTGTTCAGCCACTTGCTAACAACTACCTTCTGCTGGTTACCGCCGGAGAGGTTACCCACCTTCTGATCCCGGTGAGGGGTCTTAATGCGGGTGCGTTCAATGTAGAAATCAGCAATGGATTCTTCCAGTTTCCGATTGGTAAAACCGTATTTTTTAATAAAGTGGAGATTTGCGGATACGATATTGGACTTAACTGTAAAGTCCAGCGTTAAACCTTCTGATTTGCGATCTTCCGTCAGGAAGGCGATGCCGTACTTCTTGGCGGCAGCAGGTGCATTGATCCGAACCTTTTCGCCCTGGACGTAAACATCCATCTTCTCAATATAGTCAACGCCAAAGACAGCCCGCATAATCTCGGTTCTGCCTGCACCAACCAAACCGGCAATACCCAAAACCTCACCCTTATGAAGGGTAAAGCCAATGTTTTGCTTGCGATCCTTGCGGCACAGATTTTCCACCCGCAGCAGCTCGTCGCCGATCTCAACATTCCGCTTGGGGAAAGCGCTGCTGATTTCACGGCCAACCATCATTTCCACCAGTTCGTCTGAGGAAACCTCCGCTACATTTCGTGTGCCGATGATCTGACCGTCCCGCATAACGGTAACAGTCTCACAGATCTCAAAAATTTCCTCCATACGGTGGGATATATATATAACAGCAATACCGCTCTCCTTCAAATCACGGATGATTTTAAACAGAGCGTCTAATTCCTTCTTCGTCAGTGTGGCAGAGGGCTCGTCCATCAAGATGATACGGGCATCCCGGCTCAGTGCCTTGGCGATCTCTACCATTTGTTTGCCGGCGACAGTCAGTTCGCCAACCAAGGTTTTGGGATCTGCGTCAAAACCGATTCTTTCCAGTAGAGTCTTAGCTTCTGCGTGGAGCTTTTTCCAGTTAATGAAGCGCATACCACCGGCAAGACGGCCGGCAAAAATGTTCTCTGTGATGGACAGCTCGTCCACCAGATTCAGTTCTTGGAAAATAATGGTGATACCCAGGGAGTCGGCAACCTGGGGATTGGTAATATTTACTTCTTTGCCATCGATCAGAATCTGACCCTCATCCTTCTTGTAGTTGCCGTTGAGGATCTTCATCAATGTAGATTTGCCGGCGCCATTTTCGCCGACCAAAGCGCGGATCTCGCCTTCAGCAACGGAGAATCCAACATTATCCAGCGCCTTAACGCCGGGGAAGGATTTGCTGATTCCTCGCATTTCAAAAAAAGTCGCTTTTTCGATCACAGTCAAGGTCCCCTCTCATTTGAAGCCGGGTGCGAACACCCGGCTTCTGATGCTTAGATAGATTCAGTTATTTGACTTAGGTTAGTCGTGAGCAGCAGTGTCTACGTTGGTCTTGTTAACCAGTTCCATGCCCAGATACTTAACGTGCTCAACGGTCTTGCCTTCGTTGACAGCCTTGATTACGTCCATAGCATCGCGGGAGAAGAAGCCAGCGGGGTAGGTGATGGTGAACATAAACTTGTCGCTCTTGATGTATTCCTTGGACCACTCATAGAAGCCCTGAGATGCGATCTTGCAGGAAGCCTGCTTGCCAGCAGCTTCGATTGCGTTCCAAACGCCCTTGGACATACCGTCGTCCTGTACCAGGAAAGCGGTCAGGTCGGGGTGAGCAGTCAGGATGTTTTCAGCAGCGGTCTGAGCTTTCTGAGTATCCCAGTCGCAGTACTCGGTAGCAACGACCTGGATGTTGGGGTACTTATTCAGAACTTCCATAAAGCCAGCGGTACGCTGCATAGCGTTGTCAGCACCGGTCAGACCAGCAATGATAGCAACCTTGCCGGAATCGCCGTTCAGCTCGATGTACTTTTCAGCCTGCATAATGCCAGCTTCCTTCTGTCCGAACAGAACCTGATAGATCTTTTCGCTGGGAACCTGTGCATTGGTGAAGCCATAGTGGTCAACCACGATAATGCCTGCGTCAGCAGCTTCGCCAACAACGGGAGCCAGAGCAGCCATATCACAAGCCTGGATGGTCATGGCGTCGAATTCCTGATTGATGATAGAGCGAACCTGGTCGATCTGTGTGTTAGCATCCTGCTTGGAATCGAAAATCTGATATTCCCAACCCCATGCTTCGCACTTTTCCTTGATGACAGCTTCGTACAGCTTGTTCCACTCATTGTACTCAGCTACGCTGATGGCTACTTTGAACTTTTCGTCCTTGGGTTCATCCTTCGGACCGCAAGCGATTAGAGTAACGCCGATTGCCAGGATCAGTAACAATGCGATAATCTTCTTCATGTTCTTTCCTCCAAAAATTTTGATTGTTTGTATTTAATATCCTACGGATATTAAATACAAGATGCAGTTAGCAATCGAGACAAACGCCAGGAAAGAAACTGCTATAATCATAATACAACTTTTGAAAATACTTTTCAATTGTGGGTTGTTACAAATTAACCTTGTGTATTTTATCATATATGACAAGGGTTTTTAGCGGTCGTTTTTGTTACAAAATGCCAAATTTAACCAGCTTAAAAGCTAAAAATATGGCATAATTGCACGCATTTTTACTTGTCGGGAAAGGTTAATTTATATGTGTTTTCGCGTTGCTTTGGCCTGATTTTGGCGAATCTTAAGTTTATTTATATTTGTGGAAAATTACAAGAATATCCCGCTGATATTCTGTAGGTGGGATCGTCAGATCGGATTTATTAAAAAACCTACACAGATTAATCGGATAAGAATAGGATTTCTTATTCTTAATTTAAAGCAATCTCAATCAAAGAGCCGTTTCGCATTGCCCAATGGGAGATGGTTATGGCTTTTCCTCTTCTAAAATAGGTAAAGAACCAATCGGTAAACTGCTCAAAAAGCGCAGAATCCACAGGACTTTTTACTCCAATCAAAAAAGTATCAATTCCTGCCTCCAACTTCTCATCTGCCAATGTTGCGATTCTTTTCAGTTCGGACCAATCTGTAAGATCGTTGGTGGTGATATCCGCATAGAGAAAATCTCTGGACGTGTCTGTACATTTGGGCCGCATTTCTTCGTGTTCCAATGTATTCATACTTACCAGATCGTCGGAGAATCCAAAGTGTATCAAGTCACTTGTCTGTAACTCGCTTGAATCCTCAAAGGTGGCATCAAAGTTGTAAAATACGCCATTGAGTTTAGCGGCGACCCAAGTGTGCCCGGCTTCACCCTCCTCGCCGTTTGCGATCACCTCGCAGCATTCGACACCAATCAAATGAAAAAGCAGGCTGAGCATATTGCTGTAACCGTCGCAATTGGTTTTCCCTTTGCAGACCGCATCATAAAAATAGCTCTCATCCGCCATGTTTTCATACGCCACATATTCTACGTTGTCACAAACGTAGTTATATAGGTATTCCATCTTTTCTTGCTGCGTTTCATATTCCGGCGGTATGTTTTGCACGATTTGACGGCATTTTTCCAGCGCTTCCATTTTCATTTTCCACCGGCTCTCCGTAAAATGTTCCATACTGACAGAAATGCTCTCACCAATGTAGTTGATGGGGTTTTTCCATACAAATTCATAATGGTTGTAGTTTTGCTCTAAGAACGGAGAATCCAAGGATATGAGTTCTCGGATATAAGAAAAGTCCTTATCACTGTCCTCTACATACAAGGTGATGTGGATAAACTGGTTCTCCAGTGCGTACAGATAGCTGTTGTAAATGATCAGATCTTCTCCGGATAGTTGATCCCGAAACCAGGTGCCGTTACAGTCCGGATATTGCGTTTTGTACTCCAGCATTTCCTGAATAGAAATGTATTGTTCATAAGGTTCTGTACTACGGGAAAATTTTACAAAATTAGCAGGGTCACTTTTGTATGCTTCTTTTATTGGGTCATTGGTTGGTTCCGAAATATTCTGTACGATATTTTGCGCAAGCTTATCCCTGGGTATGAATGCGCAGCCTGCAAACCCCGTGAACACAGCTAAAGTCAGTAGCAGGAGCAATCCTTTTTTCAACTGTTTCATTTCACAGCACCTCCTAATCAATATTCCGTTGGTTAGAATGGTTGTCAATTTATTTACAGAGGATGGTGTATTTTCGCAGTTTATTAAGAATTTACATTACAGACAATAGGGTGAAGGCTAAACTAAGCAATATAAACGCAATCATTCCAAAGTTTATGTAGATGGTTTTTATTACCCTGTCCTTAGACAGCTGGTATTGCGTCTCCCGCCATACCATTTTTTTGCGTTCCAAAATCAGAAGCACCAGACCCGCAATAGCAAGTCCGATCATAGCATAGGAGTACAGCATAGTCGCAATAAGTCCCGGAAGCATATCGCGGTACAGGGATATAAGATCCACAATGGTAGTGTTTGCATCCATATTTGTCAGTGCATCTGAATCTACCAAGGATAAAATGGCGGGAGCCACAACACCACCCATAAAATTAATGATGCCGTGAAACAGGATCGGATAGCGCAGACGACCTGTACGCAGATAGATGTAAGCAAACAACCAGCCGAGGGCGAAAGCGTAGAAAAACTGGAACAGATTCATATGAAACAGGCCGAAAGTCAAGGCTGACAGGAATACTGCGGCTTTTTCACCGTATTTCCGCGTTTTATCAAGGAGACATTTACGGAAGATATACTCCTCAATCAAGGGTGCGCCGATTACCATAAACAGGATTTTTAAGGGATTGGTATCCATGGCATAGTCATCCAGCGCATTTTGGGCCTGACCACCGGACAGCAGTCCGGAGAGCATCGTACCAAGGATATTACCTGCATACATCAGGAAGAATGCGATCAGGAGAAATTTAAAAAAATCTTTGCTGCCAAGCCGGTTTTCCTCGGGTGTTTCTCCGGGGATCCCCTTTACGATCAGCAAACCGACAGGGATACCGATTAAATACATCGGTATAAATGTCCCCAGCCAGATACCCCAGGAGGACGTTGTAAACCAATCGGGCATACCCGGAATCAGGTCAAGCACCTGGAACCAAACTGCCTGCAAAAGGGAAGACACCAAAAAGATCGCGCATAATGCGATGCCGATTCTTGAAAACGCCTTCCGCGTTCCTTTTTCACTGCTGCTTATCTCGGTCATATAGACTACCTCCTGTCTTTGTTTGATAACTAACACATCCAGAAGCTCGCCATAAGCAATGTTGGAATTTGTGGTGCTTCCGTTATAGGTTAGCGTAGCATGGTTAGTAAAAAGTGCCATAATTTCACGCCTTAGATATTATTACCGGTTTCCTTTTTCCGGTACAACATCTTATGTGCTGCGCCTCAATTATGACACTTTTCTCACCGTTACGGCTTGTATGAATCGACAAAATACAGCTATGTCGAATGTACATACTTGCCTATCGGCATAAAACAATTCGATAAATTGGAATTTACTTGCGGCAATAGACTAAGATCAGCTGCTCCGTATTTTTTAATATACGTTCTGCCTTATCCAGAATTTCATCATAGGGAATCAAGATCGCACCGGGAATATGACCCTTGTCATATTCTTTTTACTTCCGTGCATCCAAAATGATATATTCCTGCTGGCTGCCATAATTTCCTTTGCTTCTTTTGCCGTGATATTCATGTATGCCGCCTCCTGTTTGTTTTCACTAATTTGTCCACGAGCAGTTAAGAATATCATCACGACAATAAACAAACTCAGCTTTTTATATCAAACTATGCTTTTCTGTTATAGAATATATTGCTTTATCGTTTTAAGGGGCAGTTGTAGGATAGGTAGTTACAATATAATTTGCAATATCAAAGAGCAATTTTTCCTGCTGCGCACGATTCAACCGACCCAAAACACTGGGTTTTGTCGGGTCTGTAACATTTAGTTCCTCTTTTATCCAATCGAATGCGGGACCGGTGTAAGTATTGGAAGTTCGGCTGCCGCCATCACACTCCAATACGAAAGGTCCTCTAAAGCCAATTTCCACCAATGCTCTCATAATATCGTTGTGATTTACCGTACCGAAGAACGGCATCACGTGGGAGTCGTAACTGCCATCATTTTCTGCATAATGGATTGCATACAATTCATCGCCAAGATCCACAATATTCTGGTACTGGTCTAAGTTATCACAATTGGCGTGTCCGGTATCCCAACAGGCATGGAAATTCGGATGATCCACATATTCCACAAACTCACGCATTTCGGCTCCGGTGGAAAGATACTCAAAACTCCCCATATTTTTTACAGTAGAGTTTTCGCACAAGATATTTACACCGCACTTCTCTGCCAGAGGGAGGAAGTTATTGTACATGATCTTATTTTGCTGCATCCACTGCTCTCTGGTGAGTCCGTCTCTCCATCCGATATGCACCACAAGATTCCTAATGCCCAGCACTTCACAGATCTCAATGGACCGTTTCGTTGCGGCGATCAGTTCGTTCGCTTCACTTTGATTGGTGGTCAGCAGGTTGCCTCCGGGGGAGTGGGCCTGCACAAAGGTCATTCCCAGTTCGTCAGCAACTGCTTTTAATTTCAGTACTTCTTCCCGCCAGTTTTCCGACATATAGACGCTGTCCGATGTTAGATTCGAGTACATGGAGAAGTCAATATAGCGGAATCCGGCATCATACAATCCGCGAATGGCGTCTGCATCGGTATCATAGTCTCCATATCCTACCAAATCGCCCGTGGTAGTTGCAATTTTCCATACAAAACCGGGTTCACCCGGTGCAGGTTCGTTGTAATTGGGATCTGCAGCATCGCACCGGGAACAAATTCCATAATTATAGAAATGACCCAATGGCGTACCGTTTACCGCACCACAGGCGCAGGTTGCCGCTTTGGTACAGGTAGCTTCGGAGTAGGAATGTCCCTTTGCCGCGGTTTGGTTGGCGGTGTAGGTATGTCCGCAAGAACAGGTATATGTAGTATAGCCTTTCTCCGTGCAGGTAGGAGCGGTTACCTTGGAGGAATAATTATGGGTATGAGTCAGATTTGCTCTATAAGTATCGTCCAGCAGGTAGTTTGCCAGAACATCGGTCTGTCCCAAACCGATCTGTGCCAGAGAACCGAACTCCAGCATTGCAACAATCAGTGCGCTGTCCAGAGCAGTAGCGGTGGGCTGAGCCAAATACAGCATAGCATATTCACGAATGCTGTTGGATCTCTGAGCAATCACATTGCCCTCGGCATCCTTACAGGTTACGGACACCAGGCTGTTCATCTGGTTAGTCAGGAAAGATACACGTATACGCCAACGGTTCTTCGCATCCTTGGAAATCATGTACTTACCTTCGCTCACTTCTTTACCGTCGATGGTAACGGTCCAGCTTGCTGCCTGATCGGTTGCATTTGCATTCAGGTAGAAGTTCAGGTCCAGCGTTTCGTTACAGGTAACGGAACAAGAGAAGGTATAATCTAAGGTCTGATTATTCTCGGCGAATACGGTGGGAGCGCCGCTTGCCGGCCATGCGTAATCGGTCAGATATGCTCTATGAGTTGCAGTCAGATCACGGTTTGCCAGAGGATCAGCGGAAGATACGCCGATCTGTGCCCAGGAGCCATACTCCAGCATTGCAACCATCAGCGCTCTGTCAAGAGCCCTGCCGCTGGCCAGGTCCAGATATGCCATACAATATCCCTGAATGCTGTTGGATCTTTCAGCAAGAACAACGCCATTGGCATCCTTACAGATTACGGTTACTTCGTTGTTCAGCTGGTGAGGATAGTAGGACACACGTACACGCATACGGCCGTCGCTCTGGAGAGCCAGAGAGTACTCGCCTTCCTCCAGAACCTTGCCGTCGTAGGTAACAATCCAGGTTGCTGCCATAGGAACTGCGTCCTTAGGCAGGTAGAAGTTCAGGTCCAGAGTTTCGTTACAGGTAATAGTGTTGCCGAACTTATATGCGGGAACTTCGGGTTCTTCGGGCTCTTCTTCGTTAACAGTGATCTTTACGTACCTATAGGTAGCTGCATCAGCTTCAGCGTACTCAACCATGTCGGTATCCGCGGGACTATGATAGATGGATGCGATAGCACTCAGCTGCTCTGCGTCGAAAGCAGGAGCCTTGTTGAATGCAGTATAATCCCCAGACTTACCGTCATACCATTCGTTAGCGGCCCACGCCACTACGTCGGAGTCTTTGATGGTGATGGTGCCAACTGCGCCGATGGCGTTACCTTTATCAGCCGAGATTTCCAGAGCTGCGCCATCGATCACCAGGTTGCCACGGGCCCAGATAGTACCGAGACCACTTCCAAAATTGTCGCCAGTATCCTCACCGTGCATGGTCAGCTTAGCGAGTTTGCCGGTTTCAGGGTCTACTACGGAAGAAATGGTAAAGGTCTTGGAAGTGTAGCATTCAATACCGCCGTAATAGCCTTCTTCATCAAGAGTATAGGAGCTATCTTTCTCGATGACCAGATTGATATCCGCGCTATTAGTAGCACTCTCAAACAGGAGACCCCAACCGCCTTCCTGAACCATATTCAGACCATTGAAGTAAACAGTTACTGCTTCATCTGCGGGGTACTCGATCTTAAGAACATAGTTGTTAGCGTCTGCACCCTCGGTGGTCAGATAGCTATAGACCTCACCGGATTTAGCCTGAACGAAGTAAACAGTTGGTTCGCCCGGGTTCACTCTGGTTGCACCCCAATCGGAGCCGCCGTCCCAGTACTCAAACAAGAATTCCTCCAGGATGCCAGGTTCTTCAGGCAGGATAACGTCAGCATCGATTTTTACGTACTTGTAGGAAGCTACATCATCTTTAACGTACTCAACCAGGTCGGCGTCCTCAGGCGCCTGTACAGTAGCAGCGACTACGTCCAAACCTTTGCCAAAGATGGGCGCCTTGTTGAATGCAGCCATTGTTTCGGAGCATGCTACTACGTCGGAGTCTTTGATAGTAATCGTGCCAGCAGCGCCGATTGCATGTCCACTAACGATAGTAATGTCCAGAACTGCGCCGTCGATCACCATATCGCCACGATGCCAAATAGCAGCATTACCACTGGGTTCACCACTATTATCCACACCACCATTAACAGTCAGCTTAGCACCATTAACAGAGCTAATGGTAAAGATTCCGGTGGAGTAAGCTTCAATACCGCCGTAATAGCCTTCGCCCTCAACAGTATAGGAGCTTTCTTTCTCGATGATCAGGTTGACATTGGCGCTGGTTACCCAATTTCCTGTACCACCATCTGGATAATGCTCAAACAGGATGCCCCGAGTCGCGGGGTTAACCATATTCAGGCCATTGAAATAAACGTTAAACTCACCGTCAATGTTCTCAAGCTTAACAACATAGTTAACAGTATCCTTAGTTTCAATCAGACGGCTGTAACCATCGTCAGTGTCTTCCTGAGTAAAGTAAGCGGTGTTACCCGGTGTTACATAGGTGCAGGCCCAACCGTTGCCGCCGCCGCCGTTCCAGTACTCAATACAGAAGTTTTCGCCCTCTGCTGCCAATGCGATCACGGGCAGCATACCAATGATAATACACATAACAACGAGAACGCTTAAAACTTTCTTCATCATTTGGAAAATTCCTTCTCTCAATTTTTTATGCTGCGTATTCATGCAGAGATGTTGCGGGGAATTAACAATGGATGCATTTTCCAACCCTGATAACGAGAAACGCTATCATAAATGCTTCTGAGTGGAAAATATGCAAGCCTATGAAAAATATAGCATATATCAACATGTTTATCAAGCATATTGCAGTAAATATGGCAAGTGTTATTTTGTAAAAAATATATGTTAACCATCTTTTTCTCCATTGAGAATGCTTAGCAATAAGATCTCTTCGGTATCTTCTGTGTCATAAACCAAAAACACCAATTTAGACCCGGCGTTGGTGTCAAAATTGGTGTCAAAGGTCGTTTGATAGATTTAAATGAGCTTAAAAAGTTAGAAAAACACCGGATTTCTTTCAAAATCCGGTGTTTATGGTTGGGTCGGCAGGACTCGATTTGCATTTTGCCCATTGGGCAAAATAAAGGATCCGCTGCGTCAAGCCGCAGCGGGCAACGCTCGTCCGCGTTGCATTGAGATGGGTTCGAATCCTGTTCCTTGCGAATAGACAAAAGAAAAAAGCCATCCCGGTTGGGATGACTTTTTCTTTTCTGGCACGTCGCACCGAAAAAGATATCTATTTAATTTTTGAATACAACATCTCAAAAAAAGCAGAATTTTCATTGACGATCCTGTTTGGCGAAATCAAAGTAAAGAAATCACTGCATTTAAGGCGCCATAAACCAAAAACAGTTTTTTTGCGCCTCATAGAGTCGTATTCCAATTCCAAATCCGTGTGACGCAAACGAACAACCAAAAGGTCCTCAAAAATCAGCATTTGTAATATTCCTTGATGATTCTTTATGTATCCGTCCAACGTATCGAAAAATGAAAATTTGCTTAAAACAACACAAAACACTGCAATGCCGATGGCTACGACTAACAGCCAAACATTCCAAAGCACAGCAGCCATTAACACAAACGCGATTGCGGCAATGATAAACACAATCATTCTTTCACTAAAAAGATAATCATACCACAACAACTGTTTTAATTCCCTGTCGGCAAGTGAAAAAGATATTTGCCAAAGCGGTTGTTTATCTGATTTATATCTTTCATCATTCTCTTCTTCTGGATAAGAAATCGGGGCATTAACCGAAAATCGCCATCGACAACGCCTTTTCAAAAACGTTACAATGTCGTATAATTCCGTATTGTGTTTTTTGCTGTTCCCAACAGAAATGGAAATATAAAGACTTTCCTTTAAGCAAAGGATAATCCCATTGTCAAACATTTCAACCCTTTGGATGTCTTTATATAAGAATTCCCGCTTTGTTTTTGAATAAGAGCAGGTGAAACTTTTATATTCGAATTTCAAAGAGTAATATTCATTTTGTTTTAGCTGAAACAGTGGCAAAAAGGTATCTTGCGTATGTCTCTTCATTATATTTTGATTTTCAAAAGAAACGCGGATGCGAAAACACACGTTTTTATCGTTGTAATATAGTCCCATCAAATCACCGCCTTTTGTAATTTTAATTATACCATAACAAGCAAAAAAACACAACGAATTTAGTTCAAGTCCTCCCCAAAGGTCGTTTTTGGGAAATGATATCTTTTGAATTCCATCTTGAAAAATGGCACAAAAAACCCAGAACCCGTTGAGGTTTCTGGGTTTTTTGTACCGATATCTTTTTCGGTTCGCAATGTT
>JAZUSG010000014.1:0-2331 GCA_045606605.1 Faecousia sp.
TGTGCACGTTGCGGCGGCGAGGCAAAGGTTCCCTTTGAGCCCAAGTCCGACCGTCCCGTATTCTGCAGCGAGTGCTTCGCTCAGATGCGCGCAGAAGGCTAAGAAAGCAAACGATAAACGGCGCTGGAATTTCCAGCGCCGTTTTTTTGTCTTTTGGGGCGCACAGATTTTATTGACACCAGGGCCGGTTTTCCGTATAATAAATTCTATAAAACGTTTACCGAAAAGGGGCTGATTGCGCTTTGGATCCGACTTTAAACTGGGACTTTACCCTGGCTAATTACGGCCCGGTATGGTCATTTTTGGTGCAGCTGGGACTTCTTCTGCTGTTTTTAATGCTGGGAAATATCCTGCGCAGGACCATTCCCTTTTTCCGCAAATGTCTGGTTCCCTCTGCCCTTTTGGGCGGCACGCTGCTGCTGATCGTGGACATCATCACCAAAAACTGCGGCGTGGTCGTGGTGGATGACCGGATGATGCAGGTGATCACCTATCACTGCCTTGCCATCGGCTTTGCCGCCATGAGTCTGAAGACGGAGAAAAGCTCCGTCAAGACCCGGCGGATCCAGGTGTTGGAGTTCGGCGCGCTCCAGGGCGGCACTTATATGCTCCAGGCCTTTGTTGGGCTGGGTATCACGATCGTCTTCTTCCTGCTGACCCGGTACGGCAGCACCGTGATCTCCTACATCGGCGGTCTGCTGCTGCCCCTCTCCTTCGGACAGGGCCCCGGCAACGCGCTGACCTGGGATGTGAACTTTACCAACATCCCCGCCACCCAGTTTACCGGCAACGGCAGCTTTGGTCTGTCCCTGGCCTCCATCGGCTTTGTGGCGGCATCGGTATTCGGTGTTTTGTACATTAACGTGTTTAAAAAACGGGGGCAGCTGCAGGTGCGGCACAATAGCAGCGCCGAAGAAACCGTAGACCCTACCAATCCCTGCGGCAACGAGATCCCGGACAACGAGTCTGTGGATAAATTCTCCATTCAGATGGGCTTTGTGGCCCTGGCCTATGCGTTGGCCTTCGGCTTTATGTGTCTGCTAGGTGTGATCTCCGACTTTACCAATTCCATCGCCTGGGGCTTTAACTTCCTGTGGGCATCCCTGGCGGCAATGTTTATCCGGTTCGTGGTGGGCAAGCTGCGGCAGCACAACCTGATGCACCGGGCCTATATCAACAACTATCAGATGGATCGGATCTCCGGCTTCTCCTTCGACCTGATGATCGTGGCTGGTGTGGCCGCCATCGAGATCAACGACATCAAAAACTACATTCTGCCCATTGTGATCCTGTCTATCGCAGGTACGGTGATCACCTTTATCTACATCCGCAAGGTGGCAAAGACCTGCTTTAAGGGCTTTGAGCACGAGTTTTTCCTGATGTGCTTCGGCACATTCACCGGCACGGCCTCCAACGGCGTGATCCTGATGAAGGAAGTCGACCCGGGTCTGAAGACGCCCGTCTCCAGCCTGTACATCCTGTCCAATTTCCCGGCTATGGTAATGATCGCGCCGCTGCTGCTGACGTTGAAATTTGCCGGCAGCTCCTTCCAAAGCGCCTGCATTGCCTGCGGCATTTTCTTCCTGCTGTGGCTCATTTACACTACTTTCCTGTTCCGGCGGAATATCTTCAAAAAACACTATAAGGACGTTCCGGAAATCGTCTGGAACGAAGAAGCATAACAGAAAAGAGCGGTGGAAAAACCACCGCTCTTTTTTAATGGACGTTTCTTCTGTAGGGGACGGGTTTCCCGTCCCCCTCATATCTCCGGAGGCTCAAGACAGGGTGTTGTGGGCGCCGCCCCCTACATATGGTTTTTCCTTTATCCATTCTCTTGTGGTCAAAAAATTTTTGACCACAATATCCTGTAGCGTGCCAAATTTTGCCCTTATTTTTCTAAAAAAACTTTCCTTTCGAGCCGTTGTAACCGAGAAAAAGGTGTGTTATAATTCTTAAAAATCGACTTTTTAGGAAAGGAGCAGCCTATGAACGCAACCCAATTACAGATTCCCCAGGCCCACGTCCATAAGCTGCTGTGCGCCAAAAATCCCGACGCAGCGCTGCTGTATCTGTATCTTGCCGGGGGCAACGATGCTGCCCAGGCGGACCAGGCCCTGGGTCTGCCTGCCTCCCGGTTCTCCTGCGCCGGCGCCACATTGCGGCAGCTGGGTCTTTGGCCCCAGGAGAAACACGCCCCGGTCTTTTCCGGTGAGCGTCCCCAGTACTCCGAGCGGGATGTGCTGTCCGCGCTGGATTCCGACCGGAGCTTCCAGTCCCTGTACGGAGAAGTGCAGCGGGTACTGGGCCGCAACTTAAACACCGAGGAGATGA
>JAZUSG010000015.1:0-7533 GCA_045606605.1 Faecousia sp.
GAATAAAAGAACATAAAACGGCCACACGGATGTTTCCGTGTGGCCGTTTGCGTTGTAGTTACTTTGCGTCTTCGCTGACCTGATAGCGGATATTTTCCGTAAAATCTCCGTCGGAGAACTGCTCCGGGGAGAGACTTTGCAGGAGCTTGCCGTTCCAGTACAGATTTTCCACCGTAACATTGGAGGTCTTGTGGGTTTCGTCGCAGCCGCCGAAGTACATAGTGGGCATCTGATGGCCGTAGAGGTGGATGTTTTGGAAGAGCATATTCCGGTTGATGCCTCTGCGGTTGCCGCCGGCGGAATATTCCGGGTGGAACATGGTAACCACACCGATGAGGGCCGGGGCGTAATCGCGGTTTTTCTGCAGATGGTAGGTGTCACTGTCTTTACCCTGCAGGGCAAACCGGGGGATAATGGGATCGTATTCCACAGTAATATCCCGGTAGATGATATCGTGGATATCCGCATAGTCCACATTGGTGCAGTCCAGGGCGTTGCCGGTTACGTGGATAATGTTGCAGTTTTCGAAAACGATGTCACAGATCTCCTCAGCGCGAGTTTCTGCGCCGATCTCCAGGCACTTGCCCCAGTCGTTCCAAATGGTGCAGTTTTTCACCAGCACATTCTGGAATACGTCGTAGGCTTTGCCGTTGCGGTACATCGCCTGGCGGACAGCCTCTTCCACGTCGCCCTGATAGTAGCAGTCGAAGCCCTTAACACAGATGGAATCGTCGAAGGTGCGCAGGAAGCAGTTGTCGATGACCACATCCACACAGTTGTGCATATCGATGCCGTCGGAATTATACCGCCAGCAGCCAATGATCTTTACATTGGAGATGCGCATATGGTTGCAGCCGATGGGACGGACGTTGTAAACCAAAGAGTCCCGGATGGTAATGCCGTCGATCTCGATGTTGGTGCAGTATTCTAACTGGACCGTGTGCTGGCGCTCTACATTGTCAATGGCGGCTTCGTTGTTTTCAGCGTTGCATTCAAAGAGGATCTTTTCTTTGTTGCGGCTATTGTCCAAAATGCCTCTGCCCAGGATCTTGATATTTTCTGCATCCATAGCGGTTACACAGGCGTAGACCACCGCGCCGGCATCCAAATACAGAGTCTGATTGCTCTTTAATTCGATCTGACCCACATCGTGCACACCGGGGCCAAAGTAGACAACGTTTTCCCCAGTGGGAATGGGTTCGCTGCACACAGGATCGGCAAAAATATGCAGTGCGTTATGTCTGCCGTAGGGCTCTACTGTAAAGTAGGCGGGTTTTTCCAGAGTGAAGGTGATCACGCCGTCTTCCACAGTGGGGGTAATGCCCAAAGAGCGGGGACGGATGACGACTTCCTCAAAAGGTTTTTCCGGTTTGATGGTGAAGGTAACCGGCTCGTCCATAGCAAAGGACAGGAAGTTGATCAGCTCGGACTGCTCTTTCTGCCGCTGATGACCGGGCCACCGGCGGTTAAAGGGCACGGCGGAAACCCGGGCGGTGTCCAGGGAAACGGCCTGGCCGTTCACAGTAACGGTATAGTCATTGCAAACGTCTTCTGCGGGCTGTACAGGATAAATATGTAATGCCATAAAGTTTGCTCCTTTATGTAATTTCTGACAGGTTTAGTTTAGCATAGTATGCCGGGGATTGCAAGGAAAAAGCGGTGAAAGCAAGCTTTCACCGCGTATGATTTCCTTACCACTCCGCAACGGAGCCGTCTGCGTGATGCCACACAGGGTTTTTCCAGTTGTGCGGCGTTTTGTTTTCTTCGTATACCAGCTCCTCATTGATCTGGACACCCAGACCCGGCAGCCGGGGCAGCTGGACATAACCATCCACAAATTCGAAATCTTCCTTGTTGTGCACATAATCCAGCACGGTCTTGCCCACATTGTAGTGAATACCCATACTTTGCTCCTGGATCACCGCGTTGTAGCTGGTGGCATCCACATTCAGACAGGCGCTCAGTGCGATGGGGCCCAAAGGACAGTGGGGCGCCAGCGCGACATCATAGCTTTCGGCCATAGCGGCGATCTTCTTTACTTCAGTGATGCCGCCGGCGTGGCTCAGGTCGGGCTGGATGATGTCCACGCCGCCGCAGGTGAGCAAACGCTTAAAGTCGTATTTGGAGAAAAGCCGTTCGCCGGTTGCAATGGGAATGTTGCAGCAAGCAGCAATTTCGGGGAAGCACTCCATACTTTCGCAGAGTACCGGCTCTTCGATAAACATAGGATCAAATTCTTCCAGCTTTTTAGCCAGCACTTTAGCCATAGGCTTATGTACACGGCCGTGGAAGTCGATGGCAATGCCGAAATACTTACCGCAGGCCTCCCGAATAGCAGCTACCCGCTCCAGAACGGCATCGATCTTGTCGTAGGAATCGATCATCTGCAGTTCTTCGGTGGCGTTCATCTTAATGGCCTTAAAGCCGGCATCCATCTTTTCCTTGGCAGCCTGGCCCACATCGGAGGGACGGTCGCCGCCGATCCAGGAGTAGACCTTCATCTTATCCCGGCATGCGCCGCCCATCAGCTGATACACCGGTACGCCGAAAAATTTACCCTTAATATCCCACAGGGCCTGATCGATGCCGGAGATCGCGCTCATCAGTACGCCGCCGCCCCGGTAGAAACCGGCACGATAAATGGTAGACCAAATACCTTCGATATTGGCAGGGTCCTGTCCCAGCAGGTAGTCAGTCATTTCTTCCACGCAAGCCAAAACTGTTTTAGCGTGGCCTTCCAGAACGGCTTCACCCCAACCGGTAATGCCTTCATCGGTCTCGATCTTTACAAAGCCCCAGCGGGGACGGACAAAATAGGTGCTTACATTGGTGATTTTCATAAAGGATCCTCCTTATCGTTGTACCCGGCCGGAACCGGAACCCTGCATCAGCGCCAAAACCTCTGCCACGGAAACCTGGTTAAAGTCGTGCTCAATGGTGTGCTTTAAGCAAGAGGCCGCAACGGCAAAATTAATGGCATCGCTATCGGCATAGCCGGAAGAGAGCGCGTAGATCAGACCGCCGCCGAAGCTATCGCCGCCGCCCACCCGGTCCACGATGTGGATGTGGTAGTTGCGAGAGATGTTTGCGGTGTCGCTGGCAGCATCGTACAGAAGACCTGCCCAAGTATTTTCTGTGGCGGAGATACTGCCCCGCAGGGTGATGGCAACCTTCTTGCAGCCGAACTGCTGGCAGATCTGCCGGGCAACGCTTTCGTATGCCGCGTGGTCCAGCTTGCCGCCTTCGATATCAGTGTGAGCTGCGTGGATGCCGAAAACATCTGCAGCATCCTCTTCGTTGGCGATACATACATCCACATAGGGCATCAGCTGGGACATAGTCTTTTTGGCTTCCTCTTTGGACCAAAGCTTTTTCCGGTAGTTTAAGTCGCAGCTGACGGTAATGCCCATTTCTTTTGCCTTCTTGCAGGCGCAGAGAACAGCTTCAGCCATATTTTGGCTCAGAGCCGGGGTGATACCGGTGAAGTGGAACCATTGGGCATCCTGGAAAATGGACTCCCAGTCAAATTCTGCGGGATCAGCTTCTGCGATGGCAGAGCCTTCCCGGTCATAGATCACCTTGGAGGGCCGCTGGGAAGCGCCTTTTTCCACATAATAGATGCCCAGCCGCTTGCCGCCCCGGAGGATGTGCTTGGTGTCTACGCCATAAGCCCGCAAACCCCGGATAACGCAATCGCCTACTTCGTGGGCAGGTACTTTGGAAACAAATGCGGTTTCCAGGCCGTAGTTTGCCAGAGATACGGCGACATTTGCCTCGCCGCCGGCAATGCTGACTTCCAATTTGTCCGCCTGCACCAAACGCAAAAAGCCTTCCGGATTTAAGCGGAACATTATTTCGCCAAATGTAATGAACTTACCCATTTGCAGTTTCCTCCTTATTATACCGCGTCTACAAAACGCTGTGCCTGTTCCGTGATCTTGAAGAATTCGCCGGAATCCAGCCACTTTTTGTTTACTAAGCTGCTGCCAACACCCAGTCCTACTGCACCGGCTTTCATAAAATCAGCGGCATTTTCCGCGCTGACACCGCCTACAGCCAGGAATTTGATGTGGCTTAAGGGTGCGCACAGGGCTTTGACATAGGCAGGCGCATCGCCCACACAGGGGAACACCTTTACAAAGTCCGCGCCGGCATTATGGGCCTGCACCGCTTCGGTGGGGGTGTAAGCGCCGGGCAGAGACACAAGACCCAGTTCCAGGGTCTTTGCGATTACGGTCTCGTCCGTGTTGGGAGAGATGATGTAAGCAGCACCGGCATCTGCTGCCAGCGTTACCTGTTCTGCGGTCAGTACAGTGCCGGCACCTACCAGCACCCGATCGCCCAGCTGCTCCCGGATGGACCGGATGGCTTCGGCGGTGGTTGCAAAGGTTTCCGGCGCTTTTTGATTGAAGGTAACCTCTACCAAGGAGACACCGCCTTCATATAGCGCCTTTGCGGCAGCAACGGCTTGCGCCACATCTGCGCCCCGCACAATGGCGATGATCTTCTTTTCGCAGATCTGCTGGATTACGGATTGTCGCATAAAAAACACTTCCTATCTTATAAAAATGGGTTAGCCTATTGCCTTTTCTGCTATTATAATATATATTTATGGCATAGATACGCCATAAATATATAAATATATGACAGAAATTGTCATTAGGAGTGTTTTATGCAGATATTTTTTGACGTTGCCCGGGAGCGAAGCAAGGAATTATATAAAGAGCTCATCGATGATAATATTGATGGGCAGGGGCACTATAGTTTCCATTCCCAAATCGAATTGTATTTTGTGGAAGAGGGACAGATCGACGCGTTTATCAATCACCAGTGGCGGCGCTTAGAGAAGGATCAAATGGCGGTGTCCTTAAGCTACGATGCCCATATGTACCGGTCGGTGGGCAGTTCCCGGTCCAGCATTTTGGTGATCCCCCCGGAGCTTTGCCGGGAGTTTTTGGCAGCGGTGAAAAACAAGCAGGTGAAAAATCCCTTTATTTGCCACGGGGATACCGTACGGCGGATAAAAACCTTCCTGAATGAAATTAAGGAGCAAAGCGCTAATTTAGTCAAGCAGCGGGGCTGCATCTATATGATCCTGGGGATCGTTTTGGAAAATCTGTTTTTAGAGCCTACGGAAAATCCTGCGGAGACGGAGCTGAGCAGCCGGATCTTATTTTATCTCAATCAAAATTTCCGGCAGGAGATCACCTTAGATAGTCTTGCTGCGGAGTTCGGATATAGCAAAAGCTATCTCTCCCGTTATTTTAAGGCCTGCTTTGGCATCGGCTGCAACCAGTATATTCATACCCTGCGGCTGCGCAACGCGATCCTGCTGCTGCAGGAGGGAAACCACACCCACACCTACTGCGCTCTGGAGAGCGGATTTACTTCCATGCGCACCTTTTACCGAGTGTTTCAGCAGGAATTTGGCTGCACCCCGGCAGCCTACCTTTCTGCGCGCGGATAAAAAGAAAAGCCACCGGAATCTGAATGAACTGCCCCGGTTTGCATAGACAGTACAAAAGCCCCTATGCAAGAAATATTTAGTTTTATGCGCAGTAGCGCAGCATCAGTGGTTCCACTGCGGTTTTATGCATATTGAAAAAGCAATATATACGGAGAGATTAACAAATATCCTATAATATGCTAAATTCTTGTTGACCGTAAACTCTTGTTGTGCTATGTTAATTATAGCAGTAATGCTATAATTAACAAAAGGGAGGAACTGTATATGAAAAGAAGAGTGTTGGTTGGCATACTGGCAATGGTGCTAATTTTGCTTCTGACAGGCTGCAAGTGTGACCATGAGTGGCTGGCAGCTACTTGTGCAGCTCCCAAGACCTGTCAGAAATGTGGGGAAACCGAAGGTGAAACACTGCCCCATACCTGGCAGGAAGCAACCTGCTCTGCCCCGAAGACCTGTACGGTTTGTAGCGCAACAGAAGGGGAAGCGCTGCCCCATACCTGGCAGGAGGCAACCTGCTCTGCCCCGAAGACCTGTACAGTTTGCAGCGCAACAGAGGGTGAAGCGCTGCCCCATACTTGGCAGGTAGCAACCTGTACGGTGGCAAAGACTTGCGAAGTTTGCCAGGTAACAGAGGGAGATCCTTTGGGCCATACATGGAAGAATGCAGATTGCACAAATCCCAAGACCTGTACGGTTTGCAATGTTACAGAAGGCGATTCACTCGGCCATAATTGGCAGGAAGCAACCACAGAAGCGCCTAAGACCTGTAGTCGTTGTGCGCATACCGACGGCGAGAAACTCAAAACAGATAGCCGCTTTACCACGAAAGACACGAAATTCCTCCACGGCACATGGACCAGCGAAGTCAATATGACAGCGGAAATGATGGGCCTGAGCAGCGGATTCCCCAATGGCATAGATTGCATTATGACAATGGAATTTGGAAATACCGGCAAGCTGAAATATGATATGAAGCATAAAGATGAAGCGGCATTTATGAAGAGCATGAAAGAATATACCGTGCAAGCAACTTATGAAGCGTTTGAAATGGAGGGGTTAAATAAAACACAGGCAGATCAGGCGATGATGGAGGAAATCGGGCTAACGGTAGAAGGTTATGTAGAAGCTTACCTTGAGGACTTTGATCCGGATTCCGTATTTTTTGCATCTCGGCTTACAGAGGTCTATTATGTTCGAGACGGAAAGATCTACACGGCCATGAGTTGGGATAGCACAATATTTGAGGACAGTACGTACTCCCTGGAAAACGGTGTTTTAAAAATCGATGCGCTTTGCTGGGACGATGAAAATAAACCTATGGAGTGGGTAAAGCAAAAATAAAAACAAACAGGAGCAGGGCAACCTGCTCCTGTAATTTTATAACAAAAGCCACCGGTAGCACCGGTGGCTTTTGCTTTACGAAGTTACTTGAAACACGATAGATTTTAGCCCTGCTCCAGCGCCAGGGTTACGGTAGTGGTGTCGCAGACTTCGGAGGGTCCGAAATACTGGATCGCGCCGGGGTAAACGTAGCAGGTGTCATAAGCCCACTTCTCCCGGTTTGCTTCGAAGAACTTGAAGGGCTTGCCGTCCAGCTCTACTAAGGCCTTGCGGATAACCGGCTTGTCTGCGCCGTGGCGGCGCTCGATGTTCATCATCTTGGTGATGGGCATACCGCCGGCGACCCACTCTTCTGCAGGCTTAGAGAGATTGGAAACCTTGCTCAGGTAACCGGTGTAGCCGTACTGGATCAGCATAAAGGCATTGTAGCCTAAGCTGTAGCAGTAGTCAGCGTCGAAATTGGAGGGGAATGCGCAGCGGCCTTCGTAGCCCAGGAAGTGATGCAGGGGGGAGAACTTGCCCTTGTAGAAGCCGGCGGCACGGCGTGCTTCCAGGTTCTTGCGAACCATCTCGGAGAACAGCTTCTCGGACTCGATCAGGGAAACCTGCACATTGCCATGGGGATCGCGCTCCAGGAACAGCTGCTGCTGGATGGCCTGGGGCAGGAAAGCGAAGACAGCCATGGACTCCTTGGTCAGGCCTGCTTCGATGAAGGCATACTTTTC
>JAZUSG010000016.1:0-20662 GCA_045606605.1 Faecousia sp.
GGAAAACACCAGCCACTGTCTATCCCGACGCAGGCTATGAATGTGGTCAGATGCGGTAATACCACCTTCTACAGAGCGGTATATTTCTACCGATTCACCGGTCTTGTAGTCGATTGCAAATATAGATTGCTTGTCCGCGGATACATAGATTGCGCCGTTTCCGGCGTCAAACGCCCAGCTGACAGGCAAATCTATCAACTTTTTGCCGTCGAAACCGTGTAAATATCGTCCGGAATCCACACCCGGCAGAAGCAAGCCATTTACTTTGCTTTCATCTGTAGTAACAATATCAGGTAACGGATTTTGCAGATTCGTCCACGGACTCATAATCAGCTCCGGCTCGGGTGCTGTAGTGATATCAGGATTATAATGGTCGTGGGGCATACCGCTGCCGTGGAAACAGTTGTCAACGACACCGGTCTGTTCGGTTAATTCCTTGCTCGCAAGATTATAGGTACACATCAGCAACGCTCTTACATTACCTGCATCCTGCAAAACATGCTGCATCATCGGGGTATGTATTATCCTATTGAATGCATCATCACTTTTCCAAATCTCGGATAAATCGTAATAATCCCCTTTTTGGACCTTACTGTTGGGATCAGCCAGCTCTGTTTTTACATAGCTGACAAACTCCGGATTTAACATCGCCCAAACAACCGACTCTGTGGTTTGGGGATATGATAGCGCAACATTATAAAATTCGCCCTGGGCGCTATAAATAATCTCGTTTTTCAGTGTTGGCAAGTAAAGTCTGCCAATGGTCAATTGATTGTCCACATTGGAAGCGTAATACAAAATCAAGTTATCTACAAGGTAAATATTGATGCGCGGGTAAATATCATAACTGGCAAAATTTTGTCCACTCAGCAGCACCTCAGCCTCACCGGTTGCCAAGTCTAACCGCACAAATTGGTCCTCATTATAGACATAGCCATAATAGCCGTCTGTGCCGGCAACTTGATATTTTGCGTAAGCTTCGCTGTTCGGTATCACATACACTGCATCAGGCTCATAACATTTGACCAGAAACCTCTCGTAGGAAGGAAACTCAATATCGAAGTAATATTTATGGCCACCCTTTATCCAATAACGTGGGCTACCGGTATCTGACACATTGGCAAATTCCCGCTCCACAGAGAAATATTCTTCATAGCTGAGATAGCTCGGTTTTTCCAGCTGCCAATCGGAAACACTTAACTCGATTACGGGCGGTTCGGTGGCTTTCGTAGGTTCGGTAGCCTGCGTCTGCGGTGTGCTTTCGGTCTGCGTCGTACTCTTCGTGCTTTCGTTGCTGCCGGTTTCTTTTAAGCTTTCTGTGCTTACAGTTTGTTCCGTGCTGCCGGTAGTAGGGTCCGGTTGTTCCCCGGTGTTTTTCTTGCAGGCCCACATAGAAAAGCACATTGCCATTGCAAGAAAAAATACGAATGCTTTTTTCATTCTGTCCCCTCCCCGTCTTTAAATTCCATCTAAAGCTATTATATAAATTTGTAGGTGGAATTTCCATTATATAGATAGCAAAAATCCCAATCCTTTTTTTAGAATAAAATCACAAAAATATCAGAATTTCGGAATTTTTTAGCAAATAATCCTTGACATTTACCCTATCATCTGTTATCATATGGGAGTTGCCAAAGACAGTAGGTTGCTCCGGCAGTAAATCCTACCGAGGTGCGCATATCTTTTGATTGTTTGCGTGTCTTTCTGTCTTCTGGCAGGAAGACACTTTTTTAGTTTTCGGAGGTGAAACACACATGCCCAACGCAAAGGTTCTTGAGAGCAAAAAGGCAGTTGTTGAAGCCCTGTCCGCTAAGATCAAGGAAGCTTCTTCCGTGGTTTTCGTCGACTACAAGGGTATCACCGTTGCTCAGGATGCCGCTCTGCGTAAGCAGTTCCGTGATGCAGGTGTTGAGTACTCCGTTGTTAAGAACACTCTGACCCGTTTCGCAGCCCAGGAAAATGGCTACGATTTCAGTGAGGTTCTCAACGGCACTACCGCTATGGCCAGCACCACCGGCGATCCTATCGCTCCCGCTCGTATCGTATGCGAGTACGCTAAGAAGAACAAGCTCTCCCTGGCTATCAAGGGTGGTATTGTTGAAGGCAGCGTTCTGTCCGCAGACCAGCTCAACGGTTTCGGCGAACTGCCCAGCAAGAATGCTCTGGTTGCTTCCGTGCTTGGTACCTTCCTGGCACCTATCTCCAGCCTGGCTTTCGTTTTGGATCAGGTTCGTATCCAGAAGGAAAACGGTGTGGAGCCCGCTCCTGCTGCTGAAGAAGTTGCTGCTCCCGCTGAGGAAGCTGCTGCTCCCGCAGAAGAAGCACCCGCTGCTGAAAACGCAGAAGCTTAATTCATTCGTAAATTCACAAAAATTACAAACACAATTCACATTTTAGGAGGATATAACAATGGCTAGTGAAAAAGTCACTGCTCTCGTAGAGGAAGTTAAGGGTCTGACCGTTCTGGAACTGTCCGAGCTGGTTCACACTCTGGAAGAAGTTTTCGGCGTTTCCGCCGCTGCTGCTGCTGTTGCTGCTCCCGCTGCTGGCGGTGCTGCTGAGGCTGCTGAAGAAAAGACCGAGTTCGACGTCATCCTGAAGGATGCCGGCGCTTCCAAGCTGAACGTTATCAAGGTTGTTCGCGCTGTTACCGGCCTGGGCCTGAAGGACGCAAAGGATCTGGTTGACAACTGCCCCAAGACCCTGAAGGAAGCTGTCTCCAAGGAAGATGCCGAGAAGATGGTTGCAGAGCTGAAGGAAGCTGGCGCCGACGCAGAGATGAAGTAATTTACTTCATTTACACACAAAAAACAGCCGCCGGTTTTCTGGCGGCTGTTTGCACGTTTCGGAGGTTTTTATGGAAGCAATTGTAAACTACTTTTCATCCATGAATCTGAATTTTGGTATTTTTCTCAAGGCGACCGGTATGCTGATCGTTGCGCTGCTTGCGCTGGCGATCGTGGGCCGATTCATCTTCGGTAAGCGTTCTGCTCTCTCCCGGGCAGTCTCTTCCGCCATCGGCATTTTGTTTATCTATGCGATCACCATCCTTTTGGGCGGCGCCGGAGAACAGTTCCAGAAATTCATCGCCCCCCTGCCCTTTGTGACCATCCAGGGCGACAGTATGGTGCTGTTTAATTTCCAGGCTGACTACACCGTTATCTGCACCCAGGTACTGAGTATGATCATCCTGTCCTTCTTGATGAATCTGGCGGACGGATGGCTGCCTACCGGCAAGCACATCATCACTTGGGTACTGTTCCGGGCGCTGGCTGTTTGCATCGGTCTTACCCTGCATCTGCTGGTTACCGGCCTGCTGACCTCTTTCCTGCCGGAAGGTCTCGTTACATATGCACCGGTTATCCTGCTGGGCATTTTGGTGCTGATGCTGCTCACCGGCGCGCTGAAATTCCTGGTTGGCTTGGTGCTGACTACAGTCAATCCCCTGATCGCTGCCCTCTACACCTTCTTCTTTGCCAACGTAGTCGGCAAGCAGATCACCAAGGCGATCTTGACCACCGGTATCATCGCAGGACTCGTTTACGTACTGCAGAGAATGGGTGTCGTCGCCATTTACATCGCATCTGCAGCGCTGGCCGCGTACATTCCGCTAATCATCCTGCTGATCGTGCTATGGTACATCATCGGAAAGTTACTGTAAGCAATATTTTTTAAAAAATCCATTATTTTTTGTTTTACAAACTGCGCAATATATATTATAATAGGCAGGTAAAAATGCTTATTTATAAGCTTTGAAACTAATGAGATTGGAAGTGTTACTATGAGCCGGATGTTAGGTACTGTTTCTATGGGTGTTCGCGCGCCCATTATTCGCCAAGGTGATAACCTGGCCGAAATCGTTACCGGTTCAATTTTAGAAGCTATCAAGGCCGACGGCCTGACTCCCCGCGACCGGGATGTGGTTGCTATGACCGAATCCATTGTTGCCCGTGCACAAGGCAATTACTGCAGCGTGGAGAACATTGCCGCGGATGTACGGGCAAAGTTCGGCGGCGGTACTGTGGGTGTTATCTTCCCCATTTTGAGCCGCAACCGTTTCTCCATCTGCCTGCGAGGCATTGCCAAGGGCTGCAAAAAGGTGGTTGTTATGCTCAGCTACCCCTCCGATGAGGTGGGTAACCACCTGATCGATCTGGACAGCCTGGACGAGAAGGGCATCAACCCCTATAGCGATGTGCTCACCGAGGCCCAGTTCCGGGATCTGTTCGGCTATGTGAAGCACCCCTTCACCGGCGTTGACTATATTGAATACTACGGTCAGTTGATCCGGGAGTGCGGCGCAGAGGCTGAGATTATTCTGGCAAATGACCCCAGAGCAATCCTCAAGTACACCAAGAACGTCCTCAATTGCGACATTCACACCCGTGCCCGTACCAAGCGTCTGCTTTGGGCTGCCGGCGCAGAGAAGGTCTACGGTATGGATGAGATCATGACCGAGAGCATTGACGGCAGCGGCTACAACGCGCGCTATGGTCTGCTGGGCTCCAACAAGTCCACCGAGGACACCATTAAGCTCTTCCCCCGGGAATGCCAGAATCTGGTAGAAGATATTCAGAAGCGTCTGCTGGAAGCAACCGGCAAGCATATGGAAGTTATGGTCTACGGCGACGGTGCATTTAAAGATCCCGTTGGTAAGATTTGGGAGCTGGCTGACCCGGTGGTCTCCCCTGCCTACACCGCAGGCCTGGAGGGCACCCCCAACGAGCTGAAGATGAAGTACCTGGCTGACAACGACTTTGCCTCTCTGTCCGGCAAGGAGCTGCAGGAGGCTATCAAGGCCGAGATCCTGAAGAAGGACGGTTCCAGTCTGGTGGGCAATATGGCTGCTCAGGGCACAACCCCCCGGCGGCTGACCGATCTGATCGGTTCTCTGTGCGACCTGACCTCCGGTTCCGGTGATAAGGGTACACCCATCATCTATATCCAAGGTTATTTCCATAACTACACAACCGATTAATCAATACCGGCGTATCCAAATGGATACGCCGGTTAATTTTTATGCGAGAAGAGTCATTGTCTCTTCTTTTATTGTCTCTCGGCCTTTTCTACCGCTGCCAAAACATCTGCCATAGCATCTGTGTTCACAGATTCCATCTGTCCCTTATCGTAGCTTTCTGCAACCTTGGGGTCGATGGGAAGCCGCGCCAGTACCGGCAGGCCAAATTCTGCTGCCACGGCATCCAGTTTGCTCTCACCAAACACAGAAATACGCTTGCCGCAATCGGGACATTCCAGGTAAGAATAGTTTTCCACGAAGCCCAAAACGGGAATATGCATCATATTGGCCATCTTCACGGCCTTGGTTACAATCATAGAAACCAAGTCCTGAGGACTGGTAACGATCACAACACCATCCACCGGCAGGCTTTGGAACACCGTCAGCGGTACATCACCGGTTCCGGGAGGCATATCTACAAACAGATAGTCCACATCTTCCCAAATCACATCACTCCAGAACTGCTTCACCGCACCGGCGATTACCGGTCCGCGCCACACCACCGGAGAGGATGCATCGTCCAGCAGGAGATTGATGGACATCACCTGAATACCGGACCTCGTCAGCGCCGGGTACAGGCCGTCATCATTTGCGCCCTGGCACTCCGTTACGCCGAAGGCCGTGGGAGCAGAGGGGCCGGTAATATCCGCATCCAGCACACCCACGCGCTTGCCTTTTTTAGCCATAGCCACTGCCAGCATAGAAGTTACGGTAGATTTGCCAACGCCGCCCTTTCCGGACACCACGGCGATCACTTTCTTGACCGTAGACTTAGGATTTAACTGCGCCAGCAGGCTTTCCTTTTTCCGATCGCCGCAGTCTGCACTGCTGCAGGAAGAACAATTTCCGCTACATGAACTCATAAAATCAATACCCCTTTAATCTGTAATCTTGCCTAATTATAGGATCTAAAATCCTCTGTGTCAACCCTAAGCTTGGGCCGCTTCCCACTGCTCCATCAGGTCCATAAGAACTGCCTCGGCAGATTCTTTTTCCCCTAACAGGCGGGTCAGCTCCTGGTAATCTGCCGCTGCGGCCTCGATAGCCGCATCCAATGCAGCCTCTACGGTCTCCTGCTTCTCGATCTCCCGTTCCAGGCGGCGGACCAGCTTGTCATTTTCCTTGGTGCCGCCCTTGGGTTTTTCTTTTTTGAGTTTTGGCTCTTGGGTAAGCTGCGGCTTTGCCATGGCTTCGTGGTCGATGATGGAGCGGTACTTTTGGTAGCCACATTTAAAATCCCGGATCTTTCCGTCTTCCAAAAGCCAAATCCGCTCGGCAAATTTTTCAATGAAATACCGGTCGTGGGACACAAACAGCAGCACGCCTTCAAATTCCTCGATGGCCGCCTCCACCCATTCCCGGGATGCGATGTCCAGGTGGTTGGTGGGTTCGTCCAGGATCAGGAGGTTGATCTTTTCATCCATCAGCATACACAAACGCAGACGGGACTGTTCGCCGCCGGACAGGTCTCCTACACTTTTGAACACATCCTCACCCTGGAATAAAAATGCGCCTAAACGGTCGCGGGCGACCTGTGGGGTGCAGTTTTTTTCGTAAAGCATAGTGTCATAGAGGCTACGCTCCGGGTGGGAGAAATGAATGATTTGGGGCAGGTATCCCCACTTGACCGTAGGGCCGAATTGGATCTTGCCTGCGCAGTCCTCTTCTCCCAAAAGGCACTTAATGAATGTGGATTTTCCGGTACCGTTATCGCCCAGCAGCGCGATCCGTTCACCGCCCTCCACCTTTAATTCCACATTTGAAAACAGAACCCGCTCACCGTAAGATTTTTCCACATTTCGCATTTGAAATACCACATCACCGGAAAAATCTTTTTGGGAGAATCCTGCCTTCATAGTCTTTTCTGTTTTGGGGCGCTCCGTTTTCTTGATGCGCTCCATTCTGTGCTGGATGGACATCGCCCGGCGGTACAGCGTGCGGTTATTGATACCCCACCCCTTCATCCGCTCCACGGGGTAGGCCAGCTGCCTTTATTTTGCCTGTTCCTGCTCATACTGCTTCAGCTGCAGGTTAAAACGGGCCTGTTTTTCTTCAATGTAAAAGGAATAGTTGCCGGAATAAAATTCCGCGTGTCCATCGGTGATCTCAATGACCCGCTGGGCAATAGCATCCAAAAAATAACGGTCGTGGGAAATGGCAAGGACCGTGCCCTTAAAGCTGGCGATATATCCCTCCAGCCACTCCACGCTGCGTAGATCCAGGTGGTTTGTCGGCTCGTCCAGCAGTAAGATATCGGTCTTTTCCAGCAGGAGACGGGCCAAATTCACCCGGGTTTTTTCACCGCCGGAGAGGCTCGCAAAGCTCTGCTGCCGCTGGACTTGGGTGATACCCAGACCGTTGCATATCTTATCGGTCTCCACATCCATATCATAACCGCCACCAGCCTGGAAACGGCTCACCAGCGCATCATACTGGCGCAGCTGCTCTTCCGACGCACCGGCCTCCATCTGCTGCTCCAAAAGGGTCATCTTTTCCCGGGTCTTATAAAGGACCTGGAACGCCGACCGCAACACATCCTCCACCGTATACGCTGCGGGGAATTTAGGGATCTGGGAGATCAGTCCCAGCCGCTTATAGGGATTGATAAACACCTCACCGGCATCATAATCCATCTGTCCGGTCAGGATGTTAAACAGTGTGGTTTTGCCGCAGCCGTTTCGTCCCAAAATTGCGACCCGCTCTCCCTCCTGGATCTCAAAAGACAGGTCTTCCAGCAGGTTTTCACCGATCACAAAGAACTTTGTTAGGTTTTTTACCTGTATATCAATCATGGCTTATTTCCTTCATCAGGGTTTGTAAAGTATCAAGATCCGTCAGCAGATTCAGCGCCTGGAGCATAGCGTTCGCGCTCATATGCCCCGGCAGTCCCAGATGTTTCAGCAGCACCATTCTTCTTGCGCTACTGTCCTTGCCACCGGAAAGGCCCAGTTCTGCAAAGTCTTGCTTGGTGATACTGCCGACAGCTTTTTTTGCTACTTCCCCTTCTATAGTCGCACCGGCCTTGCGGAGGCAGTCAATAATGATCTCCGGGGTCATACCCTCCACACCCAGCTTGCCTTCCTTGCCGGGGGCAGATTTGCGCCGCTCTTTACCGGAGATATCCGGGATATAGGCGTGGAGCAGCAACTCCGGTTCGATGGCACTCTTGAGAAAATTGCGGATCACAAATCCCGCGCCGTCGGAGTCTGTAAAAATGATGAGTTTACGCGTTTTTGCCACCTTGCGCAGCAGCTCCAGCTGAGCTTTATCCTTCATAATCCCAAAGCCGGAGGTCTCCAAAATAGGCGCATCCACAATTTGGGATAAGGTATTTTTATCGTACCGGCCCTCTACTACAATGGCTTCCCGAATTTTAATCATTGCTTGCCTCCCGGGACAGCTGCAGAATCAGAACTTCCAAAAGTCGCTGGGGATCATCAAAGGATGTCTTCATCCGCACATCGCACTGCAGCACCAGCTGGGCTGCCTTTTCAAAGAAGGTAGCGGAAAAACGACCTGCGGCTGCCATATTTTTCCTGGCGGCATAGTCGCTCATACCTGCCACTTTCATCAGATCTGCAGCGTTCTTTCCGCTTTCCAGCACGATTTTTGCAGTGCTCAGGCGGCGGAAATGGGCGCCGATAGCGCCTAACAAATAGATGGGATCTTCCTGCATTTTCAAAAGCTGCTGCAACTTCAGGAGGGCAGCACCGCATTTTCCCTGGCTTAAAAGGTCGGTCATTTGGAATACCACCGCATCCAGCACCGGCTCAACCACCGCATCAATGTCGCTTTTGCATATCTCATCGGCGCCGGAATAGGCGCAGATCTTTTTGATCTCACCGGCAAGTGCCGTCATTGTGCCCCCGGTGATATCGATCAAATACACGCAAAGATCCGGCGCGATCCGCTTGCCGGCAGCGGCAAAATGCCGGGTGATCCAGTTGACAAGATCCCGCTGACTCTGCTTCTGAAAGTCCACCAGGGTAGCGTTTTTCTCTACGATATCCCAGTACTTTTTCAGCCGTTTATCCGGCTTAAAGCCGACAGTCTCATAGGTAAAGACCACGGTGCAATAGGGCGGAATATCACCCAGCAGCTCACCCATACGCTCCCGGTCTGCTTCGTTTAGCTTAAAAATATCTACTTCATCCACCACGACCATGGTGTGCTCTGCCATCATAGGCAGATTTTCCACGCAGTCTGCAAAGGTTTGCAGATCAAAGGTCTCGGATGTGAGTTTATGGTAATTGAAGGACTCCGTTACCGGCTCAATGAGAAGCTTTTTCAGTTGTTTCAGATAGTGCTCCAGCAGAAAGACTTCTTCGCCGTAGAAGAAATAGAGTCTGTCCGGCGTACCCTGCCGGATGGATTCTTTCAGCTGCGGCAGCAAGCTTTCCTGCTCTGTGTATTTTGCCATCTTTTCACCCCCTGAAAATAATCGTTCCCTCCAGATCGGTCCGGTAAACATTGCACCCAAATAGCTTCAGCCGTTCTAAGGTCTCCCAGGTGGGATGGCCGTAACGGTTATCTGCGCCCACGGAGATAATCACGATCTCCGGGCGGGTCTCATCTAAAAGCTCCCAGGATGTGGAGGTTCTGGAGCCGTGATGCCCTGCAATCAGGATCTCCAGATCCGGCAGGTCCGTATGCTGCATCAGTTCCTCTTCTCCCGCTTCGGAGCGGTCGCCTGTTATGAGTATATCACAGCTTTCCGGTTGAAACAAGATGCACAGGCTGCTTTCATTTTCATCCTGGGTCTGCTCAGATGCATAGATCGTAATGTCCGCATCCTGTATATGTACATCTTCCCTGACCCAGTGGATTTTATCGCCGTAGGCTTCCTTAAGATCATCCCGCGTACTGCTCTCCCCGTCGAAAATCGGCAGGTAAAGGGTATCCACCTTTACGCAGCTCATCAGCTGCAGCGCACCGGCAGCGTGGTCGGCATCATAGTGGGTTATGATCAAGCCATCAAGCCGGAAAATACCTTGGGAATACAGTAGTTTTATGGCCTCATCTGCCGCCATTTCACCGCTGTCTCCGCCGCAGTCTACCAGATAGTACGCGCCATCATTTTGCAGCAGCAGACACTGCCCCTGCCCCACATCGATGGCGGTGATGCGGTAATCGTCCAGCCTGGGTTCCAGCCAGGAACACAAGAGCGCCCCTACAAGACCTGCGGACAGGCAGACCGCAAAGATCACAGGGTGTTTCTTCTTGGTTTTTAAAAACACGGTCAGCAGAATATAACCGAAAATCAGCCACGCCACAATATAAATGCTGCTGGTATAAACTGCTGCAACAGGTAATTTAGAGATCATATTTACCACCCATAACACAAAGCGAATCGGCCAGGAGATCGCCCACCCAATGTCCGTACCCAGCGGTAGCCATATAAGTCCCAAAAGGCTTGCCGCCAAAATCGCGTAAAATATAAGGCTGACTGCCCACAAAATCAGCAGATTTGAGACAGCACCTACAACGCTCACAGATCCAAAGTACAGAGCGCTGAGGAGTGTGGTCAACGAGATTGCGCCTAAGGTCATACTCACCGAACCTACTGACCATCGGATGAGTCTTGCCTTAATAGATTTTCCCTTCTGCAAACGGGCAGGAATCTTGCCGTAAAAGTAACCTTGAATCCGCTGGGTAAACAGGAAAATACCCACCATACAACCGGCAGAAAGCTGCAGGCTTATGGATGTAATGCTGATGGGATTTATCGCCAAAATGATCAGCACTGCCGCCGCCAAAGCCGTGGGCGGATCGTATTCTTTATTGCACAGCAGCGCGATCACCAGCAGCGCCTGCATAATACAGGCGCGGATAATGGACGGAGTAAAACCTGCCAGCGCCGCAAACAGGAGCAGCAACGGAAGACCGATGAGCGCCAGTAGCCCCCGCCGCTTTGCGCACAAAAGGGACACAAGAGCAAACAGAATGGACACGTGCATACCGGACACCGCCACCACGTGGTAGATTCCGGCCGCTTTCATTGCCCATTTATCCGAGAAGTTTAACGATGTGGTATCGCCCAAAAGGAGCGCTTTGGCAAAGCCTTCCGTATCATCCGGAAACAGTGCTTCCAGCCAGGAAAGGATCTCATTTCGCCAAATGGCCAGCATATGCCGGGCAGCTACCTGCGCATCGCGGGTAATCGTATGCTCTCCCTTTGGATAGCACAGAAGGAAGATGCCATCACCTCTGTGAAAGGTTGGATCTTCTTTTCCATCGTGGGTATACCGCAGGCGGAACGCGCCCTCCACCCGATCTCCCGGAGCAAGGGAGGCACCTTCATTGAAATAAAGCTGAACGGCATAGGACTTCCCTGCGATCTCTGCTTTGCCCTCCGCACGGACACCCTGTTCCGTAGGGCGGCTGTAATCTGTTACTTCAATGGACATCACTTGGGTCTGCCCGTCCAAATTTCGAATCGGTGACAGGTAAATACAGTCAAAACCCCAAAGCCACAGAAAACCCACAGTGCAACCGATGAGGACGCACAGGGTCTTTTTTGCAAAGGTGCTGGGAATTTTCAAAAGCGCTATCAGACCGAGCAGGCAAAACCCAGCGATCAGTAGCAAGTACCATCCGGACAGGAGATACACACCGGCTGCGCAAGCACCAGTAAAACCAATGGTAAACCACATCAGCTTCCGCATATGTTGTTCCTCCTGCTAATGAGGGCACTACCCAATGGGCAGTGCCCTAAGATTTAAATTTTAGCGGCTACGAAATCGTCTACCGTTGCCAGCGCATCGTCCAGCTTCATAGCATCCTTGCCGCCACCCATAGCAGAGTCCGGCTTGCCGCCGCCGGAACCGCCGCAGATGGAGCAGACCTGCTTCACCAGATCGCCGGCCTTCACGCCCTTGGCAACGGCCTCCTTACCGCAAACTGCCAGGAAGGTGATCTTTTCGCCATCCACGGCAGAGAGAACAGCCACCACATTGGCAGCCTTGTCCCGCAGGGTATCACCGATCTGACGGAGCTTACCTGCATCGGCGCCGGGCACATTCACAGTCAGTACCTTCAGACCGCCCACGTCGTGGGCACCCATCAGGAAGCGGTCGGTCTCGCCGGCAGTTTCCTTCGCCTTGAAGGATTCGATCGTCTTCTTGAGATTCTTGACTTCCTCCATCTGTGCGTGGATCTTATCCACCAACTGGCCGGGTTTGACCTTAAACTCTGCTGCAGCAGCGTAGAGCATATGGTGGGTTCTTGCCATATCCGCCAGGCATTCCTTACCGGTGATTGCCTCGATACGGCGCACACCGGAGGCTACGCTGCCCTCGCTTTCGATTCGGAACGGACCGACCTTAGCGGTGTTATTCAGGTGCGTGCCGCCGCACAGCTCGATGGAGTAGCCGCCCATATTGACCACACGGACGGTGTCGCCGTACTTTTCGCTGAACAGTGCGGTTGCCCCCATCTTCTTAGCATCCTCAATGGGCATCTGCCGAATATCTACCGGATAGCCTTCCAGCACCGCAGACTGCACAATCGCATCGATCTTTGCCAATTCCTCCGGGGTTACCGCGGAGTAGTGCGTAAAGTCGAAACGGAGGCGGTCAGGCTCAACCAAAGAACCGGCCTGGTGTACGTGATCGCCCAGGACGCTGGTAAGGGCTTTCTGCAGCAGGTGGGTAGCTGTATGGGCGCGCATAATGGCATTGCGGCGCTCCACATCGATGGATGCCAGCACCACATCGTCGGTTTTTAGCATACCGCTGCGCATCACACCGGAGTGCAGGTACTTGCCGCCCTTGTCCTTCTGAACACCGGTAACCTTAAAGCGGCTTTCACCCATTAAAATCACACCGAAGTCAGCGACCTGACCGCCCATTTCTGCATAGAAGGGGGTCTTGTCCAGAACAATAATGCCCTGCTCGCCACCGGCAATAGAGCCGGTAACCTCGTCGCCTACGCAGACGGCAAGGATTTTTGCTTCGCAATTATTGGCTTCATATCCCACAAACTCGGTGGGGGTGGTATCCAGACCCAGATCAATGCCTGCCCAGCCTAGGTCACCCAAGGCCTTTCTTGCTTCACGGGCGCGGATCCGCTGCTCCTCGCGGCAAGCGTGGAACTTGTCCATATCCAAGGTCATACCCTCATCTTCCAGCATTTCTGCCGTCAGGTCCACAGGGAAGCCATAGGTATCAGCCAGCAGGAAGGCATCCTCGCCGGAGAACACAGTTTCATTCTTTGCCTTGTGCTGCTGCAGTTTTTCACCGAAGATCCGCATACCGGTATCGATGGTGCGTGCAAAGTTCTCTTCCTCAGTCTTGACCACACGGATGATATGGTCAGCGCGCTCCCGCAGGTAAGTGTAGTGGTTCTCATTTTCCTGAATGACAGTTTCCACAACCTCATACAGGAAGGGGCGATTTACGCCCAGGAGCTTGCCGTGTCTTGCAGCACGGCGCAGCAGGCGGCGCAGCACGTAGCCGCGGCCCTCGTTGGTGGGTTGTACGCCATCGGCGATCATAAAGGTAGAAGCGCGGATATGGTCGGTGATCACGCGAAGACTCACATCGGTCTTGGTGCTCTGACCGTAGGATGCACCGGTGATTCTGGTCACGTGGTTTGTGATGTTCATAACGGTGTCCACATCGAACAGGGAGTTTACATCCTGGCATACCACTGCCAAGCGCTCCAGGCCCATACCGGTGTCGATATTCTTCTGCTCAAGCTCGGTATAGTTGCCCTGTCCGTCGTTATCAAACTGGGAGAACACGTTGTTCCAAACTTCCATATACCGATCGCATTCGCAGCCGACGGTGCAATCCGGACTGCCGCAGCCGTACTTCTCGCCCCGGTCATAATAAATTTCAGAACAGGGGCCACAGGGGCCGGAGCCGTGCTCCCAGAAATTATCCTTTTTGCCGAAACGGAAGATATTTTCTGCGGGGATGCCGATCTCCTTATTCCAAATTTCAAAGGCTTCCTCATCGTTTTCATAAATAGAGGGATAGAGCCGGTCTTCTTCCAGGCCCACAACCTTAGTCAAGAACTCCCAGCTCCAAGCGATGGCTTCGTGCTTAAAGTAATCGCCAAAAGAGAAGTTGCCCAGCATTTCAAAGTAAGTGCCGTGGCGGGCCGTCTTGCCGATATTCTCAATATCACCGGTACGGATACACTTCTGGCAGGTACACACCCGCTTACGGGGAGGCTCAGTCTCACCCTTAAAATAGGGCTTCATGGGCGCATACCGGAATTGATCAGAAGCAGGGATGCGTCATTTTGCGGAATCAGGGAAAAGCTGGGCAGACGCAGATGGTCCTTGCTCTCGAAATAGCGCAGGAACATCTCCCGCAATTCGTTTACACCATAGGGTTTCTTACTCATATCGGTTTTTACCTCCAAAACAAATTCAAAAAAATAAACCTCGCCCCCAATTTAGGGGCGAGGTGCTCGCGGTACCACCCTAATTCGCCGGAAAACCGGCATCTTAGCTACTCTGTAACGGGAGAACCCGTCCCGGTCATCCCGGGCTGCTTGGAAGTGGCCGGAAACAGACTGACACAAGGGGCTCTCACCGTTCCCCTCTCGCTGAAAATGCTCCTCTGTTTCTTAGCTTCCGCATCGCGTTTACATTTCCTGTTTATTGTACCATAAAACCGCATTTTGTCAATATCTCGCGGCGCAAATCACTTTTCCTTATAGGGCCCGTCGCTGGGATAAAGACCCTGGAGTTTCTGCATAGCTCTGGGGAGGGCATCCTGGGAATTTTTCCAGGGTGCGCCGGCATTGCGGTAGTCAAATTTGGCAATAAACCAGGCCAAATCCTCCTGCACCCGCTCCATATTCTCGCACATCAGCCGGTAGACCGTGGGGTAGAACCAATCCCGCTGGCTGTCCGGCAGATATTGCTCTGCTTCCTTCAACATCCGGGCAAAGTGCCGGACACAGAAGCCCTTACACCCCTCCACCTTCTCCCGGAACTCTTTTTCCTTCAGCAGTTCAAAGAAGGTGTGATAGCAACGGGACATATTATACTCGATCTTATCGCAAATATAACAGTTATCCTCCCGGGATGCCAGTATCTCCCAATAGGGTGTGTCCTGGGTAGGCGCTTTTTTGCTAAAAAACCCCTTTTTCTGGGGCATTTCCGGATTTTTTGCCCGTTTTTTCAGCTCATCCAACTGGGAAATAAAATAGGTTTGGAGCGTGATAGCGGCGCCAAGATGGTTGCCGTAATCATAAAGCGACTTCATATGATGGGTGCAAAATCCCACCTGTCCGGTAGCTGCCCGGACTGCGGGTTCCATATAGGTCGCAGCCGGGCCGACCACGTGGCGAATCGCGCGATGCTCCTCTGCCCGCTCCATAAAGCAGAAGGGACACTCGTCCTCTGCCTCAAAGCCCTCATTGACCGGTATGGTGTAGAGTACCTCTTTCATAGTGCGCTCCTTTTATGGTTTTATAAAACCTCATCTGTAAAATAGGCGTTGGTATCGGCGCAACGATTCTCCTCGTCAATGACTGTAATGCGGAAATACACGTCATTTTTGTCAATGGGGAAGCTTGCCTCTGTTAACGGCTGGCCCTCCTGGGCAAGACGGACACCTGCTCTGCGATCCCGGTAGAAGCAAACGATGCGCTTGGCAGGAGAGGTAGTAATATGAACCATTCCGTCTTCGATCCACAGATCGTGGATTTCAGGACCCCAGCTGGCATAGAAATTGCCTGCCACAAGGGCATCCGTCACGGTCTCGTACTCCAATTTATCTGCCTTGATCATTGTCCAGCCGCCACAGGTATCGTGGGTGCCGTGATTATCGTCGGTTGCGATACAGTAGATCCGCTCACCCTTCCGCAGCAGAGCATCGTACTCTTTGGGGTTATAATCGCCGAAGCCCTCGTAGGCGCAACCGTAGTTCATAATTTCCATGGCGCACATGCCTGTGTACTGGCTATAGTGCTCATAATGCTCGCAGCTCCAGCTGGGATGATTATAGGTTACAAAGAAACCGGCTTCCCGGGCATCGCGAATGATCCGGTTGGTAACCTCAGCGCCGTAGCCCCATGCTACCGGATTATCCCGGTTAAATTTCACCCGCTCCATAAGTTCTTCGCCGCCAATCCAGACGCTATCCGGGCTATAGTAGGGCATGGTAATATTATCTTTTTTCAGGGCGATAAAGCACAAATGGCACTGCCGACGGCTACCGGGATTCAATTCACCGGCAGCTGCCTGCTCGTTTTCATAGCCTGTCAGCGGCAGAAAATCCGCATCCGCCAGATCGTGGTGGGGGAACATCAGGCAGTGATCGGTATAGGCAACGATACTGTACCCATTTGCCTTATAATGGTTTTTCACTTCCTCCGGGGTCATAGCACCGTCAGAAAGCACTGTATGGCAATGGAGGTTTGCTTTGTAGAATTTTCCTTCGTGGGGAATGAGATATTTTTTCATAGAATTTTCCTCCGGGATTTTTTCTTTATTTTACCGCCATATGTAGCCATTGTCAAACAGAAAAACCGGCTGTGAAGGGAGCATTACACCGTTTTTTTGCCGCAGAAAAAAACAGGAACCCCCCGGTAAAACCGGGGGTTCTTCATATGCGGGCATAGCCCTCTGTACCTCGCATAACACGTAAACGCGTAAAACGATTCGTCAGTTGCGTAAAGGCCCCTTTGTGTAAAGGGGGCTGGCATTTGCGAGGAACGAGCAAATGACTGGGGGATTGTTCTCTTTTTCTTTCGTTTTTTTCATTGCAATCCCTCCGGCTTCGCCTTGCGGCGAACCCACCTCCCTTTACACAAGGGAGGCTTTCCTCTTTGTTACTACTGCTTACTCCTTTTCATAACATCATCTGTATCTTTTTTATTACTCACCGCCATAGGCTTCATTGAACCACGCGTCTAACGCGTGGTTTTCTTTATACAATTAGCGGGTTACCGAAAAGTAACCCGCTAAATATACCTTATTCAAAATTCTTTGTAAGGGCTTCCCGCACCTCGTTAAAATATCCCAGTTCATCCATCCGCTTATAGATCTGATTTGCAATCAACTTGTATCCGACAGGCTTAAAGTGAACGCCATCCGTAAGTATACCCATGGGTGTTCTGCCGTCCAGCATAAAGATTCTATCTTCCTCCGAGGGTTCCAGTCCGGCATCCGGCATACCGTGCTTTGCCATATATTCCCGCAGATTGAAATACTTATTGCCGAACTCCTTCACCATCGCCTCTTCCAGTTCTATTCTGTCTTCCATCCAGCCGGTATGCAGGCCAATGATTAAGAACCGGTCTTTATTGGCAATCTGGTGGTCGATAATTGCTCTTTGCTGGGCGATCAAATCCTCCGGAGTATCGAATGTGCCGTTTGTTCCAATGAAAATAACCGTGACATAATCCAGATATTGGGACGATGCCGCCGTGACGATTTTTGTGCCCACCGGAATTTCTTGTTCTTCACCTGCAGTCGTGCGGGTAAACTGATAAGAATACTTATTGCTGTAGTAGGACTCCTGCACCACCGTAAGTGTACCTTCCACGCCACCAATGATGACAGGATTGACTCCCGCAACACCCTGCCGTAAAGGCGATACCTCGTTTCCGTTTTCCGATGTGAAACAAATGTCAACAGGTTTTTTTCCTGCCGGAATGGTCAGCGGCTCACTGACAATATACGGAATTGCGCCGTTACGACCAATAATTGTATAGGTGTCTTCGCCGCCAACACCCATATTCACAACCGGAATCTCCACAGTAAAATCTTTGGCGTTTAAGAATTTTTCGAACGTGCTGTTGATATCTGCTTTCAAGTCATATTGTTTGCAGATTTCTTTCTTGATCAAATCCCCAAGAATCTGAGGATAATTAGCGCTATTGCCACCGGCGCCCGATGTGAGCGAGTCACCCCAGCATACAATACCCGGAAGATACTGCTTAATCACCGCCACATCTGCAGCATATTCCGCATTTACCATATCCATAAAAGCGGTTTTCGCTGTATCGTAAATGGTCTGGATATCTGCGGTATTGTCCGTTCTGACAAAGCACCAGTTACCTAAGTAAATGGTATCTTCATCTGCCTTATAGGTCGCCTCGTCTGTAACACTTTCGGTCGTGAGCAGCAAACGACAGGTGCTCTCATCATACTGCCAGGTGAGCGATTTAACCGTTTCGTTTGCAACAATCGCTCCAGTGTTGTCCTCCTTGACCTCAAGGACAAATTCACCGTTATTATAGATCCACTTGCCCACAACGCTTATGGTTTTTACTTCTGTTGCCACAGTGGAGGCATCGGTGCTTTGAGGCTCTGTTTCCACCGTCTCTTCGCCTGTTGTTTCGGTGCTCGTCTGTGTGGTTTCCTGCCCGGTGCTTGCATCGTTCTTGTCTGTTTTCTTGCCACAAGCCACAAGGGAAAATACCATCACAATAACCAAAAGCATTGTTATTATTTTTTGCATCTTGGACCCTTCTTTCTTCGTATAAATGGGTGCATAGCCAAATCTACTCACAAAAAGCAAGTTTCAAAAAGGCCTATTATCACATAATTATGGTATCATATTTCTTTTTGCTTTTGCAATATGGCGCACTTAGAAATTTTTAACCATTTTTAATAGTTTTGATATTTTCCCTGCATATTTATTATGCATTGCGTACAAAAATGGCTTCTGCAAATGCAGAAGCCATTTTAGAAACATTTATAATTACTTAAAATTCTCCGAAAGAGCTTCGTTTGCCTCTTTAAAGTATCCCAAGTCATCCATTGTTCTGTATATAAGTCTGCCAATCAATTCATATCCTATACCATTAAAATGTACAGAATCCGACATTAGACTTTTAGGTGCAGATCCTTTTCGCATCAATTCCTTATCCTCATCGGTCGGAATAAGACCGGCATCTGACATTGCCTGTGTTGCCATATAGTCCCTTAAGTTGATATAGTGAGCTCCGTATTCATTTTTCATAGCGGTTTCCAATGCATTTCTACTTTCCGCCGTCCCTGTATGCAACCCAACTATGATATACCGGTCCTTGTTAGCTGTTTGATGCTCAATAATTGCCCTTTGCTGTCGAATTAAATCCTCAAAATCTGTATATCCGCCGTTTTGACCAATAAATATCACAGGAATGTAATCGGTATACTTTTTCGAAGCTGCAGTAACTATTTGGGTGCCGGGCTGGATTTCTTTGCTACTTCCAGCAACTGTGCGAGTAAAAAAGTAACTATATTCCTTACTGCTGTAAGACTCTTGCTTTATAGAAAGCGTCCCCTCTATACCGCCTATTACAACCGGATTAACTCCCCGATCGCCTTGCCGCAAAGGTGCAACCTTTCCTCCGTTTTGAGATGTAAAAGTAAGCTCTATCGGCATCCTATCTTCAGGAATTGTAAAGCCTTGGCTAACGATATAAGGTATTGCACCGTTTCGTCCGGCGATCGTCTGTGTATTTTCTCCACCTACACCCATATTAATAACCGGGATTTTTATCTTATACTGAGAAAAGTCTATAAGATATGTAGCCTTACCGTTTAGTTGTGATTTTAAGTTGTACTGGTTGCAAATTTCTTTTTGGATCTCAGTTTCGAGAACCTTCGGATAAGTTACGCCTCCACCGCCAGCGCCAGCGGTCAAAGAATCTCCCCAGCATACAATGCCCGGTAAAAATTCAGCAAGAACGGCAGCATCTTTATTATACTCTGTACTTACCTGTTCAATGAGCGCATCTTTTTCAACATTTTGTTGCTCAGCACTTTGCGACAGTTGCTCCGAAATTTTTTCGTTTTCATATCTATCCGTAAGGATGAAAATGATCAGTATAAAAACGCAAAGCAGAGATATTGCAACAGCGAATCCATTTTTCTTCATATTTCCGTGCTTACTTATCATATAACTTATCTTTCCCATATTTCTGTATTAACCGATATTGGTCAATATTAATATACACCTATTTTGGTTAATATTCAAGTAGAAAGTGAGGCTTGAATATTATGATTTCATTTAAAAAGCTATGGGAAATTATGAAAGAAAAACAAGTAACACAATATGCACTAATTAAACATTATCATATCAGTCCAGGTCAACTTACAAGAATTAAGCGAAACGAAAGCATCAGTACGCACACAATTGAAATGTTCTGCAAAATACTAACATGTCAACCTGGCGATATTATGGAATATATCGAAGATTAAATATAACAATTATCCTCCTTTTGCACATATCGAGATATACTTTTCCTCACAAAAATGGCTTCTGCAAATGCAGAAGCCATTTTATTGGGATTTCTTAAATTACTTCAGAGCCTCTTCGACGGCAACAGCAACGCTAACGGTCATACCGACCATCGGGTTGTTACCTGCGCCCAGGAAGCCCATCATCTCCACGTGTGCGGGGACGGAGGAAGAACCTGCGAACTGTGCATCGCCGTGCATACGGCCCATGGTGTCGGTCATACCGTAGGAAGCGGGACCTGCAGCCATATTATCGGGGTGCAGAGTACGGCCAGTGCCGCCGCCGGAAGCAACAGAGAAGTACTTGCGGCCATTTTCCATACATTCCTTCTTGTAGGTGCCGGCAACAGGGTGCTGGAAGCGGGTGGGGTTAGTGGAGTTACCGGTGATGGAAACGTCAACACCCTCGTAACGCATAACAGCAACGCCTTCACGGACATCATCACAGC
>JAZUSG010000017.1:0-7409 GCA_045606605.1 Faecousia sp.
TTGTAGACCCTATTTTATACGGGAGACTGAAAGACTATATCACAAAGGAGTGTTAAGCCTTGGAGGAATATCTGGTACCCACCGGATACGGTGAGGATGAGTTTACAGAGAAGAAATCCAGGTTTATCGGCAGAGTCTGGCCTGTAGAGACAGAGGAAGAAGCGCTGGAGAAGATCCAGCAGATGAAAAAGCAGCACTACGATGCCACCCACAACTGTTGGGCCTATGTGTTAAAAAGCGGCGCTATGCGGTTTTCCGATGATGGAGAACCGGGTGGCACGGCGGGAAATCCCATGATGCAGGTGCTGCAAAAAGAGGAATTATATAATGTTTGCTGCGTGGTGACCCGGTATTTTGGCGGCACGCTTTTGGGCGCGGGCGGCCTTGTCCGGGCATATACCAAGGGTGCGAAGATCGCCATTGATGCGGCAGGCAAATCCATCAAACGGGTGTGGGGTGTTCTGTACATACCCTGTCCCTATACCTTTTACGAACGGGTGAAGTTGGAGGTGGAAGCCTTCGGCGGTGTGATCCGGGATACCCAGTTTGGCGCAGAAGTGGAGCTGGAGATCCTGGTTCCCAAGGAAAGCACCCAAAGCTTTTTGGACCGGATCACAGATTTGACCTCCGGCACGGTAGAAGGTATGGAAACGGCGCAGCAGTACCGGGCATTCCCGGTGAAATAAGAGGTGAGCGGTATGACCTTAAGGGAAGAATTGGAAGCGCTGGAGCACCAGCAGCTACATAGCAGAGCGGCATTTGCCGATGAGACCCGGGGCAGATTCCGTCCGGAAGTCCCCAGAACCGAGGATGTGCGCACGGCCTACCAGCGGGACACGGACAAGATCGTCCACAGTAAATCCTTCCGCCGGCTGATGCATAAGACCCAGGTGTTTTTGCAGCCGGAGGGTGACCATTACCGCACCCGGATGACCCACACGCTGGAAGTCAGCCGGATCGCCCGCACGATTGCAAAGGCTTTGGCGCTGAATGAAGACCTGGCAGAGGCCATCGCTATGGGTCACGATTTGGGACATACACCCTTTGGCCACGCCGGTGAGGTGGCACTGTCGGAAGCCACCGGAAAACCCTTCCGCCACAACGAGCAAAGCTTGCGGGTGGTGGATAAACTGGAAAACGGCGGCGAGGGTCTGAACCTTACTTATGAAGTGCGAATGGGCATTTTGGGTCATACGGGAAGCTTTATGCCGGAAACCCTGGAGGGGCAGATCGTCCGCTGGGCAGACCGGATCGCTTATGTAAATCACGATATTGACGATGCGGTACGGGCGGGAATTCTGAGCCGCGCGGATATCCCGGAGATCGCCCAGAAAGTTTTGGGCACGACCCACTCCTCCCGGATCAACACCTTGGTGTGCGATATGATCACCACCTCCCGGGAGAAGCAGCAGATCGGCCTGTCCGAGCCGGTAATGGAAGCCCTTACGGAGCTTCGGGAATTTATGTTCCAGCGGGTCTACCGCAATCCGGTAGCCAAGGGCGAGGAGGCAAAGGCAAGAGAACTGCTTAAGCGGCTTTATGACTATTACTACAATCACCCGGAAGGTATGCCGGCAGATTATCAAAGCCAAATTTCCCAAGAGGGACTGGAACGTACCGTGTGTGATTATATTGCCGGCATGACGGATAATTATGCCGTAGATAAATATACCCAGCTTTTTATCCCCTCGGGGTGGAATATCCGGGGATAATGTGATATAATGTTTCAAATTAGCAGGAAAGGAGCGGTAATTATGGCATTTCCCCCGTCATTTATTGATGAATTGGTGGCGCGCAATCCCATTGAAGATGTAGTGGGTCAGTATGTGAGCCTAAAGCGCTCCGGTTCGAATATGTTTGGCCTTTGCCCATTCCACGGGGAAAAGACGGCCTCCTTTTCTGTATCGCCTGATAAGGGCATTTGTTACTGCTTCGGCTGCCATAAGGGCGGCGGCGTCATCAATTTTATGATGGAAATTGAGGGACTCAGCTACCCGGATGCGGTTCGCTCCTTGGCAAAACGCGCCGGTATGGAAGTGCCGGAGGATGAGCAGTATCAGAGCCGTTACCGCCAGCAGGAGCGCCTTTGGGCGCTGCATAAGGAGGCGGCCCGCTTCTTCCACACTAAGCTTTACGCGCCGGTGGGCAGCGCAGCGCTGCAGTACGCATTGGGCAGAGGTATGTCCAAGGGTATCCTCACCACCTTCGGTGTGGGCTATGCTCCGGATTCCTGGGATTCCTTAGTAAAGGCAATGCAGGCCAAGGGCTACACCCGGCAGGAACTGATCGATTCGGGTCTTGTAACCGTATCCCAAAAGAACGGCTCGGTGTTTGACCGTTTCCGGGATCGGTTGATGTTTCCGATTATTGATGTACGAGGCAATGTGATCGGCTTTGGCGGCAGAGCGCTCAAAAATGACAAGGATACCGCCAAGTACTTAAACTCTCCGGAGACCATTATTTTCAATAAACGCAAAAATCTGTTCGGCCTGAATTTGGCGAAGAAAACGAAGGAAAACAGCCTGATTTTGGTGGAGGGCAACATTGATGTGGTGGCGCTGCACCAGTATGGCTTTGATAACGCAGTAGCTTCTCTTGGTACCAGCCTTACGGATGAGCAGGCTGCACTGATGACCCGCTATGCGGAGCAGGTGATTCTGCTTTACGATAGCGACCAGGCCGGTCAAAATGCCACCGCCCGGGCCATTCCCATTTTGGAAAAGGCCGGTTTGCGGGTCAAGGTTCTCCACGTGCGGGATGCCAAAGACCCGGATGAATTTTTGAAAAAATTCGGCGCGGATAAGCTGAAGCTTCTGTTGGCAGAATCCGCAAACCGGGTGGAGTATCAGCTGAATGCCATCCGGCAGAAGTATGATCTGCGGGTGGATGACCAAAAGATCCGCTATGTGCAGGAATCCGCGGAGCTGATCTGCACTTTGGATAGTTCCGTAAAGCGGGAGGTCTACGGCGGCCGTGTGGCGGAAGCTGCCGGCATCAGCCCGGATGCTATGAAGCTGGAGATCGGCAAGGCCTTTAAGCGCCGCGTTGCCCGGGAGAAAAAGAAGCAGGAAAAGATCGACTTAGAACCGATGAAAGCGCTCCAGCCCAAGGATCGGTCTATTCGTTATGACAATATGAAATCCGCACTGGCAGAAGAGGGAATCGTCGCCCAGGCATTGCGGGAACCGGCCCTGTTGGATTTGTGCAGCGGTCTCTTGCCGGAGCAATTCTCTGTGCCGATGCTGGGACGGGTGTATGGCCAAATGCAAAAGCGCCATCAACAGGGCATGGAAGTATCCTTCGGCGTGCTGGCGGATATGACGGCGGAAGAAAGTGCCCATTTGGCAGGGATCTGCCAAAAGCAGACGGGCGTTGTGAACGAAACGGCTTTCCGGGACTGTGTCAAGACGGTTCTGTCGGAAAACCGCAGCCGTGGGGTTCATTCCGATGATGATCTGCTGGCGCATCGCAATAAGCTCAAAGAAAGCAAAGGAACAAAATTATGAGTTCTGCGCTACTTAACAAACAGGAAATACCCGTCAGCCACGGGGAAGATGGGGTGCAGCAGTATTTGCAGCAGATTCGCACCATTCCCCGCCTGACACCGGGCGAGGAACGGGAATTGGCAAAGCTTTGCGCCGATGGGGATGAAGATGCCATCCGTAAAATGGTCAGCGCCAATTTGCGTTTGGTGGTATCTGTTGCCAAGGAATATGCCGGCCGGGGCGTACCCCTTTTGGATCTGATCCAGGAGGGCAGTATCGGTCTTCTGATCGCCGCACGGAAATTCGACTATACCTTGGATTACCGCTTCTCTACCTATGCAACCAAATGGATCCGCCAGGGTGTCAGCCGGGCGATTTTGAACCACGCGGGTCTTATCCGCGTGCCGGTCCATACGGCAGAACGGATCCGCAAGGTGCTGGCTGCAAGAAATGCCCTGCAGCAGGAACTGGAGCGGGAGCCGGAGCTGGCAGAGATCGCCACACGCAGCGGTATTTCTGAAAAAAAGATAAAACAGTACCTGTCTCTGATTCCTGAAGTGTGCTCGTTGGATGCGCCTGCCGGCACGGAAGAGGAGGGTAGCTTGGGACTTCTTTTGGAAGACTTGCAAGCGCCCCAACCCCAGGAGGAATTGGTGCGCCAGGAATTGGAGCATACCATGGACGCCCTTTTAGGGCAACTGCCGGAGCGGCAACAGCAGCTTCTGCGGCTGCGGTTCGGTATGGAGGACGGAACTTGCTATGCGCTGGAGGCAATCGGTGAAAAACTGGGTGTCTCCAAAGAACGCGCCCGTCAGATCGAACGGCAGGCTATGGACAAGCTCCATAAGCTCAGCTTAGATCTTGGATTGGAGGATTTTCTCAGCTAATGGACTTTTTGTTTGATAAAACCCCGTGGGATTCTCTTTTGGAATCCGTAAAACCGGGAGATGCCATATCTGCCCTGCAGTGCCTGACGGTATTGGAGGAATTGTCAGAAGAAGAGGCGGAGGATGCGCTGCTTGCTCTGGAAGAACAGGATGTAGTGCTGGATATTTCCGACCTGCCAAAGTGTGGCTTTACCGGCGAGGCGGCGATCCGCTTGCAGTTGGAACAGAAGCTTGCCGAGAGCGGACAGCTGATCCGGGGATTGGAAGAAAATGACCCCCTACGACTGTATTTGACCGAGCTGACCGCTATTGATGCGGGGGCAGATGTAAAAACCCTTGCCCAGGCGTATTTGGACGGGGATGATGCCGCTATAGAGCCCCTGGCGGAGCAATCGCTTAGTTTGGTGGTAGAACGAGCCTGCCGTATGACCGGCCGGGGCGTACTGCTGATGGATCTGATCCAGGAGGGAAGCCTTGGCCTGTGGCAGGGAATTCTCCATTATACAGGCGGAGATTATCCCACCTATATCAGCCGATGGATCGACCACTATCTTGCCAAAACCGTACTCCTGCAGGCCCATAGCCGGGGTGTTGGACAAAAGCTTCGGCAGGGTATGGAGGATTACCGGGATGCAGACCAGCGGCTGCTGGGAGAACTGGGCAGAAATCCCACCCGGGAGGAGATCGCGGAAGCACTCCACATTCCTGTGGAAGAGGTGATGACTCTGGAGACGATGCTTGCCCAGGCGAAGCTGCGTCAGCAGGTGGAGCAGGTGAAAGCGCCCCGGGCGGAAGAGCCGGAGGATTCCCAGGCGGTAGAGGATACAGCATATTTCCAGATTCGGCAGCGGATTACCGGAATGCTGTCCACCCTTCCGGAGCAGGAGGCAAAGATTCTGTCTCTGCGGTTTGGCCTGGACGACGATTTACCCCGTACACCGGAGCAGACCGGCGCAATCCTGGGCCTGACACCGGATGAAGTGGTAACACTGGAAGCTGCGGCGCTGAAAAAGCTGCGCCAGCAGGGAGAATAAGGAGGAAGTATTATGGCAAAGACCTATGCAATCGCAATCGACGGCCCTGCCGGTGCAGGCAAAAGCACCATCGCAAAGCGCCTGGCAAAGGAACTGGGCTATTACTATGTAGATACCGGCGCAATCTACCGCACCGTGGCGTATTTTTTGGATCTTTTGGGTGTCAGCCCCAAGGATGCCGACGGTGTAGAGCGCTACATTGACGAGCTGACTATCCAAATTGAATATGACGAAGACGGCAAGCAACATATGCTGATGAACGGTATGGATGTTACAGATGAGATCCGTACTCAGGACATCTCCCAGAAAGCAAGCCTGGTTTCTGCCCACCCGTTGGTGCGGGAAGTGCTGCTGGATATGCAGCGGGATGTGGCAAAGGTCCATAATGTCATTATGGATGGCCGGGATATCGGCACTGTGGTGCTGCCCAAGGCAGATGTGAAGATCTTTTTGACTGCGACTCCCGAGGTACGGGCAAAGCGCCGTACCGATGAACTGCTTAACAAGGGTCAGAAGGCAGAGTATGAAGTGGTCCTCAAGGAGATCCAGCAGCGGGATTATCAGGATACCCACCGGCCCATCGCGCCGCTGAAAATGGCAAGAGACTCTGTGAAGCTGGATACATCCGAACTGGATATTGAAGGTGTCCTGGCTGCTATGAAAAAAATTATCGGGGAGAAGATCCCGGTATGAGTATTCGTGTAGCGGAGAGCGCCGGATTCTGTTTCGGTGTCAACCGGGCGGTGGAGTTGGTGGAACAGGCGGTTGCTACCGGCAAACCCGTATGCACTCTGGGGCCCATCATCCATAACCGCCACGCAGTTTCCCGCTTCCACGAAATGGGCGTGCAGGTGATTGAAACACCGGAGGAAGCCCAGAGCGGTCAGACCGTGGTGATCCGTTCCCACGGGGTAACCAAGGCAGTGCAGGAGGCGCTGGAGGCGCGGGGCGTTACGGTGGTAGATGCCACTTGCCCTTTTGTAAAGCGCATCCACGGCATCGTCAGCCGGGGAGAAGCAGAGGGGAGACTGCCTGTGATCATCGGCACCCGTTCCCACCCGGAGGTGGAGGGAATTGCCGGCTGGTGCAGCCGTTGCAAAATTTTTGAGAATGCCCAGGAACTGGCGGAATGGGTTGCTTCCGGGGAAATTGCGCCCGATCACCCCATTTGTATGGTCTGCCAGACAACTTCTACGGAAGCTTTGTGGAAATCTTGCGAAAATTTTGCAAAAAAAGTGTTTACTAATTTGAAAATCTTTGATACAATATGCAAAGCTACCGAATTCCGACAGAGCGAAGCGGCGAATTTAAGTAAGACTTGTCAGGCCATGGTCGTTGTAGGTGACACCCACTCTTCCAACACAGGCCGCCTCGCCATGATCTTCGGGAGCACTGCAATCGGGTCGTTCTGGTGGATAACGCATCGGAGCTGGATCCGGAAGTTTTTCGCGGTGCAGCTGATGTTGGAATCACGGCCGGCGCATCAACCCCGGCGTGGATTATAAAGGAGGTCAATAAGACTATGAGCGAAATTATGAATGTTGAGGCTGTACAGGAGGAAAATTTTGAAGCCCTTCTGGAGCAGTCCATCAAGACTTTAAATACAGGAGATAAGGTTATCGGTACCGTTACCAGTATTGGCAACACAGAAGTCCAGATCGATCTGGGCACCAAGCACGCCGGTTATATTCCGTATGACGAAGTCAGCGCAGATCCCACTGTAAAGCCCGAAGATATCCTGCACGTAGGCGACGAGATCGAAGTGTTCGTTGTTCGCGTCAACGATCAGGAAGGTACCTGCCAGCTGTCCAAGAAGAAGCTGGACGGTATGAAGATTTGGGACGATATGGCTACCTGGTGCGAAGAGAAGACTACCGTGGAAGGTACCATTACCGAAGAAAACAAGGGCGGCCTGGTTGCTACCGTTAAGGGCATCCGCGTCTTTATCCCCGCTTCTCAGTCCGGTATTGCCAAGGGCGGCGATATGACCGGCCTGGTAGGCA
>JAZUSG010000018.1:0-8563 GCA_045606605.1 Faecousia sp.
CATGTCCTGCATGTCATGGTAGTGGTTCTCCAGAATCTGGCAGACCTCCACGAACTGCTTGAATGCTTCGGGGAACTTGTTTTCCATCTCAGCGATGGGCATGGGGGTACGGACACCGGCAACCACATCTTCGCCCTGGGCGTTGGTCAGGAACTCGCCCATCAGCTTTTTCTCACCGGTAGCAGGATCACGGGTAAAGGCAACGCCAGTACCGCAGTCATCGCCCATATTACCGAAGGCCATAGACTGCACGTTAACGGCAGTACCCCAGGAGTAGGGAATGTCGTTCTCACGGCGGTAGATGTTAGCACGGGGGTTGTCCCAGCTGCGGAAAACAGCCTTAACAGCGCCCATCAGCTGCTCGACAGGATCGGAGGGGAACTCAGCGCCGATCTTAGCCTTGTACTCAGCCTTGAACTGATTTGCCAGTTCCTTCAGGTCTTCAGCAGTCAGTTCCACGTCCTGGGTAACACCCTTGCGCTCCTTCATCTCGTCGATGAGGACTTCGAAGTACTTCTTACCGACTTCCATAACCACGTCAGAATACATCTGAATGAAACGGCGGTAGCAGTCGTAAGCCCAACGGGGGTTGCCGGACTTGGTTGCCAGAACCTCAACAACCTCTTCGTTCAGACCCAGGTTCAAAATGGTATCCATCATACCGGGCATAGATGCACGGGCACCGCTGCGAACGGAAACCAACAGGGGGTTTTCCTTATCGCCGAACTTCTTGCCGGTGATCTCTTCCAGCTTCTTAACATACTCCAAAATTTCGGCCTGGATATCGTCATTGATCTTGCGGCCATCTTCGTAATACTGGGTGCAGGCTTCGGTGGAGATGGTGAAACCCTGGGGAACAGGAAGACCGATGTTGGTCATCTCAGCCAGGTTTGCGCCCTTGCCGCCCAGCAGCTCCCGCATGGAGCCATTGCCTTCGGTAAACAAATAAACATACTTATGAGACATTGAAAATACCCCTTTCAAATGTTTTGGGCAACGCTTGTTGCCTGTTTTTTTACGTATTTTTTGCAGATTTTCAATAATGCCCAAATAGTATAGCACACAGGTCGGGAAATGTAAACCTTTTCCCCTATAAAAATTTGGAAATTTCCATCTTTTGCATCAATCTGCCTGGGAAATGGTAAATCAGAAGGGGTCTGCTTCACTGGCAGACCCCTTTTTCGTCAGTATTGCCGAACAACGGCCTTGACAAGACCGATCAGCTCTGCTTCTGCGCCGTTAATGGGTGCATAAGCATCGTTTTCCGGCAGCAGCCAAATTTCGCCGTCCCGGCGGCGCAGACGCTTGACGGTCGCTTCGTCCCCAATACGGGCAACCACAATCTGGCCGTCATCGGCGCTTTGCTGCGGACGGACTACTACCATATCTCCGTTTAGAATACCGGCGCCCACCATACTGTCGCCCCGGACACGCAGGGCAAAACACTTAGGATCGCCGTCCCAGCTGATGGTGCCTTCCTGGTTTTCCAGCGCCAAAATGGGCACACCGGCAGTAACCACACCTACCACCGGAATCTGACCGGGTCGCTGGGTGGTTACAATGGCGCGCTTGCGGCCCTTTTGGCCGGGGGCAAGCAAAAGGCCCTTATCCTGCAGCTGGTTCAGATGGTAGCTGACCGAGGCGGTGGAGCGCAGACCCACCGCTGCCCCGATCTCCCGGACCGAGGGGGCAAAACCGTTCTCCTGCACAAATTGATTGACAAAGTTCAGGATCTGTTCCGATTTGTTGCTGGTTCTGGGCATATCCTTACCTCCGTTTTCCGTTTTTTATATTTTAGCACATATGAACGAAAAAGAAAAGAGATTTTTTCCTGTGTTCCGAACAAATTTTTCGAAAATTTGCACCCTTGCAACAATATACTATATATGAGGGAAGAAAGGAAGGATGCTATGGAAACCTACGACAAAGCCAAAGCTGCCCGGGTATGGCAACGGGTACAGGGTGAAGCTGCCAAAGACCCCACCCAAGGTCTGCCGGGACTGATCGCCGAGGAATGGGCAGATGCGGCCATTTATTTGGCCCTGTCCCGCCGTGTGCAGGGAAATGCCAGCGCAGTATTGCGCAAGATGAGCCAGGAGGAACAGTCTCATATGGCTTGCCTGAAGGGGATCTACACCCTGCATGGCGCAGGCCGGCCGGATATCCCGGCGCCGCCGCCCTCAGACAATGCCCCGGTGGCGATGATCCTGCGGCGGTGTTACGGACGGGAGATGCGCTGCCTGTCCCAATATGAGGCAAGAGCCTCTGACCCGGAATACGGGCAGATCTTCGCCCGGATGGCCCAGCAGGAACGGGAACATTGCCGGCAGATTCTGGAGCTGCTAGGCAGTCTGACCCAAACCAAATAAAAAAGCGGTGCAGCTTTGTGGCTGCACCGCTTTTGATTGGATTAGTCTTCGTTCTTGGCTTCGTCGATGATCTTCTGCTGATTTGCCTTGGGCACTTCTTCATACCGGACGAACTCCAGGGTGAAGGAGCCACGAGCCTGGGTCATAGCACGCAGGTCAATAGCGTAATTGCTCATTTCAGCCATAGGTACTTCTGCCTCAACTACGGTATTGCCGTCGGAGTCGGGGTTCATACCCAGAGGACGGCCGCGACGCTTACTCAGGTCGCCCATAACGTCGCCCACGTAGGACTCGGGAACAGTAACCGCCAGGGCGCCAACAGGCTCCAACAGAGTGGGCATTGCGTTGGGCATAGCTTCCTTGAATGCCAGGATCGCAGCCAGCTTAAATGCCATTTCGTTGGAGTCAACAGGGTGGTAAGAACCATCGTACAGAACAGCCTTCAGACCAACCATAGGATAGCCGGCCAAAGGTCCCTTCAGAACAGCTTCCTGGATACCCTTTTCAACTGCGGGGTTGAAGTTCTTGGGAACTGCGCCGCCAACAACTTCTACGTCGAAGATCAGCTCGTCCTGCTCTTCCTGGGGAGAGAAGCGAACCCAAACATCACCGAACTGGCCGCTGCCGCCGGTCTGCTTTTTATGACGGCCGTGGGCTTCCACGGTCTTCTTGATCTTTTCACGGAAAGCAACCTTTGCGGGGCTGAGAACAGCATCCACACCAAAGCGGCTCTTCAGCTTGGAGATCAGAACGTCCAGCTGCTGATCGCCGGCGCCGGAGATTACCAGCTGATGGGTCTCGCCATTGTTGCCCAGAGAGAAGGAAGGATCTTCTTCCTTCAGACGGTACAGACCTGCAGCAACCTTTTCTTCCTGACCCTTGGTCTTGGGGCTGATCGCCTGGGAGTAGCAGGTAGGTGCGTAAGCAATGGGCTCTTCGGCTTCCACGTTCTTGGGATCGCACAGGGTATCGCCGGTCTTAACCTTATCCATCTTGCCGATGGCAGCGATATCGCCGCAAGCGATGCTCTTAACTTCGGTAGCCTTCTTACCACACATAGAGTAGAGTCTACCCAGCTTTTCGGTTTCACCGGTACGGGCGTTTACCAAAGTGGTATCGGAGGTGATCTCACCGGAGAGAACCTTGATGTAGGAGTACTTGCCGTACTGGTCAGAAACGGTCTTCCAAACAAAAGCCTTGGGAGCAGCGTTTTCAGCCTTGGGGGTGGGCATCAGGCTCAGGACATTATCCAGCAGGGTCAGCGTACCCAGACCGGTAATGGCAGAACCGCACAGTACGGGAACGACGCTCAAATCAGCAACGCCCTGCTTCAGGCCGCCAACCATTTCGTCGTAGGTGAAGGGCTCTTCGTTGAAGAACTTGTCCATCAGCGCTTCGTCGGTCTCAGCAACAGCCTCAGACAGAGAATAGGTGAAATCGTCAATGACGGATTCCTTCTCAGCGGGAACTTCGATGTCCACTCTCTTGAAGGAGGAGATACCGTAAGCCTTGCGGGTCAGCACGTCGATCAGGCCGGCGACCTTCTTATTGCCGTCGAACAGAGGCACAACGATGGGAGCGATCTTGGTGCCGTACTTTTCCCGGATGGATTCCAGTGTAGCATTAAAGTCGGAGTTATCCTCGTCCAGCTTGGAGATGTAGATGCAGCGGGGCATATTCCGCTTTTCGCAGTACTTCCATGCCTTCTCAAAGCCGACAGTGATGCCGTCCTTAGCGGAGCAAACCAAAACAGCTGCATCTGCAGCGCGCAGTGCTTCTGCTACAGCGCCGGAGAAGTCGAAACCGCCGGGGGTATCCAGAATGTTTACCTTAACATTCTTATAGGTTACAGGCGCTACAGAAGTAGAAATGGAGATATTACGACGGATCTCCTCGGGATCATAATCACAAACGGTGTTGCCGTCGGCATTTTTGCCCATACGGTCAATAGCTCCGGTCATGTAGAGTAAGCTCTCAGCCAGGGCGGACTTACCGCTGCCGCTGTGGCCAAGCAAACAAAGGTTGCGAATCGTGTTCATGTATGTTCATTCTCCTTTCGTGGAAAGCGGCTCTAAGCGCCACAATACATACATTATACACGAAGGAATATGCAATTTCAATGCCTATTTTTGTTAATTTTCAACTTTTCTTCGGTGATGTACCAAATTCTTTTGCCCAATACCCACAAAAAGAATGAGACGCCCAAAGGGGCGTCTCAAAAAAGTGTTCATACATCACAGGATATAAGATCTTTGAAGGTCTCCCGGCGGACCGCCGTATACGGCTCGCCCTCTGCGATCATTACCACTGCCGGGCGGGGAATGCGGTTATAATTGGATGCCATAGAGTAATTGTAAGCGCCGGTGGTCAGCACCGCCAGGGTATCGCCCCGGACAGGTCTTGCCACATTTACATTCTCCTGGATCAGGTCACCGCTTTCGCAGCAGCGGCCGGCAACGGCGCAGCTAAAATCTGCTATCTCGTGCATACGGCCCGCGTTATACACCGTATAAGGTGACTGGTAGAGGGTGTAGCGAGGATTGTCGGTCATACCGCCATCTATGTTTACATAATTCTTAAAGCCGGGGATCTCCTTGGTGCCGGTAACGGTATACAGCGTAATACCCGCATCGGCAACGATGCTGCGGCCCGGCTCCATCAGGATCGCGGGAGGCGCAATATTCAGCCGATTGCACAGATCGGTAATGCACTGTCCTATGGCCCGGATGTTGGCGGCATAATCCACCGCCGGCTCGTCTGCAGTATAAGGCACGCCCATACCGCCGCCTAAATTCAGCACCTTTGCCATAAAACCGTGATCCTTCGCCATTTTGGCGGTAAAGGTCAGCATTGCGTTGGCAGAATCGCAGAACAGTTCTTCGTCAAAGAGCTGAGAACCCACATGGCAGTGATAGCCCATCAGCTCCACATTCTGCTTTCCCAACGCCTGCACCACCAGCTGCTCCGCCTGGCCGGTCTCGATGGCCACGCCAAACTTAGAGTCTACCCGGCCGGTATTGATCTTCTGATGGGTGTGGGGATCAATGCCGGGAGCAAGCCGCAGCAAAAGCTTTTGGCAAATGCCCTGGCGGGCGGCTTCGGCATCGATAGCGGCAAGCTCGTCGGCATTGTCGCAGACGAAATAGCCGATGCCGTTTTCCATCGCGAAGCGGATATCCGCATCCGTTTTACTGCTGCCGTGGAAATACGCGTTTTCCATGGGGAAACCCGCCTGTACTGCCGTATACAGCTCGCCGGGGGATACCACATCCACCCCCATATCCTCCTGCTGCATAATCGCGTATATCCGCTTCATACTCAGCGCCTTACTGGCATACAGAGGACGGGAACCGGCAGGAAGATAGGCTGCCATAGCCTTTTTATATTCCCTGCAGCGGCTGCGGATCCGATCCTCGTCCATCACAAGCAGGGGCGTTCCGTAGGTCTGCGCAAGCTGCACCGTATCGCAGCCTGCAAAGCGCAAATGCCCATCGGAACCGATGGTAAGATTGTCGTAAATCATAGTTCTACCTTTTTCTCTTTACAGCATATGGGAGAGCATTTCCTCCCGGGAGATGGGACTCAAATCCGCCGGCGCCAGATCGAAGATGGTGCGGCAGCCGGTCTCGCCCCGAGCCTTCATCTTCATAGCCGCCCGGGCCGCTGCTACCAGCACGCTGGCGGTAAACTGAGGATTGGAATCCAGCGTTAGTTTATATTCAATGGTTTGCCGATTTTCTCCGTCCCAGCCGGTGCAGCCGCTGCGGATCACACTGCCGCCGTGGGGCAGTCCGCTGTGATCCCGCTGCATTTCGGCGGCGGTAATAAATTCAACGGTGGTATCATAATCGGCAAAGTAGTTGGGCATGGTCTTAATAGCGGCCTCAATGGCTGCCTTGTCTGCCCCCTCCTCTGCCACTACATAGCAGTAACGGGTATGCTTTTCTCTCGTGGTAAATTCCAGATTTTCACCCTTGCGTACGCGATCCAGCGCCTCCGGCACAGGAATGGTGTACTGCCGGCAATCCACCACTCCGGGGATGCGGCGCACCGCGTCGGAATGGCCCTGGCTGACGCCCTTGCCCCAGAAGGTATAGTCCTTACCCTGGGGCAGCACCGCAGAGGCATACAGGCGGTTTACGGAAAACAGACCGGGATCCCAACCCACGGAGATTACCGCAATATGGCCGCTCTTTGCAGCCGCCGCATCCACCGCCGCAAAATGGGCAGGGATCTTTGCGTGGGTATCAAAGCTGTCGATCACATTAAAGTCTGCTGCCATTTCCGGTGTCATCCGGGGCAGGTCTGTGGCGCTGCCGCCGCACAGGAGCATCACATCGATCCGATCCTTCCAGGCTGCAACATCTGCCATTGCCACCACCGGCACATCCGGTGTTTGTATTTTTACGCTTGCAGGATCCCGGCGGGTAAACACCGCCTGCAGCTGCATATCCGGATTCTGACGAATGGCGCATTCTACGCCCTTGGCCAGATTGCCGTAACCAACGATTCCGATTCTGATCATAATTTTATACCTTTATACCTACATTGCGCATACACTGCAGCAGAACTTCCCGATGGGCATCTTCCATAGTAACCAAGGGCAGCCGCAGGTAATTCTCACAGAAGCCCATTGCTGCCATAGCTGCCTTTGCGGGGATGGGGTTGACTTCGCAGAACAGGGCGTTCACCAGGGGCAGGTACTTCTTCTGCATTTCCATTGCGCCCACCACATCGCCATCAAAGAACTTCTTGCACATTAAAGCGGTTTCCTTGGGGGCAACATTGGACAGAACGGAGATTACGCCCTTGCCGCCACAGGCCAGGATGGGCACGATCTGATGGTCGTTGCCGGAGTAGATATCCAGCTTGTCTCCTACCAGGGCAGCGGTCTCTACGATCTTGGACAGGTTGCCGTTTGCTTCCTTAATGGCACAGATCTGGGGATGCTCTGCCAGCGCCGCATAGGTAGCCGGTTCGATGTTCACACCGGTGCGGGAGGGTACATTGTACAAAATGACCGGCTTGGTGGAAACATCCGCAATGGCGCTGAAGGATGCGATCAAACCCTTTTGGGTGGTCTTATTATAATAGGGTGTTACCAGCAGAACGGCATCATAGCCGATGCTGCAGGCAAATTTCGTCAAGCTGATGGCGTATGCCGTGTCGTTGGAGCCGGTGCCGGCAATCATAGGAACGCGACCTGCCACTACATCCAAAGCAAACTGCAGCACTTCCTTATGCTCCTTGTCGGACAGGGTAGAACCCTCGCCGGTGGTGCCGCAAATGACCAGGGCATCGATTCCCTGCTCCACCTGCCAGTTCAGTATTTTTTCAAACGCAGGATAATCCACGCCGTTTTCGGTAAGCGGCGTGATCACAGCAGTAGCTGCACCTGTAAAAATCGTGTTCTTTTTCATAGCAATTCTCCTCAACTAAAAAAATAGACCGATGCAAGCATCGGCCACCAAAAGACAGACATACTTCCACTGCGCGCAGGCAGAGAAAGATTCTTTCTGATGATAGCACTCCGCAATTGCGACAGTCAGAAAGGTATTCTCCCCTCTGCCCAGGTAAGCCTTACGCCTCAGCTTCCTTCGGCGACAATCCCTTTCCCATGACCACAGCCCGGCGAAGGCCTCACGGTCAGGGTACTGATGATCCATCGCGCCTCTATCATTAGATTGCAATTGCAGTTTAACATACATCCCCGAATGTGTCAATAGGAATGTTTGCATTTTTGTATACAGTTATAATTCTTGCGGAATTGCCGGTGGAGCGGTTGTTTCCGATGCCGAAAGAAGCCGCTGTTTTTCCTCTGCCACCAGCTTTTTGAGGATGGCCTGATCCGAGGGCTTCAAGGATTCGGTGCCAACCACAGACTCATCGGCAAAGTTGTCAAACAGCTCCTGCTTGGATTTGAGCAGCTCCATGATCCGCTCGTCGATGGTGTTGTCCGCCAGCAGACGGTATACCAGCACATCCCGTACTTGCCCCATCCGGTATGCCCGGGCGATGGCCTGATTCTCGATGGATGGCTTCAGCTGAGGCTCGCAGAAGATCACCACACTGGCACTCTGAATATTCAAACCGGTACCACCGGCCTGTACCTGACTGACCAGAACGGTACCCGCTTCCGCTTCCGTAAATTCATCCACGATCTCCTGCCGCCGCTGGGGAGAGATGGATCCGGA
>JAZUSG010000019.1:0-9843 GCA_045606605.1 Faecousia sp.
CGGAATATAAAGTGGGAAGTCAGTGTCCCCGGATGGATGAAAGCAACTCCGCGGTGTTTCGGGAAAATGATGTCTGGGGCGGTGCTCTTGATCAGCATGCCTGGTTCTATAAACACATTACGTTGCCAAAAAAATCCAATCCGGATAATCGACTGGAACTGACGGTTCAAACAAATCGAAGCGGATGGGATGCCTCCAATCCCCAGTTCATTGTTTATTTCAATGGTGTTCCCCAGCAGGGAATGGACCTCAATCATACCAGCGTTGTGCTGCCGGATGTCCCGGAATTGGATGTACATATCTATGCGTATACAGGCACGGTAGACGGAACAGATGCATTGGGCTTGCACCCTAAGGCAGAAAAGCCTGTAGAGCTCCATGTACAGTGTGTTGAGATTGATGAATGGGCAGAACGGCTTTATTATGATTTGATCGTTCCTGCGGATGTGCTGCGTTTTTCAGACAGTGATACACACACATATTCAGCAATTCTGGAGCATCTTAACAATGCGCTCAATTTGCTGCAATGGCATTCAGAGGAAGGATTGCGGCAGTCAATGCGTGCAGCCTGTGCGTATATGCAGGACGAGTTTTACAATAAGTTCTGCCAACAGGGGGATGTTCAGGTTTCTGCCATCGGTCATACCCATATTGATATTGGCTGGCTGTGGACAGTACGCCAGACTCGGGAAAAAGCGCAGCGTTCTTTCTTTACCGTATTGAAGCTGATGGAGCAATATCCGGAGTATAAGTTTATGTCCTCGCAAGTACCGCTGTACAAGGCGATTAAAGAGGAATGTCCGGAAAAGTATGAGGAGATAAAAAAACGGATTGCAGAAGGCCGCTGGGAAGTGGAAGGTGCCATGTATGTGGAGGCGGACTGCAATTTGACCTCCGGAGAATCCCTGGTTCGCCAGGTGCTCTATGGAAAGAAATTCTTTAAGGAGGAGTTTGGTGTAGACAGCAAGGTTCTTTGGCTGCCGGATGTTTTTGGATATTCTGCCGCGTTGCCGCAGATCTTGCGCAAAAGCGGCGTAGATAAGTTTGTTACCAGTAAGATCAGTTGGAATGATACCAATATGATGCCCCACGATACATTTAACTGGAAGGGCATCGACGGTACAGAGATCTTTACCCACTTTATGACATCCCAGGAAATCCGGGAAGACGGTACGGTTGCCAATTTTACCACTTATCTTCCGCAAGCCAATGCCAGTTATGTGATGGGAAGCTGGAAGCGGTATCTGGATAAGGATATTGCGAAAGATGCCCTTTTGACCTTTGGATATGGCGACGGTGGCGGCGGCCCTACTGCCAGAGATCTGCAAATGCTCCGCAGAATGAACTGCGGTATTCCCAATTGCCCGACTACCAAAATTGAAACAGCAACGGATTTCTTGAATCGACTGCAAAACCAAACAGAAGACAAGCGGAGCAAATGGGTGGGCGAGCTTTATTTTGAATACCATCGCGGCACCTATACCTCTCAGGCAAAAATCAAAAAGAATAACAGAAAAGCGGAATTTGCCCTGCAAAACTGTGAAGCTGTATCGGTTATGGCCGAAAAGCTTTTAGGGATCCAATATCCGGCAAGAGAATTGGCGCAGATGTGGGAAATGGTATTGACCAATCAGTTCCACGACATTTTGCCGGGATCCTCTATACAGCAGGTTTACGACGATGCGAACAGAGATTATGAATATGTTTTGCAGCAGTGCGAAAAGCTGCTGCGGGATCGCCTTGGGGCAATCGCTGCAGCAGCCGGTGGAGAAAACGGCATATTTGTGATGAACAATACCCCGTTTGCTACCGGGGGCGTTATTAAGCTCAATGGAGTATCTCGTTACATAGAAAATGTCCCGGCAAGAGGCTATGCACTTGTTCAGCCTGTGGATTGCAACAACAGTGTTCAAGTATCCGCTTCGTTTATGGAAAATGATTATTTCCGGGTGGAATTCGATGATCGTATGTATATCAGCAGATTCTACGATAAACGAAACGGCAGGGAAGTACTCCCGGCAGGAAAGACAGCCGGTGAACTGGTCGCCTATGAAGATTTTCCCAGCAACTTCGATGCTTGGGAGCTGAGCCCGACCTACCGGGCAAAGAGCTATCTGATTGATACCTACGAAAGTGTCGACATTGTAAGGGATGCAGAGCGATCCGGTGTTCGAATTGTCCGTAAATTTGCCGATTCCACAATTGAGCAAACAATGTGGCTATATGAGCATATGAATCAACTGGATATTGATACAAAGCTTGACTGGCATACGGAGCACATTACCTTGAAATCCTACTTCCCTGTGGATGTAAACGCCCAGAAGGCTACTTGCGATATTCAGTTTGGTAACTGTGAACGCCCTGTGCATACCAATACCAGCTGGGATACTGCTAAATTCGAGGTTTGTGCACAGAAATTTGTAGATTTGTCAGACAGCGGCTATGGCTTGGCAGTCATTAACGACTGCAAATACGGTCATAGCTTCCGGGAACAGGAAATTGGGCTTACGATGGTGCGTTGCCCTATTTATCCGGATCCGGATTGCGATAAGGGGCTGCACGAATTTACATATACCCTGTATCCCCACGCCGATGATGTTCGCCATAGCAAGGTGTACGAGAGAGCCTATTTGATGAATAATCCTCTGGTTGCTGTTGTTCCCGATAAGGCAGAGGCAAGGCTGCCCAGTCAGTTTAGCATTGCATCCGCAACCGCCGAAAATGTTGTTATTGATACGATCAAGCAAGCAGAAGACGGCAAAGGAACGATTATTCGCCTGTACGAATGTCAGAATAGAAGTGCCAATGTAAATCTAACGATTGGCTTTGATTGTGCAAAGGTCAGTATTTGCAACCTGATGGAAGAACCGGAAAGCGCCTTAACTGTTAAGGATAATACGGTTGCTTTGCACCTAAAGCCTTTTGAGATTGTAACCGTACGCATTGAAAACTAAAGCAAAGAAGCCTTCCGGAGAGAGTCGCAGCCATATGGAGGCGAGATCTTGGATGCTCTGCTGATTGCAAAAATACTAAAAAAGCGAAAGGGGGATGCAAGATGCATGGAACCTATGAATTTCGCAAGGAATTATTAGAAACACATCGACCCAATATTCGAAATCATAGCTATGCACCCACAGAGAATCAAGCTTGTGTGGACGATAGCTGGCACATCGAGATTGCATCCGATTGCGGCATAGTCATTCAGATTGCTGCGGAGGACTTGCAGGATTACCTGCGGACATCTCTGGGTATTTGCGTGGCATTAAAGCCGGTAAAGTCCGTAAAAAAAGCGGAGAAGACCATTGTAGTAGCAACTGCCGGGCAGTTGGAATATGGGTGGGATCATCAGCAGATTGGTGCGTCCTATGACATTTCTGTGACGGAAAATTCCGTGGTAGTCTGCGGTTTCGACGATCGGGGCTGCGCCCAGGGATGTTACCAACTGGAAGACCGCTTCAATCAAATTCACGCGCCCTATCTATCCTTGGGCGATATCTATTATGCGCCCCAGTTCAGTCCCCGGATGATTCATTCCGGTTATGAGCTGGACCGTTACCCGGATGCCCACCTGTCCGCCATTGCCCATACGGGAATGGATGCCATTTTGCTTTTTGTCAATGGGGTGAACAGTACGCCTACCGGCTATACGGATTTTAACGACCTGATTCGTCGGGCGGGAAAATACGGCCTTGATGTATATGCCTATAGCTATTATAAGAGCCATTATCACCCGGATGACCCTGCCGCGGAGGCAGAAATGGAAGCCAATTACGGGCAATTATTCCGTCAGTGTCCCGGCTTTAAGGGGGTGGTGCTGGTAGGAGAGTCCGTAGAATTCCCCAGTCAGGACACCCGGGTGTCCAAGCTGACCTACGATGCCAATTTGATAGACGGTATTCCTACAGGTAAGCCTACCGCAGGTTGGTTCCCCTGTAATGACTATCATCTATGGGTTAGCAAGCTCAGAGATGTGGTGCGAAAGTATCGCCCGGATGCAGATATCGTGTTCTGGACTTATAACTGGGGGTATGCACCGGAAGCAGAGCGGTTGGCTCTGATAGATAGTCTGCCTACGGATATTTCCTTGATGGCTACCTTCGAGATGTTTGAGGAGCGGCTGGTGGACGGCGTTCGCACCCGTTCTTGTGACTATACAGCCTCCTTTGCGCAGGCAGGAAAATATTTTAAAAGTGAAGCAAAACGAGCCAAGGAACGGGGCATCCGCTTATACACCCAAGCTAACAGCGCAGGCCTGACTTGGGATTTTGGTACAGTTCCCTATGAACCGGTGCCAATGCAGTGGGCAAAGCGGTATGAAGCTATGCTGGAGGCAAAGGAAGAATACGGTCTTTGCGGTGTGATGGAATCTCATCACTTTGGATTCTGGCCTTCTTTTATCAGCAAGCTGGAAAAGAAAATGTTTACTGCACCCTGTCCGAAAGCAGATACTGCACTGCAGGAACTGGCTCAGGAGCTTTACGGAGAATATGCAGAAAAAGCCCTGAGTGCTTGGCAGGATTTGTCCCATGGTATGCACTATTATATTTGCACCAACGAGGATCAGTACGGTCCCTTCCGTGTGGGCCCGTCCTATCCGCTGGTGTATCATGTGGATGTTCAAATCCCCACAGTTCCTTATGCCCATTTCGGCGGCAACAAAATATGTATTGTGGATTATGGTGATGGAAAGGTGTTCTCTAATATCACCTATGGACATAATTATACTGCGCCTATGCAAATGCGCCACGGCAAAGAGGCAGACTGCCTGGAAAAAATGGAAGCACTTTTCTACAAGGGACGAAACACCTTGGAGGAGGTCGCGGAAAAATTGGACGGCGTGCAAAGGGCGGATTGTTTGCGACTGTGCAATCTGGTGCATTATATGGAGCACTGTATCCGCACTACCATCCACACCAAACGGTGGTCGCTATTGCGAGGTAAAGCCGATTGCTGTAAGAATCTGGATGAGCTTTTGGAAATCCATCGTCAGATGACTGCCATTGGTGAAGCGGAAATTGAAAATGCCCGTCAGACCATTCCTTTGGTACAGGCGGATTCACGTCTTGGCTGGGAACCTTCTATGGAGTACATTGGTTCGGAATATCACTTGAATTGGAAAATCAGACAAGTACGTTATGTGCTGGATTATGAGATACCCCGTTATGATTGGGATATCCGTTATATTCAGCAGTGTGATGGTTCATACTGATAGTGGAAATTGTTGTTCCTGAATTGTAAGGCCCCAAAGAGAGAATAAGGAAAATAATAAGGTAATAGGAAGGAGAGCCTGTTTTCAAATAGGAGGATGACATGAGTTACGGAAAAAAGGTTTGGGTATTCCCGGATGCGGAATTACCGCCGGTAGGTGACAATCCTATTCCCGGTCACGAGTCGATTATTATCACTAATACTGGCGATACAGTTGCCAATGTAAAAATTACACTGCTGTATACCGATAAAGAGCCGGTCAGCTTTACCACGCAGGTGGAAGCCAGGCGCGTGCGGTGCCTGCGTACCAACAAGGTTTGCGATTTTGGTGAATATACGGCAAAGCTTGAAGAGCAGTATGCGATTTTACTGGAGAGCGATACACCAATTGTGGCACAGTATGGTCGTGCAGAACCCCGGGTGGTAAATTTCTATACAACCCCCGGCTATTGTGAATAAGTATTATTTAGGAGGAACATAAAAATGGCAAGAGTTTACATCCCCAATCAAGAATACAAGGAAAGAGTTCAGCGTTGTGCGGCCATTCTGCGCCGTGAAAAACTGGATGTTCTGATCGTGAATGGCAACGAGGCTGATTATGCCAATCCCCGTTATTTCTCCGGCTTCTGGCCCCTGTTCGAGCGTGCAGGCGTAGCCGTTGCTGCAAACGGTGACGCTGCGCTGATGGTTGGTCCTGAATCCGCAATCTTCGGTGCTGACCGCAACCAGTTGGACAAGACCTTTGTTTTGACCGCCTACCGTGAAGGCGCTGACCCTGCATATCCCGAGCTGAAGCCGGATACCTTCCACGATGTATTCAAGGCAATCGGTGTGACCGGTGAGCATCTGCGTATCGGTGTGGCATCCTTCCTGGATACCTCTGTGGTCATTTTCAATGCCATTCGGGATGCATTCCCCAAGGCTGAAATTATTGATGCCGGCAAGATTATGGTGGAACTGCGTAGAATCAAGTCTGAAAATGAGCTGGATTGTCTGCGCGAGGGCTATCGAATTGCCAATATTGCCACGGAAGAAGTTATCAAGGCCATTCGCCCCGGTATGACCGAATTGCAAATGGTCGGTGTTGCCCAGAAGGCTGTCTATGAGCACGGCGCAGAGTACGAAGGTTTGCCTATGTATGTCTTCTCCGAGGCTTCCACCCGTCACGCCATTTCTCGTTCTTCCTATCGGGAATTCCAGAAGGGTGATATTGTGCAGCTGAACCTGTCTGCTAAGATCGACGGCTATTCTGCTGCCATAGGCTATCCCATCTGCTTGGGCAAGCTGGAGGGCCAGCGCCGTGACATCGTGCAGTTCTGCCGTGAGGCCCATTCCTGGAGTGAAAAGCAGGTCAAGGCCGGTGTTTGGGCTGCCGATATTGCAAAGGGCTTCTACAAGTATTATGTGGATCATGGCTATGAAAAGAACTATGTCTACGGCCCCTTGCACGGTACCGGTATCATCGAGGTGGAAGCTCCCTGGTGTGAAACCAGCTCTGAATATAATCTGATGGAAAATATGACCTTCCAGGTAGATACATATATCTCTGCTGACACCTTTGGTGTCCGTTGGGAGAAGGGTATTGCAGTCAAGGAAGGCGGCTACGAAGTGCTCAGTCCCGAAATCCCCGAAGTATGTCCTGAACTGATGTTCTGATAAAACGAAACTCCCCGCAGTTATTCTGCGGGGAGTTTGAAAAGGAGAACAATTATGCAATTGATTGAAATGTTCTACGATGATATTCAAAATGCTGTAGATCGCAAGGTGCCTTTTATTATTCCAATCGGCACTTTGGAATACCATGCCCGCCACGCATCCTGCGGTACGGATACACTGGTTGTCACCGGCTGCCTGCGGGAGCTGGAAAAGGAAAAGGAAATCGTAGTCTGCCCGCCGATCTGGTACGGTGTGGCATCTTATGCAGTGTGTGAGCCAAAACCCAGCCATTTCCACGTGGACGAGGACGCTTATGCCAACTATCTGTACTATATTCTCAAATCTATGTTCGATGCCGGTCACAAAAATATTTATCTGGTACCCCATCATCAGACCGAGGGTGCAGGGTTGATGCCCATGACCATTGCCTGCCACAAGGCAGCCAAGAAGGTCACCATGGAATATATGGAGCAAAAGCTGGGCAAAGGCTGGTGGGGCAGTGACGCTTATGCCACCTACTATGAGGATATGGGCAGCGAGGACGACCCCTTCTCCTACATCAAGGTTTTACCACTGATTGGCGCAGACGCCCAAATCAAGTGCGGTGGCTTTGACCATGCAGGCAAGTGGGAAACCAGCTTGATGATGGGTACATACCCCGAACTGGTAGACCTTTCCCGCTGTGAGCGCAATACCGAGTGGTTTGCCCAGAGCGCCAAGGAAGCCAGTGCAGAAACCGGCAAGCATATGGTGGAATGCACCCTGGAGTGGCTGAGAAAGGTTGTTGTATAAGAAAAGAACGCTTATGAAAATAGTAACTTTTGATGTACTTTGTGTTTAGTCCTTCGTAGCAAAATAGAACAGTGCCAACAGAAACACCTATGCTATTATAGTGCCTTAAAAGAGCAAATACACCCTGGTTTCCTGCACAGCAAAAAAACAAGGTGCAATGGTGTATTTTAGGTAACAATCCCCCCTGAGGCTTTTATGCCTCAGGGGGGATTGTTACGCTTAGCACAAATACATTCCTCACAATATGAAGAGTTCGTATTTGCGTTCTATGGTGACTCGCTGGAGATTCGAACTCCAGACCCATTGCTTAAAAGGCAATTGCTCTGCCAACTGAGCTAGCGAGTCGTGGCTGGGATGGCAGGATTTGAACCTACGAATGCCAGAGTCAAAGTCTGGTGCCTTACCGCTTGGCGACATCCCAATGAAATGCTGCCCGCAATCGGACACACGGCGTATTATACCACGATGCTTTTACTTTTGCAATACCTTTTTATCTTTATTTTTTAAGAAAAATTCGCTTTTCCCCTTGTAAAAATCTATCATTTGGCGTATACTTTATATAATTGCCATTACTAAGAGAGGGAATGAATATGGAACTGATTTCTGTTCGAGAATTATTTAAAAACACCGATGCCTATCTGGGCAAGGAAATCGAAGTTGGCGGCTGGGTGCGTTCCATTCGTGCCAGTAAGCAGTTTGGGTTTATTGTGCTGGGTGACGGTACTTATTTTACCCCCGTTCAGGTGGTTTATCACGATTCAATGGAAAACTTTCAGGAGATCTCCAAAACAAATGTAGGTGCTGCACTGATCGTAAAGGGAATTCTGGTAGCAACCCCCGATGCCAAGCAGCCTTTTGAGATCCAGGCATCTGAGGTCACTGTGGAAGGTGCGTCCACACCGGATTATCCTTTGCAGAAGAAACGCCACACCCTGGAATTTTTGCGTACTATGACCCACCTGCGTCCCCGTACCAATACCTTCCAGGCGGTTTTCCGTGTCCGCAGCCTGATTGCCTTTGCCATTCACCAGTTCTTCCGTGAAAGAGAGTTTGTCTATGTGCATACGCCTTTGATTACCGGCTCTGACTGTGAGGGCGCAGGCGAGATGTTCCAGGTAACCACCATGGATCTTTCCAACGTGCCTATGACCGAAGACGGAAAGGTGGATTTCTCCAAGGATTTCTACTGCAAGCCCACCAACCTGACGGTTTCCGGCCAGCTTAACGGCGAAACCTTTGCCATGGCATTTAAGAACATCTATACCTTTGGCCCTACCTTCCGCGCTGAAAATTCCAATACCACCCGCCATGCTGCGGAGTTCTGGATGATCGAGCCGGAGATCGCCTTTGCAGACCTGACTGACGATATGCGCCTGGCGGAAGATATGATTAAGTATATCATTGCCTACGTGCTGGAAAATGCCCCGGAAGAAATGGCATTTTTCAACCAGTTTATGGATAACGGTCTGCTGGAGCGACTGCACAATGTGCTCAATTCCGACTTTGGCCATATCACCTATACCGATGCGGTGAAGCTGCTGGAAGAGCATAACGACAGCTTTGAGTATCCTGTGCACTGGGGCTCCGACCTGCAGACAGAGCACGAGCGTTACCTGACTGAAGTGATTTTCAAAAAGCCGGTCTTTGTTACCGATTACCCCAAGGAGATCAAGGCTTTCTATATGAAGCTAAACCCCGATGGCAAGACCGTTGCAGCTATGGACTGTCTGGTGCCTGGCATCGGCGAAATCATCGGCGGCTCTCAGCGTGAAGATAACTACGAGATCCTGAAAAACCGCATTGAAGAGCTTGGCATGAAGCCGGAGGATTATGGATTCTATATGGATCTGCGCAAGTACGGCTCTGCCCGTCACGCAGGCTTTGGCCTGGGCTTTGAGCGTTGCGTGATGTACCTGACCGGTATGGCCAATATCCGTGATGTGCTGCCTTTCCCCAGAACTGTGGGCAACTGCGAACTGTAAGTGATTTGTCAAACTAAGTGCAACACTTTTTGAAGTTCAAGATCCCAAAGATATTGAGCTGAAACAAATTTAAGAACCTTTCGAGGCCTGGCGTTGATCAACGCCAGGTTTCGTTTTAGTGTAATAGGACTGACCCTGGACAGATTTCTACCTTTTGGATAGAACTCTCTGAGTAGACCGTTGCTGTTTTCATTACTACCTTTTT
>JAZUSG010000020.1:0-5804 GCA_045606605.1 Faecousia sp.
GGGCGCAGGCAAGCTTGCAGGCGCGCTCCATCTCCTGGTCGGTAGCGTCGGGGTTGCCCCAGCGGAGATTGTCTTTGATAGAGCCGGAGAACAGGGTGTTCTTCTGCAGCACCACAGACACCGCATCCCGGAGGGCGTGAATGTCATAGTCCTTTACATCCACGCCCCCTACCTTCACAGCGCCTTCCGTGGCATCATACAGCCTGGGAATCAGCTGCACGAAGGTAGACTTGGAAGAGCCGGTAACACCCAGCACACCCACGGTCATACCGGAATCGATGTGCAGGGAAATGTTCTCCAGGGCATTTCTGGGCGCATCCTTGCTGTAGCGGAAGGATACATTTTCAAAATCGATAGAGCCGTCAGCCACTTCCCCGACCGGGTTTTCCGGATTTTTCAGGGCAGGCTCTTCTGTGAGCAGCTCATAAGCGCGCCGCATAGGGGCGCGGCTCATGGTGAACATCACGAACACCATGGACATCATCATCAGACCCATCAGAATCTGGCTGGTGTAAGTAAACATCGCGGTGAGGGCGGCGGTATCAATATCCCCGGCCACCACCAATTTCGCGCCCAGGAAGGAAATGACGATAATGCTGGCATACACGGCAAACTGCATCAGGGGGTTATTGAAGGCCATAATCCGCTCGGCCTTGGTGAAATTTTTGTAGATCTCTCCGGAAATATCGTCGAACTTTTCGATTTCCTTGTCTTCCCGGACAAAGGCCTTGACCACCCGGATGCCCCGGACATTTTCCTGCACCACGTTATTGAGCTTATCGTAGGTCTTGAACACCCGCTCAAAGATGGGGTGTACCTTTCTGATCAAAAACAGCAGACCGAACGCCAGCAGGGGCAACGTCACGCAATAGATAATGCTCAGCTTCGGACTGATGCGAAACGCCATAACCAGCGCCATCACCACCATCACCGGGGTGCGGAAGATCATACGGATGGACATTTGGAAGGTCATCTGCAGGGTCGCCACGTCAGAGGTAAGTCTGGTAACGATGGAGGATGTGGAAAATTTATCGATGTTGGAAAAATCATAGGTCTGCACCTTGGCGAACATATCGTGGCGCAGATTCCGGGCAAAGCCGGTGCTGGCATAGGCGGCAAAAAATGCCGATGCCACACCAAAGAGCAAGCTGCAAATGGCGCACAGGGCCAATAGTCCGCCATACTTCCAAACGGCGGGCATATACCCCGGCTCAATGCCCTGGCGCAAAAGCTCCGCCAGTACCAGGGGAATGAATATCTCCATAGTAACCTCACCAATCATACAGATGGGGCTGCCAAGAGATGCCCATTTATACTCCCGCACACTGCGGGCAAGGGTTTTGATCACAAAGCACTCCTCCTTAGGGACATTCTTTCTTAATTTATCATTTTACCAAACCTGGAAGAGATTGCAATAGGTATGGAAAAAAGTTTACAATTTCTATGGGATTTGTTATAATTCCCTTGTCATTGCGAGGAGCCGCTTGCGGCGACGTGGCAATCTCCTGGTAACAGCTATCTCAAGCTGCACCGTAGTTATAAGAATTGTGCCGGGAGATTCCCACGGCTTGCAAAGCAAGCCTCGGAATAACATAGTTATGATGAGAGGAGGTGCGCTGTGGTGAAAGCGGACTGCCATATTCATATGGTGCTGGATGGGATCGACTGGAAACAGGCCATCGCCCGGCACAATTTACGGCCGGATGAAGAATTTATCCGAGCAGCCCTCGCCACCTACCGGGATCGGGGCATTACCTATCTGCGGGATGGCGGCGATCGGTGGGGTGTGGGCGCAAAGGCCCGGGAACTCTCCCCGGAATACGGCATTACCTACCGCACGCCCCTTGCGCCCCTTTGCTGCAAAGGGCATTACGGCGCATTTATCGGCCAAATCTATGAAAATTTGCGGGAATATGCCGCTTTGGTGGTTAAAATCCGGGAAATGGGCGGCGATTTCATTAAAATTATGATCTCGGGACTGATGGATTTTGACCGGTTCTCCGTGCTGACCGAGGAGGGTCTCCCCGCAGGTTTGATCCGGGAACTTGTCCACATCGCCCACGAAGAGGGTATGGCAGTGATGGCTCACGCCAACGGGCAGACCGCCCTTGCGGCGGCAGAGGCCGGGGTGGATTCCGTAGAACACGGGGCGTATTTAACGGATGAGGCCCTGCACGCTATGAGAGAAAATGGCACAGTTTGGGTGCCTACCCTGTCCACCATCGGCAATTTGCGGGGTACGGGGCGGTTTTCCGAAACTGCCGTGGCGCAAATTTTGGAGAGCGCGCTTTTGAACGTGGAGGCTTTCTGCCATATGGGCGGACTGCTGGCTGCCGGTACGGATGCGGGCGCTTGGGCCGTTCCCCACGGCAGCGCCACCGAAGAAGGATATTTGGCTATGGCCGGTGTTTCGGAAACAGACCTTATGCCCGGACTTGCGGCCATTCAGGAAAAATTTTAACCCGGAGGGAATCCCTCCGGGTTTTTCTATCCTTATTCGCTTTCAGCACTGGCCAAGTATTCCTCCGCCATGTAGGCAGCGGCTGCCCCGTCGGCCACCGCGGTGACGATCTGCCGCACCTGCTTTGTCCGCACATCTCCCACCGCAAACACACCGGGGATATTCGTTTTCGTACTCTCGTCGGCAAGGATATACCCCTGCTCATCCAGCCGCAGGCTGCCTTTTGTAAGCTCCGTTGCGGGTTTTCTGCCGATGGCCACAAACACACCGTCGCAGGAAATTTCCTGGGTCTTGCCGGTGACGGTATCCTCTACAGCCAGTTCTCCGCTTTGAAAAGCCGCCACCCGGCTGTTCCACAGGATCTGCAAATTTTCCTGCTCCTGCAGGGCCTTATGGTACACCTTGGATGCCCGCAGGCTATCCCGCCGGTGGATCAGGATGACTTTTTGTGCCACCCGGCTGAGCATCAGCGCATCGGCAACTGCCGTGTTGCCGCCACCCACCACCGCCACGGTCTTGCCCCGGTAAAACATACCATCGCAAGCCGCGCAGTAATGGATCCCTCTGCCAATGTAGGCCGTCTCCTCCGGGATGCCCAGCTTTTTCGGCTCGGCACCGGTGGCGATCACTACGGTTTTGCCGTAAAAATTACCGGCATCCGTCTCTACCGTTTTGATCTCCCCCTCTAAGGAGAGCCGCAGGACGGTGGCAAACTGGGTCTTTGCCCCAAACTGCTCCGCGCCCTTTTGCATATTCTGCCCCAAGGTAAACCCGTCGATCCCTTCCGGGATGCCGGGGTAATTATCGATCTGCGGCGTTTCCACCATCTGCCCGCCGGCAGAGAGCTTCTCCAGCACCAGCACGGACATTCCTGCCCGGGCACCGTACAATGCAGCGGTGTATCCGCCAGGGCCGCCGCCCACGATCAGCATATCATAAACGGTATTCATAACCATTCCCCTTTGCTTTTTTCTTTAGTATACCCACCGGCGCAGATCTTTTCCGTGATATTATCACAAACATACCCCGACACACTGTGCCGGGGTAGACCTTAGTCAAAAAACTCTTTAATGGTGTCAAAGAATTTATTGCGCTTGGGACTGGACTTGGACTCTAAGGAGTCATCCAGCTTGCGCAGCAATTCTTTCTGCTCCCGGGTCAGGCGGGTGGGGGTCTCCACCACCACCTGGAATCGGTGATCGCCCCGGCGCTTGGGGTTATTCACCGCCGGAATACCCCGGCCGGACAGGGTAAAGAGCTTTCCGGTCTGGGTGCCTTCGGGAACTTCGAACTTCACCTTGCCATCCAAGGTGGGAACTTCAATCTCCCCACCCAGGGCTGCCTGGGTAAAGGAGATGGGCACTTCACAATATACGTGGATGCCGTCCCGCTCAAAAATGGGATGCTGCTTGATGTAAATATCCACCATCAGGTCGCCGTTGGGACCGCCGTTAAAGCCCACGCTGCCCTCGCCCCGCAGACGGACGGTCTGGCCGTCATCCACACCGGCGGGTACTTTGACCTTGATCTTTTGGGTGCGGCGTACCTTACCCTTGCCCCGGCAGGTGTTGCAGGGGTTTTTCACGATCTTGCCCCGGCCGCTGCACTGGGGACAGGTGGTGGTGGACTGCATTTGCATACCCATAATATTCTGCACAGTGCGGATCTGGCCGGTACCGCGGCACTGGGAACAGGTCTCGATCTGGCCGTCCGCCGAACCGGAGCCATTACAGACCGCGCAGTTTTCGATCCGCTGGGCAGCCACCTCTTTTTCTGCGCCGAAGGCTGCCTCTTCAAAGCTAAGCTCCAGCCGGGCGCCCACATTCTCACCCCGGCGGGGTGCGGTTTGGGCATTCTGCCGACGGCCGCCGCCACCAAAGAAATCGCCGAAAATATCGCCGAAATCGAATCCGCCGAAGCCGCCAAAGCCACCGCCGTAGCCACCGGCGCCACCGCCGTAATTGGGGTCAACACCGGCAAAGCCAAACTGGTCATAGCGGGCCTTTTTATCTGCATCGGAGAGCACCTCATAGGCTTCGCCCAGTTCCTTGAATTTCTCCTCCGCTTCCTTGTCGCCGGGATTGCGGTCGGGATGGTACTTCATAGCGGACTTGCGGTATGCTTTTTTAATCTCATCGGCGCTGGCATTTTTGTCAACACCCAGCACCTCATAATAATCGCGTTTGTTTTCTGCCATATTTTACCCTCATTCATGTCATTGCGAGGAGCCGCTTGCGGCGACGTGGCAATCTCCCTCTTGATATAGGGATTCCCACGCCAGTGTGCGCACTGGCTCGGAATGACGGCATGAATTACAATACGTCCGAAAAGGGGCGGAATTTCCGCCCCTTTGGGAAATCTTAGTCAACAGTCTGATAATCGGCATCGACCACGCCGTCATCGCCGCAGCCGCCGCAGTTGGGATCACAACCCTGACCCTGGGGATTTGCATTCTGATACAGCTTCTCGGAAACCGCATAGAAGGCCTTCTGCACCTCTTCGGTAGCATCCTTGATGGCCTGCAGGTCAGTACCCTTGTTCACTTCCTTCAGCTTGTCAACGGCAGCCTGGATGGAAGACTTCTCCTCAGCGGAGATCTTGTCGCCCAGCTCGCCCAGGGTCTTTTCGGTCTGATAGACCACCTGGTCTGCAGTATTGTGGGTGTCCACTTCTTCCTTCTTGGCCTTATCCTCAGCAGCAAACTGCTCAGCTTCCTTCACAGCCTTGTCGATCTCATCCTGGCTGAGGTTTGTGGAAGCGGTGATGGTGATATCCTGCTCCTTGCCGGTGCCCAGATCCTTGGCGGATACCTTTACGATGCCGTTGGCATCGATATCGAAGGAGACTTCGATCTGGGGTACACCCCGGGGTGCGGGAGCGATGCCGCCCAGCTGGAAGCGGCCCAGTGACTTATTGTAAGCGGCCATCTCACGCTCACCCTGCAGCACGTGAACCTCAACGGAGGTCTGACCGTCAGCAGCGGTGGAGAAGATCTGGCTCTTGCGAACGGGGATGGTGGTGTTGCGGTCGATGAGACGGGTGAATACGCCGCCCATGGTCTCAATGCCCAGGGAGAGGGGAGTAACGTCCAGCAGGACCACGTCCTTCACGTCGCCGGTGAGCACGCCGCCCTGGATGGCAGCGCCCAGCGCCACGCACTCGTCGGGGTTGATGCCCTTGAAGCCTTCCTTGCCGGTGATGCCCTTAACGGCATCCTGCACGGCAGGAATACGGGTGGAACCGCCAACCAGCAGAACCTTGTGCAGGTCAGAGGGCTGCAGACCGGCATCGCTCATTGCCTGACGGACAGGCTTCATGGTGCGCTCCACCAGATCTGCGGTCA
>JAZUSG010000021.1:0-3667 GCA_045606605.1 Faecousia sp.
CACCCTCGGCATCCTCAATATAATAACGCTCACCCGCCCGTTTAACAGAAAACAGCCCTTTTGTCAGCAGGTCATCACTGCTGCAGCCGTATAAATCCACAGACCGGTCAAAGGATATATACATTCCATCTTCCAAGATGATTGGTGCAAGCATTTCGTGCAGTTTCAGAATCTGATCCATTTGCTTTTGTGTGAGAGTATAGACTTTCTTAATCGTTTCACCATCAGTATATTTATAAAACTCGTAACAGATCTTATCCAATGTAAAGCCTTTTTCAATGCGCGCCAACACTGCATCGTAGCTATCACTGCGGCAAAAGAGACCGCTGCTCCAAGAATTCAGAAATACGCCGTTATTATTAACTTCAAAATATTCACCAAATGATGAGCTTAACAACACCGGCACATCCGGCCTTGTAATGTACGCGTGAGAATACTCCTCATCTCTTTCAAGGTTTAAGGACAGCTCGTTGGTATTCAACCATTTATACACAGAGCCATTCCAAATGATGGTACCGTCATCCTGCCAAATACCCTGTTGCTGCCGCATTTCATCCAGTGCATTACATCCGGCAAGCGGCAAGCACAACAAAACTGACAGAAATACCGCAATTATACGTACCCATTTTTTCATAGTCTCTCCCCCTTACTCCAGATTCAACTTCTTCCGCATAATGGTGTGGGTAATCGCAAAGTAAATCGCACCCAAACCCGCGGTAACCAAGGCGCCAATCAGCAACAATAAATGCACAAATAAATAGGGATGATGATCTACAAGCTTCACAAGCGGCTCTGTCAGCCAGCTCCAGTCTCTCACAAGGGTAAATATCACAATGGCAATCGTCTGCAGGATCTGACAGACAAAATAGTAACCAAAGTACACACCGACCGCTGTTAAGATGCGGTTCTTTTTAGACAGCTGACCGATGCAAATGCAGGTATAGTACAGCAGCAAGCTGGATGCGTTTGCTACCATAAACATAAGAATTAACTCTAATATGTATAGTAGCAGATGTGCGCTTAGCTCAGGAAGTTCGATATGTATCAAATTCAGGATATATCCGCAAGCTTTAAAGATTTCTATCAGCACCTCACCTGCAGATAAGACCGCGCCGGACAAGAGCATTACAACAACAGTTGCCACCTGAATTAATGTCGCCGTTGCCACCTTGACCCAAATATGCTGGAACGGGGTTACGGGCAGAGTAAAGGAAAGATAACCTTCACCGGTAAACAAATTTTTATAAAATCGGACAATAGCAAACACAAAGGGAAAGGCAAAGCATACAGCCAATCCAATTACATACACCACTATGGAAGAAACAAAGACGATGTTATATACAGTAGAATCCTGCTCAAAAAACTGGACGATGCGGCTAAATACAGAAACGCCCAACATACCAAGCCAAACAAACAACATCACATGCAGATATGCCTTCAGCTCGTGTTTGAATAATTTTCTTACCATCGGAATACCTCCCGAAACAGTTCATCCACACTCTTTGCGTTTTCAGCGCGAATTTCATCTACGGTCTTATGCAATACAATCCTACCCTGTTGAAGGAATAACACTTCGTCCAAAATTTGCTCGATATCTGCAATCAAATGGGTGGAGATCAGCACGGTCGCGTCCGGATTATAATTATTGATTATGGTAGAGATCACATAATCCCGGGCTGCGGGATCAACACCGGCAATCGGCTCATCCAGCACATAGAGTCTGGCCTGCCGGCTCATCACCAAAATCAGGCAAACCTTTTCTTTATTACCTTTAGAGAGGGATTTTAGTCGGGTTTTTGGCGTGATATTCAGATTGCGGAGCATCTCATATGCCCGTTCTTTAGAAAAATCCTCATAAAAGTCAGCAAAATACTCGATGATCTGATCCACTGTCATCCAGCTATTGAGATAGATGTTATCCGGCAAATATGCTACAATTTTTTTAGTCTCAGTACCCGGGGACTTACCTGCAATCAAAATTTCACCGGCTGTCGGTGTAAGCAAGCCATTGATCAGCTTGATCAGCGTGGTTTTACCAGATCCGTTTGGTCCCAGCAATCCAATGATCTTGCCGCTCTGCAGTGTGATGTTTACATCATTAAGCGCCGTTAAACCGCCGTAGCGCTTGGTTAAATTTGTACAAAGTAAAATCTCACTCACGATACCACTCCTCCACAAAAATCTTTGTCTGTTCTGAAGACAGTCCCAAGTCTTTCATTTCCGCAAAGAATGCTGCAGTTTTTTCCAATCGCATCTTATGCAGGACCTGTTTTGCCACAGAAATATCCTCCCGTACATACCAGCCGCTTCCCCGAACCGCGAAGATGACCATCTGCTGATCCAATTGCTCCATAGCACGCTGAACGGTATTGGGATTTACACCCAATAATGTGGCAATATCGCGCACCGACGGCAATCTCTCTTGCGGCGCATAAGTCCCCTCTGCAATTTCCAGGCAGATCTGTTCACAAATCTGCGGACAAATTGGACGACTCTTATCCGGTAGCCATCCCATCCATACCACCTCCTAAACTGTATTACCTCACTAATATAATAGTACACTTTCGTTTCCCATCTGTCAATAGATTTCTGCAAAAATCAAAAAGAGACACACCAATTGGTGTGTCTCTTTTCTGGCAGTATTGAACCTAATGTATATTTTTGACTAAGTTTTTGAGGACAGAAAGAACGGAAATTCTTAGAGCCGCAAGGATATTTCAGCGTTTCAGTTTCTCGAAAAATGGTCAATTTTGTGTTTGAACTAAATGTATATGGTGAATTGTAGTAGATTTGCAAAATTATCCATGATATACTATACACATAATTTGCAACTATCTTTTTCCATAAGGGGTGATAGAATGGACAATTATTTACTGCTTCAGAAGAACAGCCGTGTTTCTCTGCTGGTTAGATACACGGATCGTTACCACATCATTGCTGTGAATAATAAGCTGGATGATGATAAGGAAGAAAAAGTTCTGGCGGGAAATTGCAGCGATGCAGTGATTGATGAGATGGGGCTAACCCGTGTAACTATTATGACAAAAGATTTGCGCGGTGTTGCGATTGGTGGTTGCTGTGCTGGGGATATCATTGTCTTATATACTAAGGATAAAAAACTGAAATATGTACTGTCCGATGATTATAGCGACGAAGAAATAAAAGCTATGTTCACAGGGATAGAGCGTTTCCGGCCTCCCCAAAATGGTGGATCAAAATCTCGCAAAGCTGATTGGCGTACAGAAATGCAAACCGAATCCATGAGAAAGGTAATGGGACCAATTGGTGTTGTGTTAAATCTTTGTGGCTGTGTATGTTTAGTTGGTACATCTTTATTTGGGCGGCATAGTGTGCTGTGGTCAACATTTTGTCTGTTAGTAACGGCCATTTCGATTGGCTTGTACTTTTTGTATCCTCAATATTTTTCTATTATGGGCAGCAAAGAATATAAGCGTATTGGATACACAGCCAAGGTGAAACATTTGGAATTTGCTATCATGGCACCTGCCCTTGCATTGACACTTCGGAGCCTTAGGGATTATTACTTCCCCAACTGGATTCCACTTTTGATTGCTGGTGTAGTTGTAGGATTTGCTGCAACGATCATAATGTACATCTTCTCCAAAGAAGTTAGAGAGAATACATCTCTTATAGTTGTCGTCCTGCT
>JAZUSG010000022.1:0-5831 GCA_045606605.1 Faecousia sp.
TGACGAGAAAAAGATCAGTTTTCCCCTTCTTCTATCTTAGGTTGATATGTAAAAACAGGGTGCATCAGCACCCTGTTTTTTATTGGAATTGATTCAAAAATGCCGCCTGGGGCAGTTCCGGTTTTTTACCCCGGGTCATAAGCTGCTGCACCACATCCTTGGGTGAAACACCCTCAAAGACCACTTGGTACGCCGCTTCCACGATGGGCATTTCCACATTATATTTCTTTGCCAGGGTCATTGTTGCCGGAAGGGCGTTAATGCCTTCCACCACCATACCCACCTGGCGGATCGCTTCGTCTACTGCCACACCCTGGCCGATCAGCATACCGCAGCGGTTATTCCGGCTGTGCACACTGGTTGCCGTTACGATCAAATCGCCAATACCCGCAAGGCCGCCGAAGGTCTGCTCTCTGCAGCCCATCGCCATACCCAGCCGGGAAATCTCTGCCATACCCCGGGTGATCAGCGCTGCTTTGGCGTTATCACCGTAACCCAAGCCTACCGCCACGCCGGATGCCAGCGCAATCACATTTTTTACCGCGCCGCAAAGTTCCACACCCAGCACGTCATCATTGGTGTAGACCCGCATACAGGTGCCCCAAAATACATTTTGCACCCATTCTGCAACCACCTGGTCTCCACAGGCAGACACGATGGTGGTGGGCAGGTCCTTTGCCACCTCTTCTGCGTGGGTCGGTCCGGACAGAGCCACCAGCTTCACAGTGGGATTTGCGATCTCCTGGGCAATGATCTGGGTCATCGTAAGCAGTGTATCCGGTTCAATACCCTTTGCCACATCCACAATGATCTGACCGTCCTGCACATAGGGCGCAGCCAGCTTAGCGGTGCTTCTCACAAAGGGAGAGGGAACGGCAAACAGCAAAATGTCCCGCTGCCGGCAAACCTGGCAGATGTCCTCTGTAAATGCGATCCCTGCCGGAATCTCCATCCCCGGCAGATTGGGATGCCGTCTGGTAGCAGAAAGCGTTTTCACTTCCTCTTTCAGTGCGGACCAAACGCATACAGAATGTCCGTTATTATGCAGCATCCGCGCCAGTGCCGTACCCCAAGTGCCGGCACCCAACACTCCGATATTGCTCATATGCATCATCCTTTTCACAATTTCTGCTATTATACCCAATATGTAACCGCTTTGTCAATCTTTGAGAATGTAAGCTGCGGTGATCTCCCCGTAGTAGGCTGTGTGGAAATCCTCCTCGTCCCGGGTATCCGGCTTATAATAGCGGGTCCTATACTCCGGGCAAATGGCGTCAAGGTCCTGATCCTGCTGGTAGATCACCTTGCATTCCAGCGTCAGGGGCAGTTGGGCAATACCGGGTACAGACACCGTATCACCCGGCACTAAGGTCAGTCCCAGGGTTTGGATCTTATCCACATCCCGGCCGGACTGGCTGCCGCATACGCCCAAAATGTTCTTATCGCACCCATCCAGCGGAATGTTTATTGTAAATTCCGGATTTTTGTCCACCAGCGCCTTGGTATGGCGGCTTTGGCGCACAAAGGCGATAAAGATCGGCTTTGCCCACTGGACACCCATAGTTCCCCAGCCAATGGTCATGGTGTTCACTTCACCCTCTGCCTGGGTAGTCATCAGAATACCCTTCCCCACGGAGCCAAGTATTTGCGGCGCGTATTCCCACAGATCGATATATTCCTTCATCGTGATCCCTCCTGTTATAAGATACCTCTATCATAGCGGTAAATTCTGTAATTGGCAAGCAGTTTTTGCGGTATTGACAACTTCTATTTTTTTCTCTATATTAATTGCAGTTTGCTGACAGCAAAAGGAGAAAAACCATGAATCGTAAGGCACTAAAAACTGTGTTTTTAGATACGCTTCCGGTTATGACCGGCTATCTGTTCCTGGGCGCAGGTTTTGGCATTTTGTTATTTGAAAAGACCGGCCACAGCGTGTTTTGGGCTGTGGGTATGGCCGTGTTTATGCTGGCAGGGTCCGGGCAGTATTTAGCGGTCAGTTTAATGGCTGACCACGCCTCTCTGATCAGCGCCGCCATTGCCACATTTCTGTTAAATGCGCGGCATATTTTTTACGGCATCTCCCTAATCGAAGACTACAAGGGAGCCGGAAAGAAAAAACCGTATATGATTTTTGCTCTCACAGATGAGACCTACTCTCTTGTTACCCAAAACGCCCCACCTGAGGGTATGCGTCGCCACACATACTGTTTTTTGGTAAGTCTTGTGGATCACATCTATTGGATCATTGGCTGTGCTATCGGCTCACTCCTGGGCGCTACGCTGCCCATCCACTTTGAAGGCATTGATTTTGTGCTGACCGCTCTGTTTGTTACGATGTTCGTTGAACAGTGGCTCACTCACAAAAACCACCTGCCGGCAATTATCGGAGTCGCTTCTACCGCCATCTGTCTTTTGATTTTTGGCAGAGAGTTGTTCCTCATCCCTTCTATGGCACTGATCGCCATACTTCTGACCGTATCTAAAAAGACCGGAAGGAGAGTGCAGGATGTATAATCTCATTCTAATCGCTGTGATGACATTGGTAACTATGGCGACCCGCTTTCTTCCCTTCCTCATCTTCGGAGAAAAGCGTAAAACACCCCAAATTGTTTTATACTTAGGCAAGGTACTCCCCTGCGCCATTATGGGTATGCTGGTAGTCTACTGCCTGAAGGATGTTGCGCCGCTGTCTTCCCCATACGGCTTGCCGGAGCTTTTGGGTGTTGCCGCAGTTGCAGGTCTGCATATTTGGAAACGAAACAGTCTTTTAAGTATTGGTGTGGGCACCGTTTTTTATATGGTGTTGGTACAGCTTGTATTTTAATAAAGCTCCCCGTGTGCCGAAAGGTACACGGGGTTTTTATTCGGTTATTCACCAAATACCAATTTTCCGAAATCCTGGGGGCGATGGAATGCCGGGGTTTCAGAGAGCACCGGATTCCAAGAGAGATAGTGGGGTTTTACGGTCAAATCACCGCATTTATAGGCATTTGCATACATCACCGCGCCTTCTTTTGCCGCAAATTCCGGGAAGAACTGCCGGATAAAGGCAAAGGGCACCCGGTAGGTCAGCACCCAGCCGGCATCGGTAAATACAACCTGCGGATCAAGGAGTTCCTGGGTATCCGGCACCATACGGATTAGATTGTGCACACCGGTACCAAAGCCCAGCCAAACGATTTTATTGGGATTAAACTCGATATTAAAGTAATCCATCCGCTCTGTGGGCCGAAGGAAGAATTCCAGGCAGCTATCCTGGCAGACCTCTGCCAGTACATCGGTCTCCTCCATACGGATATTCGGCTCTACCGCCTCTAAGCGCACATAGAGATATGTCTCGTCATAGCAAAGCTGCGCCTGAGCGGATACATCGATGGAATCCGTCCACAGCAGGTTATCGATAGGCATTACCGGGATGTTTTTCCAGTCCGGCGCGCCGCTTGTTTTTGGAATCGTATAGGTTCTCATCGTCTCATCCCCTTTTAGATGGATTCGTCTTTTTCAATGGTTAAAGCAGCCTGATACAGTCTGCAGAATTTTCTGTATTTCTGTTGGACCGCTTCTGTGGCATTCGGTTCATAGCGACGGATCATTTTTACATCCTTTGCCGCAGCTTCCAGCGTTTCGTACTGCCCGGCGCTCCAGGCGGCGATCATAGCCGCGCCCAAGCAGCCGGCCTCGGTCACTGCCGGAACTTCCACAGGCAGGCCGGTAATATCCGCCTGCAACTGGCACCAAACGGGGCTCTTCGCACCGCCGCCGGTGGCCACGATAGAAACCACCTTCGTACCCTTGCTTTGAATGTCCTCGCAGTTTTTCCGCAGCACAAAGCAAACGCCCTCCATCACGGCCTTAGCCATATGGATGGCAGTATGCTCCTGCCGCAAGCCAAAGAACACACCTGTTGCCTCCCGGTCAAATTCCGGCGCATTTGTTCCCACCAGGTAGGGCAAGAACAGCAGCTTGGTATCGGGGCTTTGGAGCAGTTCCTTATTTAGCGTATCGTAATCCAAATTACCCATACAGGTACGGCGGAACCAATCCAGGCACACACCGCCGCTTTCCATAACCGGCAGGGCCACATAGGTATCCGGCAAAAAGCCATAGTGCAGCGCCAAATCACAATCCGGATCGGGTTTTCCGTCCATCATAGTAGCCAGCACCATCGTGGTGCCGGTGGAGAGGTTCATGCCGCCGGGGACGGTATTGCCCGTACCCACCATGCCGGCAAAATGGTCCAGCGTGCCGGTGTTTACCTTCGCATCCACAGTAAGGCCGGTTGCCGCAGCCGCTGCGGCGGTAAGCCCGCCAACCACTGTGCAGGGTTCTACCAGGGGCGGCAGCTGCTGCTTTGTAATGCCAATGGCCTGAAGCATATCCTGCCAATAGCACTTGTTATAAATATCGAAGTAGAAAGAGAAGGTTGCGATGGACATATCTGCAGACAGGATGCCTGTCAGCGCGTAAACGATATAATCCTTCAGCAGCATATAGGTGCTGACCTTTTCGAAGATTTCCGGACGGTTTTTCTGCAACCAAAGGATCTTGGTTGCGGGCCAAGTGGGCAGCACTGCCTGCTGACCGGTAATGCGATGGCACACCTCGGGAGAAAACCGTTTCTCCAAGATCTTACACTCCTCGCCGGAGCGCTCATCCATCCAGGAAATGGCATTGTAGACCGGGATACCTACCTCATCCACGCAGACTAAGGATTCTGCCTGGCCGGTAAACGCAATTTGCGCCACCTGACAGGGATGCTCTGCCATCAGTTCCCGCAGCAGTGCGCACAGATCGTCAAAATATTTTTTGGCATCAAACTCGATAAACTCGCCCTGCCGAAAGTATTCCACAGGCGCGCTCTTCTGTGCCACACAAGAAAGCTCCTGATTATACAATGCAACTTTTAAGTTTGTACTGCCTAAATCCACACCGATATACATAAAGGTCCCTCTCTTAATTTGGGTAATGTTTTTAAGCGGCCACATCAAGAAGCGATGTGGCCGCTTGCCGTTAGGAATAATTAGTAACCAACCTTCTCCCAGCACTCGAAGGGAGCTGCCAGTTCTTCACTGATGTAGACCTGAGTTTTCTTGGTCTGCAGCATAGTGGAGGGCAGGTAAGGTGTGATAGGTCCGTGGGTGCACAGACGGGAAGTCATTCTCTGCCAGGAGGAGAAAGTACCGCAGGTAGCCAGTGCGTGAACCTCAATACGCTCCTTAGCACGCATAACATCCAGAGGTCCAATGGTAGCGGCGCAAGGAGGAACGTTTGCGATGTCGCCGGACTGACCGAAAGTACCGTTCAGGGAGTTCTGCATAATGGTCATGGGGTGCAGCTTTACGATCTGTGCGGGCTGATTCAGCCACTCTTCGATGTCGCCGCTGCCGATGAACTCGGGGATGGGATCTACGAATGCCATATGGCCAGCCCATCCGGGAGAAGTGGAAGCGATGTCAGCGCCACCCTCGGAGATGTCGTTGATGATCTTGGAGTAGTCCTTGATGTTAGCGTTGGTGGGGAAGTGAACATTCTCCATGGGCATACGCAGATCTTCGTCGATCTGGTAGTACAGGTACTTGAACATGGAATGAGCAAAACCGGCCTCATAGGTGATGGGGGCGATGTTGCCGTCCTGGTCAGCCCACTCGTCCTCTGCGAACAGATGAACCTTGGAGCAGTCGATCTGGAAGTAGTTGATCAGCTGAGCCAGAGGAATGTAGGTGTCGGGCTCGGGGTTGCCGAGAATCATAGTGAAGCTCTTGCCTGCTTCGGAAGCAGCCTTCAAACGGGAGAACAGGGTTGCGATGAGAACGGGATGGGGGTTCATC
>JAZUSG010000023.1:0-17317 GCA_045606605.1 Faecousia sp.
GGTCTTGGGGGTGATCTCCTTACCCTCATCGATTAGTTCCTTCATAGCGCCGTAGATAGCGTAGATACAATCATAGGCAGAAGCGCCGAACTGGTTCAAAGTGTCAGTACCGTACTTTTCAGTGTACTTCTTAACGAACTCAGCAGCCTTGCCCTCGGTAGCGGTGGCGTCGAAGTGGCTCAGCATGGAAACTTCCTGGCTGATAGTAGTCAAATCCATTTCGCCTGCCAAACCGTCGAAACCGTCGCAACCATAGTAGATAGCATTTGCAGTAATGGTATCCTTAGCCTGCTTCATAAAGATTGCAGCGGGCTGGTAGTAAATGGGCATAAAGATGAAGCTGCATTCCTTCAACTGGGTAATCTGCGCAGAGAAGTCAGTAGCGTTGGCATCGGTAAACTGGGTCTCAATAATGGTGATGTTCTGGCTCACATTGGCCTTGAAGTTCTTGTAGATGCCGTCGGAGTAGGGATCGTCGGACTTAAAGAATACACCGATCTTATCCAGATTCAAGGTATTTACGTACTCAGCAGCAACCTTACCCTGGTCACTGTCAGCAAAACACATCTGATAACCGTTGGCAAACTCAGGAACATCATCACCGGAAGCAGAGGGAGTCAGGAAGAACAGGTTGTCCTGCTTGGACAGGCTCTTAAACTCGATACCGGGCTTGGTGGTAACAGTACCCAAAGAAACGTGAACGCCCTTTTCCAGCAAAGTAGCATAGTTGGTTGCTACCTTGGTGGGATCGTTCTGATCATCGGTTGCAACCAGCTTAAACTTATAGCCGTTCAGACCGCCGGCAGCGTTGATCTCATCAACGGCCATCTGTGCAGAGTTCTGCACAGCTACACCGTAAACGGCAGCGCCACCGGTCAGAGGACCGGACATACCAATAACAAATTCATCGCTGCCGCTCTTCTTATTGCCGCAGCCAGCGAACATTGCTGCTACCATCACAGCAGCCAACAAAATAGCTAATAACTTTTTCATTTCAAGGCTTCCTTTCATATTCCTGTTTGTTTGAGAAAATAGCAACATTCGATGTTATTTTCTGTTTTACAGGATTTATGGTATACATTGTATCTCTGCTGCGCACATTTGTCAACAAGAAAAATACACTATCTTTCATAAACATTCCCGTATAAAATGAGCAAGCTGCACAATATGCAAACATTAATCCAGACCGGATAAAATACTGGAGATGATCGGCACGCAAACAGTTTTTCCGTATCCCGCATCTTCCACACACACAATAAATGCCAGCGGGTATTCTTCATTTTCCACAAAACCGGCAAGCATAGCGTTGGGTTTTTTACCACCGTCCACTTCACCGGTACCGGTTTTGGCGCCCACCGTAAGGCCGGGGAAATTATCCGCGCCGTATTTCGCGCTTACATTGTGCTTCAGATACTCCTGCAGAATCGCAGCAGTCTTCTCAGACAGGATCCGATCACCGGAGGTACGCTTGGCATCGTAGGTGCGTATACCGTTAACCGAGATCTCCTCCACGAGATAAGGCATAGTTTCTTTGCCGTCATTGGCGATCGCGCCCATAAAGGTCATAAAGGCGCAGGGGTTCACCTGATCCATATACTGACCGATGGCGCTCCAGGCCACGTGAAGGTCCGCCTCCCCTGCCGCCTGGAAATTACCGGTCGCGGTGTTAATGCCGTCGAAAGAAATAGAATCGGTGATACCGAATTTCTCCACATACGACTCTAACTTCTCTGCACCAAGCTGCAACGCGATTTGGGCAAAGGCGCAATTGCAGGAATTGCGGAATGCGTCTTTCAGGGTTTGATCCCAATGGGGATCCTCGCAGGTGATCTCTTCTGTGCCGATCTGAATACTGCCGGTACAGGAAAAGCTCTGTTCTACGATCTTAGGATCGGTTTCCAGGGCTGCTGCCAAGGTTACGATCTTGAAGATAGAGCCGGGGATATAACTGGATTGAATGAATCGGTTAACATAGAGCCCCTCAAACTGAGGATCACCCTCAATAAACTCCGGGACTTGATCCGGGTCATAGGTGGGAGTGGTTACCGCGCAGAGGATCTGCCCGGTCTTATAATTAAAGACCGCAACTGTACCCTTATAATCTCCCATTGCCTCTAATGCTTTCGTTTGAAGCGCCGCGGAAAGGGTCAATTCTGCTACCCCACCGGTCTGTCCGTAATTGTACACACCGTTAATCCGGTCAAACCCGGCAAGTTGCGCTGCATAATGGGATAGCGAGGGTGCGCTGATGCTGCCAAAGCGGTCACCCACCCAATGGACTGTGGATTTGCGCAGGGTCGGCAGATTGGAGTAGGTGCGACCTTCATTTAGATCTAAAAGCAGGACATTATCCCGATCTACCACCACACCGCAGCCGATATTGCCGCCGTTATACACATGGGGCGATCCCGGGAAGATCACCCAATCATCCGCTTTAACCATATATTCAATGATAAAGAACACAAAACCGCCAACAAGCAGCGCTGCAATTATAAACAGAGCCATAGCACGGGATGCTATTCTATTCATTCTCCGCACCTCCACTCTTGTGCAGACGCACAGCAAAGCTTGCGTTTTGCCGGGTATCTGCCGCTTTTATAAATGCCAGCAGTCCCCAGGCGCATATCATACTGGAGCCGCCGTTGGACAGAAACGGGAATGTAACACCTGTCAGGGGCAGCACATCCACCGTTCCCAGCACATTTAAAATTACTTGCACCAACATAACCGTAGCAGCGGTGCAGCTGCCAATGGTATAGAAGCTGCTGCGACCAACGGATGCAGAACGGATTGTAAACAGAGCCAGTCCAATAATGGCAGCCAGCAAAAACACAACCATTATCAGTCCCCACTCCTCACAAATGGTAGCAATCACCACATCGGAGTCTGCCGCAAATACATTCCTCATCCAGCCTTTTCCGGCGCCAAGGCCGAACAGGCCGCCGGATACCATACACATAAGCGCGCGGGTCTGCTGGTATCCTCCGTCTAAGGGCACTTCCCATATATGTCGCCAGGAGGAAAATCTCCGCAGCGCGTGAGGTGCGATCCGCAGAGCAACCACACCGGCAAAGGCAAGGCCTGTTACCGCAAGGGCGATGGTTCCGATGCTACCGGAACGAAGATAGGCGATCATTAAAAATGCCGCAAAGAAGATCAGCGCCGTACCGAAATCGTTCATCAGCGCTAAGCAGCCGCAAAGCACCACCGTATAGGCAATAAACAGAATAATATTGCGCTTTTTCATCAGGCGGTCCATAGTGGATGCGCCCACAAATACAAAGCAAACCTTGCTCAGTTCAGATGGCTGCAAAGAGAATGAACCGATAACAAGCCAGTTCTTTGCGCCGTAATACTCGGTACCAAACACCAGGGTGATCAGCAGAAATCCCACACCGGCAACACCTGCCAGGTAGCGGAATTTCTTTGCCCGTTCCAGATCCCGCAGCGACCAGCCCACCAACAAAAACAGAGAAAGCCCCAATGCCGCAGCTATCAGCTGCTTGATTGCCTCTTCCGGCACCACTGCCGCAATTGCGGACATACCCATTGTGCAAAGGAAAAAGGCAATGGTTTCTACCTCGAAGGAGGTGCGGTGGATAAACACATAAAACAGCAGCAGCAACCACTGCATAACCGTGAGTCCCGCAAAGCCAATGAGCACCGTTTGGGCGGTTTGTCCGGTGCTATTCATCAAATATGCCAGACAGCACAGCGCCTGAAACAGCGTCAGCAGCCCCACATTTAAAAGGCTGCCCATAAAGGATGAGCCTTTTGTACGCAGCTGGGCAAGCTTTTCCTCCTGCTGCCGGGATATCGGCTCCAAGCGCATATTCACGCCGCCAACGGTGAATATATCCCGCGGGGTCAACGCCCAAATTTTCACTTTCTTTCCGTTTACCAAAATGCCGTTGGAGGAATCCGAATCGGTAATGGTCCAGCTGCCGTCATCATAGCGGGTCAAAACACCGTGGCTGCGGGACACAGTGGGAGAATCGATTACAATATCGCTGCGCTTGCTTCGTCCGATCACACTTTCCCAGTGGGTAATGGGCAATTTTGTCCCATCTCCTAAGCAAAGCCACGCCCAAATTTCCGGTTCCCGCCGGAATGTGAGCAAGGGTTTTAAGCACCGCAGAAGCAAAACAAAGGCCAAAATCGGTGCGCCATACCGCAAAATACCGATCAGCACATTGGCATAGGTATCCCGCGCGGTTTGCAGGGTATAGATGAATTGCTCCATATGGGTGCCTCCTTTCGTTTCTAAATTATAACTGCTCCATACCTCTTAATAATGCGATTTCGTTTGCATAGTCCGGAAGCAGGTTTGGTGTCTCCAAAATCATCGGTTTATCCTTTAGCAGCGGATGGTTTACAATATTATGGAAGGTGCTTAGCCCTAAGCTACCTTTGCCGATACATTCGTGCCGGTCCTTATGGCTGGAAAAGGGATTCTTCGAGTCATTTAAGTGCAGTGCGCAGAGCTTATTCAGGCCGATCACCCGGTCAAATTCTGCCAGGACCCCATCTAAATCGTTGACAATATCATAACCGGCATCGTATACATGGCAGGTATCCAGGCAAACACCCAGTCTGTCACTGCCCACACCGTCGATGATCGCCCGGAGCTCCTCAAAACGGCTGCCCACTTCACTACCCTTACCGGCCATTGTTTCCAACAAGACGGTAACCGGATCACCCGGCTGCATAGCAAATTTCAGAGCGTCTACAATTTGGGAAATACCGGTCTCCATTCCCTGCCCCACATGGCTGCCGGGGTGGAAATTGTAGTAATTTCCGGGAAGGTATCCCATTCGGTGCAGATCATCCTTTAATATCTCCGCCGCAAAGGCGCGATCCTTTTCCCGTGCAGTGCAAAGATTCATCGTATAGGATCCGTGGGCCACAAGCTTGCCAAAACCGCATTCCTTTAACCGCTGCATAGCGATACGGCAATCTTCTTCATCAATCGGTTTTGCGTGACTGCCACGGGGATTGCGGGTGAAAAATGCAAAGGTATTGGCGCCCAAAGTCAGTGCAGTCTCAATCATACCCACATTGCCGGCTGATGCAGACAAATGGCATCCAATGTACAGCATATCCATCCACTCCTTTTTGGATATCATACCATAAACATACTAAAATTGCAATCCGGGCACACAAGTGCAATTTTCCTCTTGTTTTTTATTATGTTACAGGTTATAATACAAAAAAACGCAATAGGAGGTCATATTATGGCTGTAAAAATTGAAAAAGATACCATTATTGGTGATATTTTAGATATCGCTCCCCAGGCTGCTCCCCTGTTCTTTGCAATCGGTATGCACTGCTTGGGTTGCCCCTCTGCCCGCGGCGAGACTGTGGAAGAGGCCTGCCAGGTACATGGCATTGACTGCGAGCCTTTCCTGGCTCAGCTGAACCACTTCCTGGAGGCTTACGAGGCTGACCAGGCTGAGAAAGCACAGTAAGAAATCCGGCTATGCCATCCCGTTTGCCGGGATGGCATATTCTTTTTATGAGGTGTTTTATGAGGATCCCATTATCTTGCCGGCTGCAAGCGTGCTGCCAATTCGTTTCACCGGGCGACCGGGTGGCGGATATTGGATGCGACCACGGCTACTTAGGCATCTACCTTCTGAAAGAAGGTATTGCAAGCAATATTATTGCGGCGGATATTAACGCGTCTCCTCTGCAGAATGCTGTGAGAAACAGCGAAAAATTCGGTGTGCGGGATCAGATGCGTTTTTATCTTTCCGACGGTGTCCGAAATATCCCCCGGGATTTTGATACTTTGGTTTGCGCCGGAATGGGCGGCGATACCATGTTCTCTATTCTATCGAACGCACCGTGGCTGAAAAACGAGCAGTACAGGCTGGTTCTCCAATGCCAGTCCAAAACGCCTATGCTTCGGCAGTATCTGTCAGATGCGGGTTGGCACATTCAAGAGGAACAGGTATTAAAGGACGGAAAATTCCTTTACACGGTTATGGAGGTCATTTGGCAGCCCGGTGAGGCCCTCTCGCCCGGAGGATGCTACTTCCCCCCTGCACTGCTGAAGAACCCCTCTGAATATCTGCCCGCCTACTACCGCTGGGTCATTGGCGGTCTTGAAAAGGTGATCCAAAACCGCAAGAAACAGGCAGATCCGTTCCAGATTAAGGCTTACGAGGAACTGATCGCGATGCCACAATATGCAAAATGGCTAAAGGAGGATTAACGATGACTACTGCGCTGGATGTGTTAAAGTTTATTGAGACCATCGCGCCTAAGGACTTAAAAATGGATTGGGATAACGTGGGACTATTGTGTGGACGGGGCGATAAAGCCGTTAAAACCGTACTGGTTGCATTAGATCCCTTCACCCACGTCTGTGAGGAAGCCGCTAATATGGGTGCGGATCTACTGGTTACCCACCATCCGCTGATTTTCCAGCCTGTTTCCTCCATCACGCCGGAAACAACCGTTGGCTGCGCAATTATGAAGCTGGTGGGCAACGACATTACCGCTATCAATGCCCACACCAACTTAGATTGCGCGGCAGGCGGTGTCAACGATACCCTGGCGGAGATTTTGGGACTGCAGGGCATTCAAAAAATCGACGCTGACCCAGCTGGCCTTTTACGGCAAGGTGAAGTCGCTCCCCTGCCCCTTTGCGACTTTCTACTCCGGGTAAAGCAAACCTTATCCTGCTCCGGAGTGCGGTTTACAGATGGTGGAAGACCGGTGCATAAGGTTGCCGTAGGCGGCGGTGCTTGCGGCTCTGCACTGCACGATGTCACTAACGCCGGTTGCGACACCTTTGTAACCGCTGATGTAAAGTATAACCAGTTCTGCGATGCAAAAGAACTGGGTATAAACCTCATCGATGCGGGTCATTTCGCCACAGAAAACCCGGTTGTTTCCCGATTGGCAGCAAGAATCCAGGCTGCTTTTCCGGAAATTTCCGTCCATATCTCGCAAAATCATAGCGATTGCATAAAATTCTTTTAACGACAGTTGATTTTACCCTTACATTATGGTAATATATTTGGGAAATTTTTCAGGCTTTACGCCGTTTACAGAAGGGAAGTTACATTATGTCCGGACATTCCAAATGGCATAACATTCAGAAAACCAAGGGTGCGCAGGACGCCAAGCGCGCCGCTGCATTTACAAAGATTGCAAAGGAACTGATCGTTGCGGTAAAGGAAGGCGGCGGTATTACCGACCCTGCCAACAATTCCCGGCTGGCAACCATCATTACCAAGGCAAAGGCTGCCAATATGCCCAACGATAACATTAAGCGCTGCCTGGAAAAGGCTGCCGGCGCAGGCGGTGGCGACAGCTACGAAACCATCACCTATGAAGGCTACGGCCCCGGCGGCGTTGCCGTGATCGTAGAGGCTATGACCGATAACCGCAACCGTACCGCAGGTTCAATGCGCCACCACTTTGATAAATTTGGCGGCAACCTGGGCGCATCCGGTTGTGTGGCCTGGAGCTTCGATAAGAAGGGCGTGCTGGTCATCGATAACGAGGACGGCGATTATGACGAAGAAGAAGTTATGATGGACGCAATGGATGCCGGTGCTGACGATTTCGAGGCTGAGGATGATTGCTTCACCATTTACACCCTGCCCGATGACTTTAACGATGTGGTAGCAAAGCTGGAGAAGTACACTTTTGTTTCCGCACAGATTGAAATGGTTCCCCAGAATTATCAGAAGCTGGAAACCGAAGAACAGGCAACGCAGATGCAGAAGCTCATCGACGCTATGGAAGATGACGACGATGTGCAGAACGTCTGGCACAACTGGGAAGAATAATGCATTGCCCCTCTCCTTTCGGAGAGGGGCTTTCTTATTCGACGAAAAGGGACGCACATTGTACGTCCCTTCTTTTGCGATTAAATTTCAATTTGCGCGATAACTTCTTTCAGTTTGTTTGCGCTTGCGTGCAGCTTTTCAATTTCTCCATCGGTCAGCTTATTCAGGATCTTGCCGCGGACACCGCCCTTATCCACCAGTGCCAGGGTAGACAGGCATACATCCTCCACACCATACTCACCGTGCATCATCGTAGAAACGGTCAGAGCTGTGCCGGCGCCGTTATAGATACATTTGCAAATATGGCAAACAGACATAGCTACTGCATAGAAAGTAGCGCCCTTATTCTCAATCACGATACCGCCGGACTTCTTAACAAAGCTTTCCACTTCTTCATAGTCCTGATTCCAGTCAATACGATCCTTGTCGGGAGAATTCTCCTTGTAGACATCCACGTGGTTATTGGCAATGGTCGCCAGAGACCAAGGCACGAAAGAACTGTCGCCGTGCTCACCGTAAACATGGGCATGGACGTTCTTAGGACTAATGCAGAAGCGCTTAGCCAGTTCAGACTGAAGCCGGCTGGTATCCAAAATCGTACCAGAGCCGATAATCTGACTTTCGGGTAGGCCGGAAACCTTATGAAATACATAAGTCAGCACGTCAACCGGATTGGAAACGATTACATAAATGGCATTGGGGGCGCATTTTACCACCTGCTTTGCCACATCTTTGATAATATTTACATTGGTCTGGGCAAGATCCAGGCGGCTCATACCGGGCTTTCTGGCAATACCACAGGTAATGACCACGATATCAGAACCGGCAGCATCTGCATAATCACCGGAACGTACGATCGCAGGAGAATGGAACGGTGCACCCTGATAAATATCCAACGCTTCGCCCATAGCCTTCTTGGTATTAATATCGATCAGGACAATTTCAGAGGCAACGCCCTGAACCATCAAATCGTTGGCTACAGTTGCACCAACACTTCCTGCTCCGATAACACTAATTTTACCCATCACAATTCGCTCCTTAACAAAATAAAAACCCAGTGCAATTCAGCTCCACCGGTATCGATAATATTATACCGATTGCTCCATATTCTGTCAAGTAGCATTATTCATTTTTAACAATACTAACTATAAATCCAACTGTAAGAACTGCATTTTTGTTGAAAATAAAAAGTGCGTCTACAGGCGTGTAGACGCACCAAATATATCTTACATAGATGTGAGGATTTCAACCAGCATTTTTACACACAATTCCATATCCTCCACGGGGATATATTCAAATCTTCCGTGATAATTCTCGCCGCCGGTGCACAGATTGGGACAGGGCAGACCTTCAAAAGAAAGTCTTGCACCATCTGTACCGCCGCGGATGGGTACAGTCTTGGGTGTCATCCCCACGCTTTCCATCGCCTTCATTGCACGCTCAACAATATACATACAAGGTTCAATCTTCTCCCGCATATTGTAGTAGCTATCCTGCACAGTCAGCTGAGCAGTTCCGTCACCGTATTTAGCATTCATAAATGCAGCGGCAGATGCCAGCAGTTCTTTCTTTTGCAGGAACTTTTCCATATCGTGATCCCGGATAATATAGCGCAAGACAGACCGCTCTACAGAGCCTTCCATATCCGTCAGATGGAAGAAACCCTCATAGCCAGCCGTATGCTCCGGACGCTGGTCAGCAGGTAACAAACTGTCAAACTCCATCGCAATATGCTGAGAATTGACCATTTTATTTTTGGCAGAACCAGGGTGAATATTCCGGCCGGTAAACACGATTTTTGCGCCGGCGGCATTGAAGTTTTCATACTCCAACTCCCCTACCGTGCCGCCATCTGCAGTGTAAGCATAATCTGCGCCAAATCCCTGCACATCAAATTTGTCCGCACCGCGACCGATCTCCTCATCGGGTGTAAAACCGATCTTTAATGTAGCGTGGTTCATTTTCGTGGTCAGCAGAATTTCCGCGGCGGTAAGGATCTCAGCAATACCGGCCTTATCATCCGCGCCCAGCAAAGTAGTGCCGTCAGTAACGATCAGGTGCTTACCGATGTGATTGCGCAGACTTTCAAACTCCGCCGCCTCCATCACGATCCCCTGCTCCGGGTTTAAGACGATATCACCGCCGTTATATTCCACAATTCTTGCCTTAACATTTTCACCGCTTAAGTCCGGAGAAGTGTCCATATGGGCAATCAGACCAATGGTGGGCAAACTGGGGTCTCCGGGGACTGTTCCGTAAACATAGCCGTGTTCATCCATATGGGCATCCCGGATACCCATTGAAAGCATTTCCTCTACCAAGGCAGCACCCAGCACCTTTTGATTGGATGTAGAGGGGCAGACTTCAGAAAATTCATCGGAAGTGGTGTGGTAGGCAACATAGCGCAAAAAACGTTCAGATACAGAAGTCATAGGTCCTCCTAAAGGAAAGAGGCGGAAAAATCCGCCTCTTTATATTTTTTACTTTGCAGCGTTAACCAACTCTGCAGTGTCCTGCGCGATCATCAGTTCCTCATTGGTGGGAACAACCCAAACCTGAACCTTGGAGTCAGGAGTGGAGATGACCATCTCCTTGCCGCGCTTTGCGTTCAGCGCGGGGTCGATCTTAACGCCCATAAAGCCCAGGTACTCACAAACAGCAGCACGTACAGCGCAGTCGTTTTCGCCAACACCAGCGGTGAAGGTCAGAACGTCGATGCCGTTGAGGGCAGCTGCGTAAGCGCCAACATACTTGGCAACTTCATAGCAGAACTTGTCCCGTGCCAAAGCGCAGTTTTCGTCACCCTTAGTAGCGCCGTCTTCCAGATCGCGGAAGTCGGAGGAAACGCCGGACATAGCCAGCATACCGGACTTCTTGTTGAGCATATTCAGGCACTCATCAACGCTCATACCGTACTTATTGCAGATGAACTGCACAACAGCTGCATCAATATCGCCGGAACGGGTACCCATAGGCACGCCGGCCAGAGGAGTCAGACCCATAGTGGTGTCCATGCACTTGCCGTCCTTCACTGCGGACATGGAAGAACCGTTGCCCAGGTGGCAGTTAACCATCTTAAACTCGGTCTTGCCAACCAGCTGTGCAGTACGGCGGGCAACATACTTGTGAGAAGTGCCGTGGAAGCCGTAGCGACGGATGGAGTCGTTCTCATAGTACTCAGTGGGAATTGCATAGCGGTAAGCCTTGGGAGGCATGGTCATGTGGAAAGCGGTGTCAAACACTGCAACCTGGGGAGTGGTGGGCATAACTGCCTGGCAAGCCTCGATACCCATCAGGTTTGCGGGGTTGTGGAGCGGTCCGAGAGGAATGCACTTCTTGATAGCAGCAATAACTTCATCATTGATGATGCAGGAATCAAAGAACTCCATACCGCCGTGCAGAACGCGGTGACCGACAGCGTCGATCTCGTCAACGGTCTTGATAACGCCAACCTGCGGATCCTGCAGGATTTCCAGAGTAGCAGCAATTGCCTCGGAGTGGGTGGGCATAGGAATGTCCTTAACGACCTTATCTTCGCCAACCTTGTGGTTCAGACGGCCATCGATACCGATACGCTCGCACAGACCCTTAGCGGATACTTCACCGGTCTCGGGGTTCATCAGCTGATACTTAAGAGAGGAACTACCGGCGTTGATAATCAAAACATTCATGGGAATTTGCCTCCTAAAAAATAAAATGATTTTCTTTTCTTGGAATGTGTGGTAATATAACCATAGCTAAAGCTATTCTATAACAGATTGAGAAATTTCTCAACCCCTATATTGAAGTTTTTTTGAAAAGGAGGGATATTTTGGAGATCATTGGCATCATTTGTGAGTATAACCCCTTACACATTGGACATAAGAAACAAATCGATAAGATCCGCCTTATGTATCCGGATAGCCGTATTGTCTGTCTGATGAGCGGAAACTATGTGCAACGGGGCGCACCGGCCATTTTTGACAAATCCCTTCGGGCCCAGGCAGCGATCTCCTGCGGTGCTGACCTGGTTTTGGAATTGCCCATTACTGCTGCTCTCTCCTCCGCAGAAGGCTTTGCCAGCGAGGGTGTGCGTATCTTAGGCAGCTTCTGTCATAAGCTTTGCTTTGGTGCAGAATGCGGTAGCGGTAACGCACTTTTAACAACCGCAAAAGCACTGCTAAGTGAGGCATTCCCCAAAGCGCTACGCACGCAATTGGATAAAGGACTATCCTTCCCTGCCGCCCGGCAGGCAGCGCTGCTGGCTATGGGGTTACCGGAAAACACGCTTTCGAATCCCAATGATATTTTGGCCACTGAGTACTGCAAAGCCATCCTGAACCAATCCTCCGCTATGGAGCCGCTGCCGATCTTACGGGAGGGGAATTATCACGACACAGCTATTGATGCGGAGAATCCCTCTGCCAGCGCCCTGCGTGAGCAGATCCTCTCTAACAGCCAGTGGCTTCCGTATGTACCGAAAGAAGGGCAAATTCATTTTCAGGACGCAGTGGCGCACTGTCTGTCTTCCGGTGAGCAGGCAATCCTTTATCGGCTGCGGACAATGTGCGATGGGGAATTTGAATCGCTACCCTACGGTTCAGAGGGTTTGTGGCGGAAGCTTATGCACAGCGCAAGAAAGTACGCTACATTGGAAGAGATCATTGCGGCAACCAAATCCAAGCGCTATACACGAACCCGGATCGACAGAATGGTTATGTGCGCATTCCTGGGCATTTCCCAGGCAGATATGGATATGCCTGCCCCCTATACGCGGGTGCTGGCTTTCAATGACCGCGGCCGTGAGGTTCTCAAAAATGCCAAAAAAGTCGGTCAATTTACAAATGCAGGAGAAATAACGAACTCTCCCTATGAACAACTGGAAAACCGTGCGGGACTTCTTTACAGTCTGTTTGCAAGCGTACAGGAAACACCTGACCACGAGTGCGACCGACGGGTGTATTACCAAAAATAAAGGCAAAAAGGTCTGTTGCAGCAATCGCAACAGACCTTTTTCTTATTTTAATTCCCAGAGTTTCACCTGGCTTGCTTTTTCGTACAAGCGCAAATAGCTTTCATAGCGGGTCTTTTCGATCTTCCCGGATTCTACTCCTTGACGAATCCCGCAGCCCGGCTCTGCCCGGTGGGAGCAGTCGTGAAACTGACAAGTTCCTAAAAACGGGGCAAAGTCAGGAAATGCGTATTGGAGATTCTCCTTTAAGATCACATCCATCTGTTCCGTGTCAAAGGAGGAAAATCCCGGTGTATCCGCCACATAGGTATCTGCGTCCAACCGATACAGTTCTACGTGCCGGGTAGTATGCCGGCCACGGCCAAGCTTTTCAGACACTTCACCGGTGGGCAGCGCCAGTTCCGGACACAGCGCATTGAGCATACTGCTTTTTCCAACGCCCGTGTTTCCGGTAAAGGCAGTGAACTTACCGGCAATCAGCTGCCGCAGTTGCTCCACACCCTCACCGGTGGCCGCACTTGCAGAGATTACAGAAAATCCCGCATTGCGGTAAATCCGGACCAAGTCTACCCCAGGATCCAAATCGCATTTATTGACGCAAATGTGTACCGCTACCCCTTGATCGCCGGCAATCGCTGCCACGCGATCAATCAAAAACGGTTCTGTAATGGGATTTACATTGGATGCAAACACCACAAGGGCATCCACATTGGCCACTGCAGGCCGCACAAAGCGATTGCGACGGGGAAGGATGTTTTCCACCATTCCCTTGCCCTGCTGTATGGTGATTTCTACCAGATCACCGGTCAAAGGCGTTTCCCTGTCTTTCCGCAGGTGTCCTCTGCCCCGACAGGTAACGAGTCCCTGCTGGGTTTGAACATCGTAAAATCCGCTGAGGGAACGCAAGATCCGCCCGGTTATTCTATCAGCCATTGGCAGAAAATTCCTCCGTTACATCCCAGCCATCCATCTCATTGATGACGATGTGATAGGTAACCTTGCCCACACCGGATTGATTGGGCAGGGTAACTGCCAGCGCACCCTTCGGTACTGTGCCGGAATAGACCGTCTTATTATCCCGCGTGATGGTAAGGCGACAACTGTTATTGATCGCGCTGTTTCGCAGATCAATGGTTACATCCTTCCACACCGGTGCCTTGGATCCATCCGAAACTTCCAAGGTAATTTCTGCCGTGATCGGTTGTTCCTTTTCCTTTTCCAGGGATTGAGAAAGGACGGTATCCTTGGGTTTATCGCTGGGTACATAGGTTACAGTGGGTTCTTTAAAGCCAAGTCCAGCCAGCGTATTTTGGGCAACATTCAATTTCACACCTGTCACATCAGGCATCATCTTGGTTTCAACGCCCTTACTGATTGTCAGCTTAACTGTCTGACCGGTTTTCAGCTTTTCGCCACGACCCGGTTCCGTTTCCACAACTTGACCGGCAGGAATATTCATATCGAATATCTCTTCAATCACCACATTCAGGTCCAGCTGCTGCATTTCCAGAACACTTATGGCTACCTCTTTGGTCTCACCGACAACCTGAGGCATAGAGGAGAACTGAACCTTCTTGCCCTTGCTGACAATAAGGGTAACGGTCTGACCCTGCTTCAGCTCTGTACCTTCCTTAGGTTCTGTGCGAATCACGTAGCCCTCAGAGATGGTTTCACTAAACTCCTCTTTAATTGCTACATTCAGGCCCAGCTTTAAGCCTTCCAAATAGGACACGGCCCAATCTTTGGAACGCTCGTCGAGTTTTCCTAAAGACACCAACTCCGGTGCAGGTCCTAAGCTGACATTTACTACGATAATATGATCCGTGGTTTCAATACCGGCTTCCGGTTTTTGGCTGATCACAATACCTGCTTCCACGGTATCATCGTAACGTTCTTCCTTCATTATGGAAAAGCCATCTCTGGAAGAAACATATTCTTTACCCACAAGATTGGGGACAACCAATGTTTTCTTACCGCCGGAAACACCGCCACCGAGCAAGATTGCCAAAAAGATTCCGATGGCAATCACCGCCACAAGGGAACACACAATAATAGCAATCGTGGTAACACGGGTGCGTTTTTCCTCCTGGGGACTGGGTCGTCTTCTGGCGTTATTATGAGAGGGATTCTCCCGCCGCCGTTCGCCCGTCGGTGTGTCCCCAGCCTTCCGCTGGGAGCTGTGTTCCTGCACTACCTTGCTGGCTATATCTGTAGGCGGCTGCAACACTAAATTGGGATTCTGCACCCGCATAACTGCATCCAGAGGAAGTCCTGTATAGTCGAACAACGTGGTAGGATCCTTGCGGAACTCTTCCATATCTGCCAGCATTCTGGTGGCAGAGGGATAGCGGTCAGAGACATTATGCGCCATGGCCTTCATAATGATCTGCTCCAGACCACCGGGAATATTGGGATTGAGTACGGAAGGCAGCGCAGCGCCGCCGTTAATATGCTGAATAGCAACGGAAACCGGAGATTCGCCATCATAAGGAGGACGGCCGGCCATCATCTCGTACATCACGACACCCAGGGAATAGATATCCGAACGGTCATCCACACGGCCACCTCTTGCCTGTTCCGGAGAGATGTAGTGCACAGAACCCAACGCTTCCTTTGTCAGGGTATTTCCGTGGGAAATCATCCGTGCGATACCAAAATCCATGACCTTAACAGAGCCGTTTTTCAGCACCATCACGTTATGGGGCTTAATATCCCGGTGCACGATACCCTTGCTGTGGGCGTGCTCCAGAGCCTTTGCAATCTGCATAGCAAAATGCAGGGTCTCTTTCCAGTTGAGAATACCCTTCTTTTCCATATACTGCTTCAGGGTAATGCCCTCAATCAATTCCATAACGATATAATCCGCCATCACAGAGGTAGACACATCATAAACAGAAACAATATTGGGATGGCTGAGCATCGCTACAGCCTGGCTCTCCGCGTGGAAACGGCGGCGAAAATCCTCGTCGTCTAAATTATCATCCTTCAGGATCTTGACTGCCACCAACCGATTTAACCGATGGCAACGCGCTTTATAAACCACAGCCATACCACCGGCGCCAATAACTTCCAGAATCTCATATCGGTTATCCAGCAGGCGGCCTATGTATTTATCGTTATCCATTTCGTAACGCTCCTTTCCCTATCCCATTACAGGGACACGAGCACACAGGTAACATTGTCCGGTGCACCCCGTTTTTTGGCAATATCCAGCAAATGCTCACAGCACAGGGCTTTATCCTGTCCGTGGAGCACTTCAAAAAGGATTTCCTGGTCATCCATTAGATTTGAAAGTCCGTCCGTGCAAAGGAGGAAACAGGTTCCTTTCCCTACCTTACGGTGGAAAATATCGCACTGAACCTGCGGCTCCGTTCCAATCGCGCGGGTAATGAGATTCTTGCCGGGGTAATGTTTTGCTTTCTCCGGTGTCAATTCTCCCCGCTTGATCATCATCTGCACCACAGAGTGATCGACGGTGATTTGGCTGATTCCGTCCTTATCCACAAGGTATGCCCGACTATCGCCTACATTGACGACTGTAGCATTTTTCCCTTGCAGCAGTAGTGCAACCAGCGTTGTTCCCATACCATGAAAGTCTTCCAGTTGCTGGGACTGGTCGTAAACCGTAAAGTTTGCCAGCTTCACCGCGCCGCAGAGCATTTGCTCCAGCCGCTCCGGATCCATATCCGGCACCCACGTCCGTTTTACCTCCTGGGTAAACACCTCTGTGGCCAAAGTACTTGCCACATTACCGGACTTGGCACCGCCCATACCGTCGCACACCACGCACAGAAGCGTGTTTTTATCCAGGGCTGCAATTTGGTAGGCATCCTGGTTTTGATTGCGGGCAATACCCGGGTCTGTTAATGCCCAATATTGCATAAGACTTCACTTCCTTTGCTTTTAAGTATCCTCTCCAACCTGCCGGGTATACTTGCGGCGAAGCTGTCCGCAGGAGGCATCAATATCACTGCCTAAGGTGCGACGCACCGTTGCGGTAACACCACCATCCTCCAGCGTCTTTTGAAAAGCCGCAACTGCCTCCTTGGTGCTGGGTTTTAAGGGACTTTCTTCCACGTGGTTCAGGGGAATGAGATTCACGTGGGCGGGCAGACCTTTTAGCAGCTGTAAAAGCTCTTTTGCCTGCTGGATGCTATCATTCACACCGTGAATCATTGCATATTCAAAATGGATTCGCCGGGAGGTCTTTTCATAATATCTCCGGCAGGCCGGCAGCAGCACCTCAATCGGGTAGGCTTTATTCACCGGCATAATCCGATTCCTTATTTCATTATTGGAGCCGTGCAAAGAAATCGCAAGGCTGATCTGCAGTTTCTTCTCCGCCAATTCATCAATCTTCGGCACTAAGCCGCAAGTAGAAAGGCTAATGTGCCGCATAGAAATATTCATACCCTCGGGACTGTTCACCAGCTCCAAAAAACGCAACACGTTATCCATATTATCCAAAGGCTCACCAATACCCATAAGCACAATATGGGAAACCGGCAGACCGGAGTCCAGTTGGGTAAAAAGCACCTGATCCAGCATTTCAAAAGGCTCT
>JAZUSG010000024.1:0-3398 GCA_045606605.1 Faecousia sp.
GGACTGTTTTCCCGCCGTGGGAGAGTCCCTTGATCCGGGGATGCATCCGGTACGGATGTAGACACGGATCAAATCAGCTTTATTTTCATAATGTGGGACTCGAAAAGCGGATCAGAAAACAGCGCGCAACCGCAGACAGGCGCATAAAGAAAAAGGACATCCGCGAGGATGTCCTTTTTGTTTGACCGAACAGGCCGGAAATTATGCAGCCTTAAAAGCATTTAAGATGCTCTTGCAGTTATTGGTTTGCCAGGTACAAGCAACGATATTCACCATATAATTCTGACACTTTACTATCGCGACCCTTTCGAAAACCGGGACGCCGTTATACTGAGCGGATATTTCGATGTAAGGGTGGTTTTCCCCTGCAAAGGTTTCCTTGCCGGTAGTAAGCGTTACATTTGTCATACCCATATTCTCAAGAGCGCTCTTCAGAGAATCCTTGCTTAAATTTACATACTGCTCCTCAGTCAGAACCAAATTTGCACCTGTCAGCTTTTCAAACGTGATGTTCAATGTATCGGTCTGATTGCTATGGACTGCCATCATGTCGGTGAATGTTGTGGCATTTTTGATCGCCTCAGCATACTCCTCCCCAATAAGGCCAAGCGCAGTTTCATTATTTTGGCGAATTTGCTCGTCTGTCATAAACGTCCAGCCAGCGCCAAGCTCACAGGAAATGCCAAGAAATTTATTTTCGTATTTGTTGGCACTTACGCTGCCCGTATCGAATTCTTTTTCAGTCGAACCTGTGGTATCATTTTGATCACCCTTGGGATCGTTATTGGAAGATTGCTCAGAACTACCGGGATTAATTTCGCCGCGAACATCGTCCTCTCCCGCACATGCTGTCAGACTGAATACTAACAACACAGACAAAATGATTGCAAGGATTTTTTTCATGGTTATTCCTCTCTTTCTATTTTGTGTTGATATCATTGTAGCATACACACATATTCATTTCAACACACTATTTATATTTAAACCTTTCCTTTTTCACTAAGAAATGATATACTGAAGAAAACGACTTGGGAGGTTCCTATGGACTTTTTGCCGATTTCCAAACAAGATATGGCCGCGCGGGGTTGGGAACAGTGCGATTTCGTGTACATCATCGGCGATGCCTATGTGGACCATCCCTCTTTTGGACACGCCATTATCAGCCGGGTGCTGGAAAATGCGGGATATTCCGTGGGCATTATCTCCCAACCCAACTGGAAAGACCCCAAGTCTATTACTATACTGGGCAAACCCCGTCTTGGCTTTTTGGTATCTGCCGGCAATATGGATTCTATGGTCAACCACTACTCCGTTACCAAGCATCGGCGGAAAAACGACGCCTTTACTCCCGGCGGTGTAATGGGTAAACGGCCGGATTACGCAACCGTTGTGTACTGCAATCTGATCCGGCAGACCTATCGGGATGTACCTATCCTGATCGGTGGAATCGAAGCCAGTCTGCGCCGATTTGCCCACTACGATTACTGGTCTGAGAGTCTGAAGCGCTCCATTCTGCTGGACAGCCAGGCTGACCTATTGATGTACGGTATGGGTGAGCGGAGCATTGTGGAAATTGCGGACGCACTCAATTCCGGTATGCAGATCGGTGATATTACCTATATCGACGGCACGGTGTTTAAGACCGAGTCTCTGGATGACAGTCTGCCCACCGTCATTTTGCCGACCTACGCTAAGCTGCAGGAAAATAAGCGGGAATACGCGGAAAGTTTCCGTATTCAGTACGCTAACTGCGATCCCTTCACCGCGAAGCGGCTGGCAGAGCCTTACGGCAAGCTCTATGTGGTGCAAAATCCCCCGCAAAAGCCCCTATCTACCGAAGAGATGGACGGCGTCTATGCCCTGCCCTACTGCCGTACCTATCATCCCAGCTACGAGAAACTGGGCGGCGTACCTGCGATCCAGGAAGTAAAGTTCAGCTTGGTAAGCAACCGGGGCTGCTTTGGCGCTTGTTCCTTCTGCGCGCTGACCTTCCATCAGGGACGGATCATTCAAACCCGCAGCCACGAATCCATCCTGGCGGAAGCCGAGCTGATGGCAAAAGATCCGGATTTTAAAGGCTACATTCACGATGTGGGCGGTCCTACTGCGAATTTCCGCCATCCTGCCTGCGAAAAGCAGCTGACAAAGGGCGCTTGCGGCGGCCGGCAATGTCTTTACCCCCCCCCCCGCACGGATCTGCGGGCAGATCATTCCGATTATGTGGCGCTGCTGCGGAAGCTGCGTAAGATCCCCGGCGTCAAGCGAGTCTTTGTGCGCAGCGGTATCCGATTTGACTATTTGCTGGCAGATAAAAAGGACACATTCTTCAAGGAACTGGTGCAGTATCACATCTCCGGTCAGCTAAAAGTAGCGCCGGAACATGTTTCTGACGTGGTCCTTGCCCGGATGGGAAAGCCGAAAAACAGTGTCTACAACCGGTTTGTGGATAAATATTACGCGCTGAATAAACAGTACGGTATGAATCAGTTCCTGGTGCCTTATCTTATGTCCAGCCATCCGGGATCTACCCTGAAGGAAGCCATTGAACTGGCTGAGTACATTCGGGATATGGGTTATAATCCGGAACAGGTGCAGGATTTTTATCCAACACCCTCTACCCTCTCCACGGTTATGTATTACACAGGGTTAGATGCCCGAACAATGGAACGGGTGTATGTACCCACCGACCCCCACGAAAAAGCTATGCAGCGGGCACTGATTCAGTACCGCAATCCTAAGAACTACTATCTTGTGCGGGAGGCGCTTTTAACTGCCCACAGAGAGGATCTGATCGGCTCTGGGCCAAAATGTCTGATCCGGGCCGTTCCGCCCAGCGCAAAGCCGCGAACCCTGCCGCCCAAGCTTCCTGCCAAGGCAGCAAAACCTGCAGGAAAATCGGCAAAACCGCGGAGCAAAGTAAAGTCTGCCGCGCCCAAAAAGCGCAGATAGTTCCCTTGACTTTTTCCCCTGCCAGTGATATGATTGGCAGGACACGGAGAGTTGTCCGAGCGGTTTAAGGAGCTAGTCTTGAAAACTAGTGATGGGGAAACCCACCGTGAGTTCGAATCTCACACTCTCCGCCAGAAAAACCGACAAGTTTCGACTTGTCGGTTTTTCAACTAAGTGCGCCTTTCGGCGCGTGAAGTTTGCTCCGCAAGTGAGTGGCGCACTTAACTTCATTTTATGCACAAGCATAATACTTCATTATGCTGTAAGGCATAACTTCACTTCGGCGTTAGCCGATACTTCACTAAAAACTTCGAGAGTTCGAATTCATACGCAAAAACGGTAAAAATATCTTTTTCGTAGCCCATAGACAGAAAAAAGAAACACCTTTCGGTGTGGCTTTTTTCTGCTTTGGGGGAGGACGGATTCGAAAATTATAAATGCAGGCGGGA
>JAZUSG010000025.1:0-2719 GCA_045606605.1 Faecousia sp.
TCAGGATCAGGCCATTTATTATTTAAAAAAGGGTAATTGCGCCCAAGCATTACAACATTTGCAATTAGCCGCGGAACATGCAATCAAGTTCATTACCTTTGATAAGGAAGAACGCACATCCCTCGTTTTTCGTGGGCATGGCCACGGCAGTTGGTCGGCAGGAAGTTCAGATAATAGTGCAAGTCACTTAATTAAGGAAATGGAGCGCCCCATTTTTGATGCTGTACGAGGTAAAGAAGATTTTATTAAAATCAAGGAACAGCTTTCCGAATATGCCGGCAAGTGGAGTGTGAAATAGCGCCAAGCACTTTAACAGGATAATCGCCCGCAAAAAACGAATGTCATTCCGAGCAAGTGTAGCGCGTCGAGGAATCTCAAATATCTACCCAATGCTATCATTTCTTGAGATCCCTCGACTTCGCTCGAGATGACAGAGCATATCTCCCACAAAAAAGGCTTGACCGTTTGGTCAAGCCTTTAAAATGATTTTTGCGAATCAAAAATCATATTCATAATAGAAAAAGAACCAATTTTGCTCAATGCGTTCTAAAGAATAATGATCCGTATTGCCTGATTCATACGAATACAAATCGGGGTTATTTTCATCTTGTGTATATGCAGGCTCAGGTGTATCGTTGGGTAAATATAAAATGCCCGTTTTGGTATTTGTTCCGGTGAAACCTGTTTGCTGTAAGACAAATTCATATTCATCCTTTGATGATAACAGATTGTAAACTTGGCACCATTTGGTTTCACCCATTGCTTTTCCGGATTGCATAATTGCTTCCATATCTGTTTTATGTTCTTCAAAACAGGTTAGCGCAGCTTTTTGAGCCTCTTCCTTTGACATAGGTGTTTCAATTTTAAAAAAAGAACAACCGGATAAAAATATTAAATAAACAGTAAAAAAGCAAAGGATATATTTTTTCATAGTATCACTCTTTTATTTCATTATACCACTTTATACATTAAACAGGAAATTGACGATGTCGCCGTCCTTCATCACATATTCTTTACCTTCGCTGCGCACAAGGCCTTTGGATTTTGCGTTTGCCATTGTGCCGCAGGTTTTCATATCCTCAAAGGCGATGACCTCTGCCCGGATAAAGCCACGCTCAAAATCGGTGTGGATCTTGCCGGCAGCCTGGGGTGCTTTTGTGCCGTTTTTAATGGTCCAGGCCCGGCACTCGTCGCTGCCTGCGGTCAGGAAGGAGATGAGACCCAGCAGGGCATAGGAGCTCTTGATCAGTCGATCCAAACCGGACTCGTTTACGCCCAGCTCTTCCATAAACATTGCTTTTTCCTCGGGGTCATCCAGCTCTGCAATATCGGCTTCCAGCTTAGCGCAGATGGGCAGCAGCTGACTGCCTTCTGCTGCGGCCAAGGCCTTCACAGCTGCGTAGTGCCGGTTGGCATCGGGATCGTTGATCTCGTTTTCTGCCAGGTTGGCTACATAAATCGTCTTTTTCAGCGTCAGCAGATCGGAGGTGCCGATCAGCGCCATATCATCCTCCGTGCCATCAAAGGTGCGGGCAAGCTTGCCCTCGTTCAGGTGCTTAAGCAGCGCGGTGAACAGCTCAACTTCCCGGGCAAACTTCTTATCGCCGCCCTTCATAGCCTTTTGGGCCTTGTCGATCCGACGCTCCACCATTTCCATATCCGCCATCACCAGCTCTAAGTTAATGATGTCAATGTCCCGCAGAGGATCGGTGCTGCCCTCCACATGGGTCACATTGGTGTCCTCAAAGCAGCGCACCACATGTACGATGGCATCGGTGGTACGGATATTGCTAAGAAATTTGTTACCCAGGCCCTCACCCTTGGAAGCGCCTTTTACAAGGCCTGCAATATCCACAAATTCTACCACTGCGGGGGTAAATTTCTTGGGATTGTGCAGCTGAGCCAGCCAGTCCAGCCGCTCATCGGGAACGGAAACCACGCCCACATTGGGGTCAATGGTGCAGAATGCGTAGTTATCGGCCGGCACACCGGCATTGGTAATAGCGTTAAACAGGGTAGATTTGCCCACATTGGGCAGTCCCACGATACCTAATTTCATTTTTGTTTCTTCTCCTTCAAAAAATCCTTTATTTGCAAGGGCTTTCGGCACCCCGGTGTTTCCGTATACACCTTTTTTACACAAAAAGGGTGTGGGTTTACTTTTAATTTCGACTTGTATTGTAGCATATTGACCTTGCTTTTTCAATAGGAATTACCGCATTTCCAAGTAGACTTAGCGCATTTCCAAGGAGACTTTCATGCTTAAAACTGCTGTAAAATCAGCATTTAACCGATGAATTGATCGGATACCTTCCGCTGACTGCGTTTCCTTGTGATCACCCAAAGTGTTCAAGCATAAATGCGCGAAATCTCACCCCTATCCTGCAGACGGACACAATAGCGTCCGTCTTTTCGTTTGGTAATCTTGTAGTTGCTGATTGCTCTGTGCATGATGACTCCTCCTAAATTATAAAGTGCAATATAATTATAGGAGAAATTGTTGAAGAAGTAGTGATTAACAGCAGGCTGATTGCTTCGCTAAGTCGGAGGCCAAGCGGTCTTAGGAAAGACAAATTGGAGTAGCAACTCCTTGGCTCACAGAACGACATGGCTACGATCCGACTTCTCTGTGCATGATGACTCCTCCTAAATTATAAAGTGCAATATAATTATAGGAGAAATTGTTGAAGAAGTAGTGATTAACAGCAGGCTGATTGCT
>JAZUSG010000026.1:0-8993 GCA_045606605.1 Faecousia sp.
GAGGATGTGGGCGGCCAGGTGCTGGTAGTCAGCCAGTTTACCCTCTACGGCAACTGCCGGAAGGGCCGCCGTCCCAGCTTTGTGGGCGCTGCCGGCCCAGAGCTGGGTAACGCGCTATATGAACAATTCCTCTCCGACTGCGAAAGCTTGGGCTATCCGCCCCAGCACGGCCAGTTTGGCGCGGATATGCAGGTGGCGTCTGTAAATGACGGCCCGGTGACCCTGATTCTCGACACCGCAGAGCTGATGGACACACCCCGCCGGAATTGAAAACGGAAAATGGAAAATTGAAAATTATTTGTTTTGGCAATTTTCAACTTTCAGCTTTCAATTTTCAATTATTTTAAGGAGTTTCTATGGTAAATATCAAAGTTTTGCCCCTGGGGGCATATCAAACCAACTGCTATCTTGCCTGGGATGAAGAAAGCGACGATTGCATCGTCATCGACCCGGGGTATGCCCCGGAGCAGGTGATTTTAGAAGCAGAGGATTTGGGAAAGAAAATCGATGCCATTTTGCTGACCCACGGGCATTTTGACCACGTGGGCGGTGTACGGGGTATTGTGGAAGTTACCGGCTGTCCGGTATATCTCCACGAAAAGGAACTGAGTCAACCGGAGGAAATGACCGCCGGACCGCTCTATTACACCTGCTCCTACGGGGAGGGAGATGTGCTGCAGCTTGCAGGACTGACCATTCGGGTGCTTCACACCCCGGGGCATACCCAGGGCTCTGTGTGCCTGATGGTGGAAGATACCCTGTTTTCCGGGGACACCCTGTTTATGGACTCCATCGGTCGGACAGATTTCCCCGGCGGCAGCTTCTCCCAAATGCAAAAGTCCCTCAGCCGTCTTGCCGCTATGGATGGCGATTGCCGGGTCTTGCCCGGTCATGGCCCGGAAACCACATTAGACACCGAAAGAAAATACAATCCCTATTTAAGATAAAAGCCACCCCAACCCCGTCATTGCGAGAGTACGGCTCCTCGAAATGACGCGCAAAAGGGGGAGAGGATACTTTTATGAAACTGACCATCACCGGTCATGATGACCGTTATGCGGTAGAGCAGCTGATGCTGGCGCTGTTTCACCAGCAGGCAGAAGGCACTGTCAGCTCCCGGATCAGCCGGGGCAAGACCTGGCTCACCGCCATTACTGAAATAGAAATCGCCGGCAAAAAGACCCGCGCCCTTCGCCGGCTGAAAACAGCAGAGGAATCCGTGCGGCTGCGCCGCCGTGCGCTGCAGCAAAGCCTGTATTTGGCGGCCCTTCCCCATTTGGAGGAACCGCCAGCCTGGGGCGCGCTGGCAGGTGTGCGGCCTACCAAGCTCTCCACCCGGCAGCTCCTGGAAAACGGCGATGAAAAGGCCGCGGACCGGCTGCTAAGGGATGTGTACTTTGTGACACCTGCCCGGCGGCGGCTGGCGCTGGATTGCTCCGCCTCCACGGTAAATGCCATCCGGCAGGCGGAAAGCACGGATGTTTCCCTGTATGTGGGAATCCCCTTCTGCCCCACCCGGTGCAGCTACTGCAGCTTTGTCAGCCGCACCGTGGGCAAACACACCGAGCGGATCGAGCCATACTTACAGGCCCTGTATCGGGAGATCGCCTGCACCGGAAAACTTTTGGCAAGTTCCGGCAGGAAGGTTCGTACCATCTATATAGGCGGCGGTACGCCCACTACCTTAACCTGCGACCAAACGGCCCAGCTGCTGGACACCATTTACGAGACCTTTGATCTGTCCCGGTGTATAGAATTTACTGTTGAGGGTGGCAGACCCGACACCTTAAGCGCCCAAAAGTTGCAGACCATCCGCGACCACGGCGCAGACCGTATGAGCATCAATCCCCAATCTATGATCGACTCGGTGCTGCAGGCCTGTGGCCGCCCCCACACCGGCGCAGATATCCACCGCGGGTACGAAGAGGCAAAAGCCGCCGGCTTCCGCGCCATCAATATGGATCTGATCGCAGGTCTGCCCACCGATACCTATGATGGCTTTTGCCGCTCCTTAGAGCAGGTGGCGGCGCTAAATCCCGCCAATATCACCGTCCATACCCTGGCGCTGAAAAAAGGCGCAGACCTCTTTGAAAAACAGGTAGCGCTGCCGGATTTCGGAGAAGTTGCCCGGATGGTAGCGTTTGCAGAAACCCTGCTGCGGCGCTTGGGCTACAAGCCCTATTACCTATATCGGCAGAAGTATATGTCCGGCTCTTTTGAAAATGTAGGCTGGAGCCGGGATGGCTTAGACTGTCTGTACAACATCTATATGATGGAGGAGATCCACACCATCTTATCCCTGGGCGGCGGGGGTATGAACAAGGTCAATCTGCCGGATGGCAGCCTGCAGCGATTCCACAATCCCAAATTCCCGGAGCAATATATTGAACAAATTGACAGTGTCCTTGCCCAAAAAGAGGAACTGTTCCGCCTTCTATGACTTGTATCCCTCTTGTCTTCCTCTCTGAGGGAGGTGTCAGCCGAGCAGGCTGACGGAGGGAGTATGCGCGGAGTGTGCCCCCTCAGACAAAAATCTACGTTTTTTGTCAGCTCCCCCAAAGGAGGAGCCAAGGGAAGTTCGCAAAATATCCCCGCCCGCGGGCGACCAATGGTCGCCCCTACAAAATCCCCTTCAAAGGAAGTGTTAGTTTGGACACCTTAATTTCCGATGTGACCGTGGTAACCATGAATGAGAAAATGGATGTGCTGTTTGGCGCATACTTAGGCATTACCGACGGCAAAATAGTCTATATGGATAAAACGCCCCCGGAAGATGCGCCCCAAACCATCATAAACGGCACCGGTATGGTGGCAATGCCGGGTCTTATTAATGCCCACACCCATTTGGCCACCGCTGCTCTGCGCAATCTGCTGGACAACACGTCCAAGGCAGAGACTCTGGAACAGATGCTCTCCCGGCAGGATAAGCTGGATGCCCGGGCCGCCAAGGCTGCAGCGGAGCTTGCTATTGCTGAGTGTTTGCGTTTTGGCATCACTTCCGTATCGGATCTGTACTACTTCCCGGAGGCAACCGCCCAGGCTGTGGCTGAAAGCGGTATCAAGGCAAATCTTGCCCTGTCTGCCTACCGGTTTATCGATGAATCGGAAGATTTCGATTTTGAGACCGACGAGCAGTGTCAGGAACTTGCCCGACTGACGGACAAATGGCACGGCTATGATGATGACCGCATTTTGATCGACGCAGGTATTTATGCAGAATACACCGGCAACTACAAGCTGTGGGAGGGCATTTCCGCCTTCGCGCAGGAAAAAGGTCTGCGCTTTCAGCTCCACCTGTCTGAGACAGCAGAGGAAGTGGCAAGCTGCGAAGAGCGCACCGGTCTGACCCCCGCAGAGCTTCTGCGCTGCCACGGGGTTTTCTCCGTTCCCGCCACCGCTGCTACCTGCGCCCATCTGACCGAAACCGAGCAAAAGCTTTTAGGAAACGCAAAGGCAACCGCCGTTGCGACTCCCATTGCCGCTGCAAAGCAAGGCCTCCATTCCACCCCCATCACCGCCTGTGTAAAAGCTGGAATGAATGTGGCGCTGGGAACCGGCGGCGCAGCTGAATGCGGCAATTTGGATATGTTTGAAGTGATGCGCGTTGCTGCCCTGCAGCAGCGGCAGAGCGCCGGAGAGGCAGCTTCCCTGCCCGCCGCTGCGTGCCTTATGATGGCAACCGTTTGCGGCGCTACCGCCCAGGGGCGGTCTGCCCAGTGCGGTATGCTGAAGGTGGGGATGGATGCGGATGTGGTGCTGATAGACTTCTCTGCCCCCCATCTGATGCCCTGCCACGATGTACCCGCCGGTCTTGTGTTCTCCGCCAAGGGCGGTGATGTGGCTATGACTATGGTGCGGGGCAAGATCCTTTACCAAAACGGTCAGTTCCCCACCCTGGATATGGGTCACATCGTTTCGGAAATTATGGAATATGCCATCCCCAAGCTATTGGGAAATCAGTAAGGAGGATCTATGGGAGAATCATCCAAAAAGCAAACCTTTCTCCACGGTGCAGCGTTGCTGGCTATGGCAACTGCCATTGTAAAAATCATCGGCGCTTTCTACAAGATCCCCCTGAAAATGATCATCGGCGATCAGGGTTACGGCTACTTCATCACCGCCTACGACATTTACACTGTGCTGCTGCTGATCTCCACCGCAGGCCTGCCCATCGCAATGAGCCGGATGATCAGCCAGGCTGCCGCCGTGGACAATTACAATCAGGTGCGTCGGATCTACAGCACCGCCAAGCGGATCTTCCTGGGCCTCGGTCTTGTGAGCACCGCGCTGATGATGGGCTTTTCCCATCAGCTTGCTGGGTTCCAAAAGCAGCCGGACGCCTGGGCGGCCATCTTTTGCTTAGGCCCCTGCGCTCTGCTGATGTGCATTATGTCTGCCTATCGGGGATTTTTCCAAGGGCAGGGCAATATGCGCCCCACCTCCAACTCCCAGATTTTGGAGGCGGTATTTAAGCTGGTAGTTGGCCTCTTGCTGGCTTATGTGATTTTTGTTATGACCAAAAGCGTGGCCTACTCTGCCGGCGGCGCGATTTTGGGCGTTACCGTCAGCTGCCTGGTATCGGCCATTTTCCTCCGGAGCAAGCTGACCCCGGCCTACCGGGAGCTTCCCGTTACCAATGACACCCCAAAAAGCTACGGCGCCACCGCAAAACAGCTGCTCTCCATCGCCGTTCCCATTACCATCGGCTCTGCCGGTCTGCAGGTGCTGACGGTGATCGAGACAAACCTGTATATGGGTCAGCTGCTCACTGCGGGGGGTATGAGCCAAACAGAAGCCGATATCACCAAGGGCATTTACAATATGTGCCAGACGGTGTTTAATATGCCCTGCGCCTTTATGGTGCCCATTACCACTTCGGTGCTGCCGGCCATCACCGCCCATCTGGCTACCGGCGATCACGGCAGCGTAAAAGCCACCGAGGAATCCGCTGCCCGCATCACCGGTCTCATCAGCCTGCCCTGCGCGGTGGGACTTAGCCTGTTGGCCGGGCCGGTTATGGCGCTGCTGGGCGGCTATACCGGCGAAAACCGGGAGCTTGCCGGCACGATCCTCACGGTGCTGGGTATCAATATTTTCTTCTACGGTATGATCCAGTACACCAACGTGGTGCTCCAATCCCACGGATATGCCCACATCCCGGTGGTCAACACCCTGCTGTGCGGCGGTGTGAAGCTGGTGGTGGTATATCTTCTGGTGGGTAACCCCCAGATCGGCATTGTTGGTGCCCCCATCGGTATGCTGCTGTGCTATTTGTGCATTGGGGTGATGAATCTGATCGCCATTCGCCGGGTCGTTCCCCAAAAGGCCCGGATTCTGCAAAATCTTCTGCGTCCGGCATTGCCCGCTGCCCTGATGGGCGCTGGCGTTTGGGGCGTATCACAAATGCTGAAACTTTCACCCGGATTGGGTGAAAGCCGTATCCTCTCCTGCGGAATTCCGGTTGCGGCAGGTGTGGTTATTTACCTGGTCAGCGTGGTTCTTTTCAAATCAATTCGACGGGAAGATTGTTTATTGTTACCAAAAGGAGATAAAATTTCAAAATTTTTACACCTTTAATTGTACAAATTTGCAAAAAAGACTTGCAAAAAGTTAAAAAAGGTGATAATATTATAACATCTGAAAAAATTTTTTGAAAAGAGGTAATTTTCCAATGAACAAAACCGAACTGATTGCTGTTGTTGCTGAGAAGACCGGTTTGACCAAGAAAGATGCTGAACGCGTTGTCAGCGCTACTTTTGAGACTGTTGTCGCCACTCTGAAGAAGGGCGAGAAGGTCCAGATCTCCGGCTTTGGTAGCTTCGAAGTGAAGGCCCGTGAGGCTCGCATCGGCCGCAATCCCCGCACCAAGGAAGAAATCAAGATTCCCGCAACCCGCCTGCCCGCATTCAAGGCAAGCAAGACTTTGAAGGACCTGATCTCCAAGTAATATGCGTCTGGACAAGTACCTAAAGGTTTCCCGGCTGATCAAGCGCCGCACCGTCGCCAATGAAGCTTGCGACAATGGGCGCATCAGCGTCAACGGCCGCGTGGTGAAAGCCAGTTATGAGGTGAAGCCCGGCGATCAGATCGCTATCTCCCTGGGAGAGCGCACCGTGTCTGTGGAAGTCTTGGTGGTTGCTGACAATGTTCGTAAGGACGATGCGGTAACCATGTATAAGGAAATCTAAATAAAAAGAGGCGTGCAAAAGCACGCCTCTTTTTATTCTTCCTCTTCCTCCGGCACCGGGGTAATCACCGGTGTGCCATCGGGATGCAGTAGCGCCGTCAGACCGCCGCCATAGCCGCCGCTGACATACAGATAATTCACGCCGGTTTCCCTGTCCACCATAATATAGGTAGCCGGGCCGGAGAATCCGCCGCCGTGGGAATACACCTTGATAAAGCGCTTATTCTTATCCGCCATTACTGCTTAACACCCTCCACAATACCGTTGGCAAGACCTACAAGTCCTTGCATCTCGGAGGGGATAATGACCTTTGTTGCCTGTCCGTTGGCAACCTTCTCCATCGCTTCAATGCTCTTGAGCTTGATGACTTGGTCGTTGGGGGCGTTTTCGTTCAGCATTGCCATAGAATCTGCCAGCGCCTGCTGCACTTTGCGAATGGCTTCTGCCTCACCTTCTGCCTTCAGGATGGCTGCCTGCTTCTGCGCATCGGCCCGCAAAATTTCCGACTCCCGTTCGCCTTCTGCGATCAGAATGGCGGACTTTTTCTGACCTTCTGCCTGCAGAATCGCCTGCCGGCGGTCACGCTCGGCCTTCATCTGCTTTTCCATAGAGGACTGGATGTCCTGAGGCGGCAGAATATTCTTCAGCTCCACACGGTTGACCTTAATACCCCAGGGGTCGGTGGCCTCATCCAAAATGGCGCGCATACGGGTGTTGATCAGATCGCGGGATGTGAGGGTCTGGTCCAGCTCCAGGTCGCCGATGATATTACGGAGCGTGGTTGCGGTGAGGGTCTCCATAGCCACCATAGGTCTTTCCACACCGTAAGTATAGAGCTTGGGGTCGGTAATCTGGAAATACACCACGGTATCGATCTGCATGGTAACATTATCCTTGGTGATCACCGGCTGAGGGGGATAGTCCAAAACCTGCTCCTTCAGGCTTACCTTCCGGGCAACCTTATCCAACAGGGGCAGCTTAAAGTGCAAACCTACGCCCCACACGGCCTGAAATGCGCCCAGTCGCTCCACCACATAGGCTTTGGACTGCTGTACCACCACGATACAACGAATAATAACAACAAAAATAATAACTACTAACGCAATAATAAACGGCATACTGCTACCTCCTTATTTTACTGACACCGCAACCGGTGTAACATACACTTTTACGCCCTCAACCCGGTCGACCTTTACCTGCTCCCCTACCGGGATCGGATCGCCGGTGGTGCTGCGGGCGGTCCACTCCACATCTCCCACCTTTACCTGTCCGCAGCCAGCCACATTGTCAATGGCCGAAACACACATACAGGTCTTGCCTACAAGGGCATCCACATTGGTACGGGTAATGCGAGGGGTAAAGTACTTTTTTGCCAGCGGCCGCAGCAGCGCAAGGGTCACCGCAGAAACTGTCAAAAATACCAATACCTGCAGCCACAGCTCCCCGCCGATCAGGGCGATAATCAGCGCCGCAAGGCTACCCAGCGCAAACCAGGTGGATACCATATTCACCGTTGCCGTTTCTACCGCGATAAACAGAACCAGCAAGGCAAACCATAAAAATTTTTCCATATGTATTCCCTCCTCTCAATTACTACAATAGCAGAAACTATCCACCTTGTAAATCTTTTTTTGCTGGAAATCCTACGATTCTTTTGAAAAACTGTTGCCAATCGGAAATCGCTATAGTATAATTAAAATGTAAAAATATGGGCTATGGCCCAATAAACTATGGAGGAAACACATCATGTTTAATGCAATGATCGAGGTTTTGAAAGCAAATCCCCGCAAGATCGTCTTTACTGAGGGCCACGATGCCCGTATTTTGGAGGCAACTTCCCGCCTGGTAGAGGGCGGCTTCCTGACTCCCATCCTGGTTGGTAACGTAGAAGAAGTGAAAGCCAACGCAGCCAAGGGCGGCTTCAACATCGAGGGTGTTGAGATCCTGGATCCTGCTACCTATGCGGGTATGGACGCTATGGTGGAAAAAATGGTCGAGCTGCGCAAGGGCAAGATGAGCGCTGACGAGTGCCGCGCTGCCCTTTCCAAAGGCAACTATTTCGGCACTATGCTGGTAAAGATGGGCTATGCGGACGCTCTGCTTGGCGGCGCTACCTACTCCACTGCTGACACCGTTCGTCCCGCTCTGCAGCTGGTAAAGACCAAGAAGGGTGCAAACCTGGTTTCTTCCTGCTTCATTATGGTTCGCGGCGAAGAAAAGCTGGCTATGGGCGACTGCGCTATTAACTTAAGCTACGAAGACAGCGTAGATAAGGAAGGCAATGTTACCGTTTCCGCTGCCCGCAAGCTGGCTGAAGTTGCCATTGAGACTGCCAACACCGCCAAGGTTTTCGGCATTGAGCCTAAGGTCGCAATGCTCTCCTTCTCCACCAACGGCTCCGGCAAGGGCGGTACTGTGAAGCTCAGTAACGAAGCTACCAAGGTTGCTAAGGAGCTGGCCCCCGATCTGATGATCGACGGCGAGATACAGTTCGATGCAGCAGTTGCTCCCGAAGTGGGTCAGCTGAAGTTCCCCGGCTCCCCTGTTGCCGGCTACGCCAACACCTTCATCTTCCCCACCATCGAGGCTGGTAACATCGGCTACAAGATCGCACAGCGTCTGGGCGGCTTTGAAGCTTACGGCCCCATCCTGCAGGGTCTGGCTGCTCCCATCAACGACCTGTCCCGCGGCTGCAACGCTGACGAGGTCTACAAGATGGCCATCATCACCTGCGCAATGGTATAATTGAATCGATACACAATACCCCCATCGGCGTTGCCGATGGGGGTTACGCCTCCCCTGTGTA
>JAZUSG010000027.1:0-2384 GCA_045606605.1 Faecousia sp.
GCCATCGGGCCGCCCACACCGCAGGAGGGCAGCTTATTGAATGTATCGCCAAATGCCATCACATAAGGACGGGCAACGGAATCAAACATCTTGGGCCGCTCCGCCAGGGTAGTATTATCAATATCCTCCACACCTACCAGCAGCGCCACATCGCCCACGTAGCAGTACATTCTCAGCGCGCCTGCGCCAACGCAGACCACCCTTTTGTAGCTGCCGGGGGTAACGGTAACCTGGCGGCCGATCATATCGGTCACGGTGATCTCCTTGGTCTGTCCCGGATCCTCACTGGGTTTGGGGTCTTTCTGTCCGCTACAGGCGCACAGAGAAAGAAGCAGCAACGCCGCCAGCATAAACGCGATCAATTTCTTCATTACAGGTCTTTCCTTTCTTTGCTTTATCTTGATGCCTGCATTATACAAAATCCCCCCGGTGGGTGGAAGCCCCCCAGGGGGATGAAATTTTGTATTTTTCTAAAAACCCTGGAGCAGGACAGTCTGCCCGTCGATCTCACGAATGTGCACATCCACATCAAAGGTTTCTTTCAGGATCTCCGGTGTGAAGATCTCCCGGCCGCCGGCATAGCGCACCACGCCATCGATCATAAAGAAAAACTTATCGCCGAAAGACAGCGCCTGATTGAGGTCGTGAAGAGAGGACAAAATGGCAATTCCCTTCTGCCTTGCCAGCTTCTTGGCCTCCTTAATAATGAGCTGCTCATTGGCAATATCCAGATTACCGGTGGGTTCATCGAAAATCATCAGCTTGGGCTCTTGGGCCATAGCCCGGGCAATGGCGATCTACTGCTTTTCGCCGCCGGACAGGGCCTCAGCGCTGCGATTTGCGAACGCCAAAAGCTGCATATCCTGCAGGATGGTTTCCACCGCCCGGTAGTCCTCTTGCCCCGCCTTCATACCAAAATAGGACACTCTGCCCATCAGCACCGAGTCAAACACGCTCAGGTCGCCGAAATGGATGTGCTGGGGAACATACGCGATCCGCCTTGCCCGCTCCCGGCGGTTCATTTTCAGCAGATCCTCTCCTGAAAAGGCGATCTCGCCCCCCTGGGGTTTTTCGATGCCCAGAATATTTTTAAACAAGGTGGTCTTACCGGAGCCGTTTTTGCCCAGCAAAATACCCACTTCTCCCTGCTGCAGTTCCAGGGATGCGCCCTTCAGAACAGGCGCGCCGTGACGACTGTAACGAAACTGCAGATTCTTTACGCTCAGCATCCGTGATGGCCCCCTTTCTTACCGAAAATGATGGCAATAAAGAAAGGCGCGCCAAGCAGTGATGTGATAGCGCCTACCGGCAGTGCCGAACCGCTGCCCAAGCTTCGGGACAGGGTATCTGCCAGCAAAAGCAGCAGGCTGCCCATCAGGCAGGATACGGGCAGAGTGACCCGGTGATCCTGGCCCAGCAGTTTTTTGGTTACGTGGGGACAGATGATACCCACAAAGCCGATAATGCCCAAAAACGAAACGCACGCTGCCGTAATGACCGAAGAAAGCAGCAGGGACACAAAACGCAGCGTCTCCACATTCACTCCCATCGTCTTGGCTGTGGCTTCTCCGCTGAGCAGCGCATTATACTTCCACGCCATCAGCATAAAATATACCGCACCCACCAGTACCACGGCAAGCATAATGATATCCGTCTGATAGGTGGCTCTTCCCAAATCACCGAAGCTCCAGACCACCGCGGCAGAGAGTCCCACATCGGTGGCATAGAACTGCAAAATGGTGGTTGCCGCTGTCCATACCGAGCCGATAGCCATACCTGCCAGCACCACCACATTGGGTGAGAAGGACCGGACCGTGCAAAGGCCCAAAATCAGCAGGATGGATACCGCGGAAAACACAAAGGCCAGCACCGAGGTGGCATAGGGATTTGCCCCCACATCAAAGCTTTGGATGTTGTTGCCGGTGGACAAAAAGCCTCCGGCAAAGGCGATAATGGAGAGGTTTGCGCCGAACACCGCCGCATTGGAGACGCCTAATGTGGAGGGCGATGCCATGGCATTGTTAAGGGTCGTCTGCATCACGAGACCGGCAACAGAAAGACCTGCGCCGGCAATGATGGCCGCCAACACTCTAGGTACGCGGATCTTCCAAATGATCCGGCTTTGGGCATCGTTTCCGCCCCCCAGCAGCGCATCCAGCGCATCGGAGAAGGACATATTGGACGAACCCACAAACAAGCACGCAATCCCCACCACCAAAACTGCCACCAGCATTGCGATGATGACCGCTGCGTTTTTCCTATTCTTTTTTCTCAGCGCCTCTATATGATCCATAGGGTTTTATTTCTCCCTGTTATCTTAATTTAACCTTGAAATTGTATCATAACTCTCTTTTTATTGTAAGCCCCCCGGGGGGATATTTTCA
>JAZUSG010000028.1:0-3013 GCA_045606605.1 Faecousia sp.
AGGGTACTGTCAAGCGGATCCCCTTCATCGCCCTAAATACCCGCCGCAAGGGCGGCATCCGGGCCATCACCCTGGATGAAAATGATCATCTGATCAACGTGATCCGTACCAATGGCAATGATAACATCATCCTTGCCACCCGGGACGGCATGGCCATCTGCTTTAACGAAAACGATGTGCGGCCCATGGGTCGTGACGCTGCCGGCGTCAAGGGCATCACTCTGGTAGGCGATGACCGGGTCATCGGTGCAGAAAAGGCAGAAGAGGGTAAGACGCTGCTGACCGTCACCGAAAATGGCTTCGGCAAACGGACTGAGCTCGTGGAATACCTGCGCACCGGCCCCAATGGCGAGAAGATCCCGCAGCAGCGTGGCGGCAAGGGCCTGAAAAACTACAATATCACACCCAAGACCGGTTCTATCGCCGGCTGCCGTGTGGTCAGCGATACCGACGATGTGATGCTGATCGAAAACGGCGGTGTGATCATCCGTATTCCCGCCAACACCATCAATATCTACAAGCGCGACGTGCAGGGCGTTATCGTCATGCGCATCGAGGAAGGCAACAAGCGGGTTTCCATGGAACGTGAGGAAAATATGGAGACGGAAGAATGAAAACCGTAACCTTATACACCGATGGCGCTTGCTCCGGCAACCCCGGCCCCGGCGGCTGGGGTGCCATTCTGGAGTATAACGGCGTGGAAAAGGAGCTGTGTGGCGGCGAAGAAAACACCACCAACAACCGCATGGAGCTGACCGCCGTTATTCGCGGCCTGCAGGCGCTGAAGGAAAGCTGTATTGTAGAGCTGTCCTCCGACTCCAAGTACGTCATTGACGCGCTGGAAAAGGGCTGGGCATGGGGCTGGCGGAAGAAAGGTTGGATCAAATCCGACAAAAAGCCGGCGCTGAATCCGGATCTTTGGGAAATTCTTTTGGATCTTACCATGAAGCATGAGCTGCACTACCACTGGGTCAAAGGCCACGCCGAGAATCCTAAAAACAACCGCTGCGACGAAATGGCTGTTGCAGAGTCTAGAAAGTTTCTGTAGGGGAGGGTCTTGACCCTCCCTAACCTTCTGGATCCATGATTGTGAAAAAGGAGAGATAACTGTGGAATTTTTTAAAAGAAAATCTCCCCGAATTTCACATTATGATTATTCAACGCAGAACTATTATTTCATTACCATATGCACCCATGCAAAGAAATGTATTTTTGGTGAACCAATGATGTTAAATCAATTTGGAAACATCGCAAAAATAAATATGGAAGCAATACAAACACACTATGATAAGATACATATTGAGAAATATGTTGTGATGCCTAACCATGTGCATTTTATTTTGGTACTGAAAGAAAATTGTGTGATACGAGCAGACCAGGTTATAGGCCAATACAAGTCCGGTGTTACGCGTCAAATAAGGAAGATCGCACCGGGCACGGAAGTTTGGCAGCGATCATTTCATGATCATATCATTCGTAACCAAGTTCAATATGAGAGAATTTGGCAATATATAGAAAACAATCCACTGCGCTGGCAGGAAGATTGCTTTTTCGTGGAATAAGAAAACGACAAGTATCGATCTAATTTACTTTAGGGAGGGTCAAGACCCTCCCCTACAGAGGTTGTGTATTTTATGTACCTATCCATTGGTAACGATATGGCGGTGCGTTCATCGTCCATCATCGGCATTTTTGATCTGGACAACACCACCGTTTCCAAACGGGGACGGGAATTCTTAGAGAAGGCAGAGCAGGAGGGCCATGTGGTACCCTGCGATGATCTACCCAAATCCTACGTTGTCACCACGGAATATGGCCTGGAGCGGGTGTATTTGACCCCATTTAATACCATAACTCTGGAAAAACGATTAAAATGACGGCTGCAAAGCCGTCATTTTTTGTTACGTAGGGGGCGACGCAACACTTGGCCCCCTCTTTGAGGGGGCTGGCACGGCGAAAGCCGTGACTGGGGGAGTGCAATAAACTCCCTCCGTCAGCCCATCGGGCTGCCACCTCCCTCAAAGAGGGAGGCAAGGTGTTGGTACTGGATTTCATACAGCAATCAATCCCAAATCACCCATCGGCGAACAGGTCTTCTATGCTGGAAAATTTATATCCCATGGCTTCCCATTTTGTCAAAAGCTGGTCCAAAATGGCGGCGTTGGTGGCAGATGTGGAGTGCAGCAGCACCACCGCGCCGTTGTGGGTGCGGGGCAGTAATTTGGAAAAGGCATACTCCGCCGAGGGCTGTTTGTCGTTTTGCCAGTCCACATAGGCAAGACTCCAGAAAACCGTCTTGTACCCCAGCTCCTGGGCCATTTTCAGATTGCTTTCGGAGTAAATCCCCTGCGGAGGGCGGTAAAATTTCGGCATTTCCTTGCCGGTTGTTTCCTGATACAGCGCTTCCAGATCCGTCAGCTCCTTCTGAAAGGCGGCCTTGTCCGAAATTTTGCTCATATCGTAGTGGTGCATGGTGTGATTGCCCACAATATGCCCCTCGTCTGCCATCCTGCGCACCAGATCCGGGTTCTGCTGAATGTAATTCCCTACCAAAAAGAACGCCGCAGGAACGTCGTGATTTTTTAATACATCCAAAATTTTACCCGTATTTCCGTTCTCATAGCCGGCATCAAAGGTTAAATAAATGACTTTTTCAGTGGTATCGCCCAAATATGCCGCGTCGTATTTTCGCAGATGATGGCCGGAAGCCGGCCCGTGGGGCGGTTCTCCTTCGGAAGGAAAGCTCAGACCCCAGCTGCCGGTTTCAATGGCGCCGGAGGTGATGACAAAAATCCCCATCAGCGCAGCAATGAGCAGCGCGGACAACACAATGATCAAATCCCGTTTTCGCATAAAAAATCCCCTCCTGCGGACAGCCTATGCCCGAAGGAGGGGAATTATGCAAATTGGAATTTAGCGTTCTGTTGGATCTTTGCGGTCAGCTTCCCACTACCGTGTCATTGCGAGGAGGGGCATAGCCCCGACGTGGCAATCTCCCGGTACGAACTTACGA
>JAZUSG010000029.1:0-23723 GCA_045606605.1 Faecousia sp.
CACGGCGCTGGCACCGGGCAGACCGTACACCGGCCGGATCAGGGGGGAGAGCAGCTTGTTGAGCAGATAGATCACGCCAAATTCCGAAAAGAGGCCGGAAATAGCGCCAGCCAGCACGGCGATGGCCATGATGTAAAACACGGTGTTCAGCAGCAGGTCATGGGCGGTATTCATCAAAGTGTTGAACATATGGGCTGCGCCCATGCGGCAGCCCAGCAGCAAAAAGATGCCCAGAAACAGGGCCAAAAACACAAAAACTTCCCAGCCGATGCCTCTTTTGACACCGGGCGGCAACATTTCTTTTTCTTTGCGGGCCATAATCGCAGCGCCTTTCTGTGGGGGATGTGTCTATTATAGAATTGTAACGCTGCGCCGTCAAGTGATATTTGGGAAAAGAAAGGACGGGAGCAAGCCCCCGCCCGTGGGATTTTAGTCCAGAATCTCCATCAGTCTGCCGCAGCAGAAGGGAACCACCTCGCCGGCTTTGACATGGATGGTCTTGTTGCAGGTGACACAGTACACATCGGTGTCGTAAGGGGCGCGGATCTCGGGGATTGCGGCTTTTTCCTGCGCATTCAGACCCTCAATGTGGAAGGTGGCGGTTTTGTTTTCCGAGGGGACATATACGCCGATGGGCTGCAGGGACTTGGTGTTACCCACGCAGTTGCCCAACTTGACCCACAGGGCTTCCAGCTCGGCAGCTTCCGCCGGGTGTTCCGGGGTGAATTCTACAAGATCTTTATCGATACGAATTTTCACAAATAGTTCTCCTTAGATAAATTGTTTGTAAGCAAGCTGCCGATCCCCGGTACGGGGACCGGCAGCAATTTGTCGGCAAATATGTTTGCAGGTGTTACTTGTGGCCGTGCATCTCGTCAGAGATGATCTTCATCACCTTGTCATGGCAGCCACCGCAGCCGGTGGAGCAATGGGTGACATCCTTCACGCTCTCAAAAGCGGAAAGTACATCGTCGAAATTGGGCAGCTCGTGGAGGGCGTCCAAAATGTTGCCGTAACTGACCTGCTTGCAATTGCAAACCATATAATTTTCAACCATAGTAACACCTCAATTTAAAATTTGTGGATAGAGGACGGACAAGCCGTCCTCCGTTGTAATTCTTACTTGAAGTAACGCTCCAAAAGACCCTTCAGGCCACGGCCGTGGCGAGCCTCGTCGCAAAACGATGTCAAAACCGCTTAGAAGCAAGGGCTTTAAATTTCGTTACACTATTCTCCGGTTTCACTTGCATCATTTTCAGATCGTTCTTTCGTATCCTCTATTCGTACGGTATACGAAACATAGGTACAAAATGCGATCCACCCGAAAAGGGCAAGGGTTATCTTAATAATTATATCAGCATCACCATTAGGTATAGCTGATATTAAAAAAGGTCCAGTGTGACAAAGTGCAATAATAATTGAATTGTAAAAACCGTATAAAAGTTTATGTTTCTCTTCGCATATAAATTTACAATACTTAAAACAATAAACAGGTATGACAATAAAAATCCATATCAGTAAAACAATAAATGCATATGCAAGACCCGCATAATCTCCAGAAGGTAAAACTATTTCAAGCACGATTGCTAAAATTATGTAGGTCACGAAAAAGCAGATTGAAAAAACAAAAGGGTAAATATATTTTTTTGCTTTCTTCATATAATCACCCCAACCAAAAGATGTACTACCGTTATGGTAGCACATCTTAGTTGAAACTTCAATCAGATATTACTTGAAATATCTTTCCAGCAGACCCTTCAGACCACGGCCGTGGCGGGCCTCGTCGCGAGCCATTTCGTGAACAGTGTCGTGGATAGCGTCCAGGCCGTTGCGCTTTGCGCAGGCGGCCAGATCGAACTTGCCCTGGGTTGCGCCGAACTCGCAGTCAACACGCCATGCCAGGTTTTCCTTGGTGGAGGCCTTCATATTGGCTTCCAGATCCTCGCCCAGCAGCTCTGCAAATTTTGCAGCGTGCTCTGCTTCTTCCCAGGCTGCCTTTTCCCAGTACAGACCTACTTCGGGGTAGCCTTCCCGGTGTGCGATCCGAGCCATGCACAGGTACATACCCACTTCGCTGCACTCGCCGTTGAAGTTAGCCATCAGCTGATCGAAGATGTACTTCTTGTCTTCCTCGGAGATGTCGGGGTTGTTCTTAACGGTCTTAGCGTAAACGCCGTACTCGTGCTCAGCAGCCAGCTTCATTTCGCCCTTCTGCTCCACGAACTTGGAAGCGGGAACCTTACATACGGGGCAGGAAAAATCAGCTGCCAACTCTTCGGCGGTGTGAACGTAACCACAAACAGAACATACAAACTTTTTCATAATTCATTTCCTCCAAAATAATGTTTTTTAATTTTTTTAATCGGTGGCGCCTTGCGCCAGAATTACTCTTCAACTTCTTCAAACTGGTCAGGACCGACACCGCACAGGGGGCACTCGTAATCCTCCGGCAGCTCATCGCCTTCGTACACGTAATCGCATACTGTACATACAAACTTTTTCATTATGCATTTCCTCCTACACAATTTTTGCACTTGCCAACGAAGGTCAGTTGGCACAGATCAATTTTTCCACCGGTTTGGGTGGTAACTTCCTGGTTCAGCTGTTCCGGTACTGCAATCTGGGGCAGATCCGCTACTGCTTCACAACCGTTGCAAACAAAGTGAACGTGGGGCTCAGTGTTGCCGTCGAACCGTTCAACGCCATTGACTGTGCCGAGACTTGCGATCTCGCCCCGGTCCTTAAACATTGCCAAGTTCCGGTATACCGTTCCCAGGGACAGGTCCGGGTATTCCGGTTTTAAATGGCTGTACACCATTTCTGCCGAGGGGTGCTCCTTTGTCTGCCGCAGATAAGATAGAATCGCATTCCGCTTGCGGAATTGCTTGGTCGATGTTTCCATACCGTTTCTCCTTTCTCTGTGGGACATTTCTTGTTTGTGACCTCAGTATAGCATAACCTTTTCTATTTGTCAATAGGAATTATTCTCATTTATAAAAAATTTTTTACAAAAGCCAAAATATTCCTTTTTCATTGCTTTTTTGGCAATATACATTTATAATAAATAAAAAAGAAAGGAGGGCGGGATTGTGGAAAATCATTTAGCTGCATACCGGGGTTGTCTGCTGGGGCTTGCCATCGGCGACGCGATGGGTTACACCGTGGATACGAAGTCTTGGGATGAGATTCAGGAAAGCTACGGCCCGAACGGCCTGCTGGGCTTTGACCTGCAGGATCAGGAATATCCTCCCGTCTCCTCCTACACCCAGATCGCCGCCTTTTTGAGTAACGGTCTGCTGCTGAGCATCTCCCGCAGCAGACCCGATCACGTGGGTTACGGCAAACTGGCGCTGAAGGAATGGACCCGCAGCCAGCACTTCTACCGGGATCCGGAGCCCAGTCTCTGCTGGATCGCAAAGCTTCCCTACTTCCGCCGCCGCCACTGCCGGGATGCCCGGATGTTAGATAATCTGCGGCTGGCCTCCTTTGGCTCTGTGGCTGCGCCGAAAAACGACAATAATGCCCCCGGCGCGATCACCGCGGCAGTTGCCGCCGGTATGTTCTACCACCCCAGCCGGATCGCTCCGGAGCAGGTGGGTATTCTGTCCAGCGAGCTGATCTGTCTGACCCACGGAAATCCGGAGACCTTCCTCTCCGGTGTTGTACTATCCTATACCATCGCCGGTATTTTACAAGAACCGGAAATACCTCTGAAGGATCAGTTCCTACAGGCCATTGCGGTGATGGACGGACAGTTCCGCAGCCGTTTTTACCAAGCAGAGGAACTTGCCCTGCAGTTGCGCCGGGCCATTTCCCTGGTCAGTTCCGGCATCGTATCTGCCCAGGAGGGTATGGAGCAGCTTATGTGCACCGATGCCGCCGGATGCCTGGCAGGCGCTATGTTTGCCTGTCTGTGCAGCCCCGCAGATTTCGACGGGGCCATCATCACCGCGGTGAATCACTCCGGTATGAGCGCCGCCGTGGGCGCGATCACCGGCGCAATTATGGGCGCAAAATTAACACAAGAGGCGCTGCCGGCATTTTATTTGGAGTCGTTGGAATGTGTGCAGGCGCTGCAGGTGCTGGCAGAAGATTTGGCCTGCGGCACACCGGCAATGGGCATCTTCGACGACAGCTGGGATCACAAATATGTGCAGGGTTTGCCGCCGGAGACCTAAGAATATTAAATGCAAAATGCAAAATAACGTGGCTTTTACAGAATGAAATTCGGAAAAAAGTTAAATTTTACCGGGTTTTTCCAGAAAAACCCCTTGCAAAAGTAAACATTCCGTGGTATACTACCTTCGTAAGTAAGAGTTAACCTATGGAAAGAGAGGGGCGTGCCCCTCTCTTTTTTGAGTGTTTTCAGAAAGAAGGGAATCCTAATGAAGGTTACAGAATTGGTTGCCCAATTCGCTCAGCCTATTGTAGAGCAGGCCGGCTGCAGTCTGTGGGATGTGGAATACGTCCGGGAAGGTGCTGAACGGTATCTGCGGATCTACATCGATAAGGACGGCGGTATCGACATTGACGATTGCGAAAAGATCCACCGGGCCATCGATCCGATTTTGGACGAAAAAGACCCCATCCCGGAAAGCTACCACTTTGAAGTGTGCTCCGCGGGCATCGAACGGGCGCTGAAGAGACCCGGCGATTTCCAGCAGTTTATGGGTTCTCCGGTGCTGGTGAAGCTTTACCGCCCCCGCAACGGTCTGAAGGAGATCCCCGGCATCCTGCGGGATTATGCAGACGGAAAAGTCACCGTGGAAGCCGGTAAGGAAAGTATTACGTTTGAAAAATCTGAAGTTGCCCTGGTGCGGCTTCGCGTGGAATTTTAACAGGAGGAACATATAAGATGGCAAGAAATACCAGAGCCAAGAAAGCAGAAGCTCCCAAGGTAGACATCGGCGCAGAAATTTTCGCCAGCCTGCGGGAGTTGGAAAAGCTGAAGGGAATCCCCGTTTCCTATATGGAAGAGCGTCTGAAGCAAGCGCTCACCAACGCCTACCGGAAAGACCGGGAGGATCACAGAGACATCCCCGCTGAAAATGTTGTGGTAGACCTGAGCGAAAAGGGTCTTTCTATGTATTTGGTCAAGACCGCAGTAGCGGAAATTGAAGATTCCGCCGTGGAGATCCATATCGACACCGCCCGCAACTACAATCCCGACATTCAGCTCGGCGAGACCGTTTCCATCCCCGTGGATATTCAGAAATTCGGCCGCATCGCTGCCCAGACCGCCAAGCAGGTGGTCATTCAGGGCATCCGGGAAGCGGAGCGTGGCGTGATCTATGAAAGCTACTCCTCCAAGTCTCAGGAGCTGCTCACCGGTACTGTGCTGCGGGTCGACCCCACCGGCGATGTTTTCGTCCGTTTGGGTCATGGCAGCGAGCAAAACGATGCTGTGCTGCGCACCAGCGAGCAGATCCCCGGCGAGGAATATGAACCCGGTGATCTGATCCGCGTTTACGTACTGGAAGTTCACAAGGCCTCCCGCGGTCCTTTGGTACACGTATCCCGCACCCATCCCAATGTGGTTCGCCGTCTCTTTGAACTGGAAACTCCGGAAATCGCAGACGGACAGGTAGAGATCCGCAACATTGCCCGGGAAGCCGGTTCCCGCAGCAAGATCGCTGTACGGGCCGCTATGGAAAATGTAGATCCTGTTGGTGCTTGTGTCGGTCCCCGCGGCGGCCGTGTAGGCGCTGTAGTGGACGAACTGGGTGGCGAAAAGATCGACATCGTAGTTTGGAGCGAAGATCCCTGTGAATATGTGAAGGCAGCGCTGAGCCCCGCAGATGTGGTCAGCGTAGAGCTGGATCCTGCAAATCCCAAGGCTTGCCGGGTGATCGTTCCCGACGATCAGCTGAGCCTTGCCATCGGTAAGGAAGGTCAGAACGCACGGCTGGCTGCCCGTCTGACCGGTCTGAAGATCGACATCAAGCCGGTTTCGCAGGCGTAATAAAAACGAGGCCCCCGTAAAAGCGAATGGCTTTTGTGTGGAGAGAAGGAGCCAAGATACTGGCGGTATTTTCCGCTTGCGGAAAATATAGAAGTGTATCTTGTGCGACAACGAAGGAGGCAGCTTTTATGCAAAAGAAAATCCCTCAGCGGCAGTGTATGGGCTGCCGGGAACGGAAAGCCAAAAAGGAACTGATCCGGGTGGTCCGGGGTACTGACGGTGTGGTCAGTCTGGACTTTAGCGGCAAACTCAATGGCCGCGGGGCGTACATTTGCCCCGATCCGGAATGTCTGAAAAAGGCGCAAAAGGCCAAGAGTCTGGAGCGGAGCTTAGAAGTTCCCATTCCTCAGGAGGTTTATGACCGGCTGACACGGGAAATGGAGGCCGAAAATGGATAAAGCTCTAAATTTCTTGGCGCTGGCCCGCAAGGCTGGACGCATTGAACTGGGCGAAGAGCCTGTGGGCGCTGCCGCCCGGGCGCAAAAAGCCCGGCTGATCGTGGTAGCAAGTGACGCTACCGATCACACCCGTCGCAGGGCCCAAAGCTTTGTGGCCGGTACTCAGCAGATCTGTCTGCCAGTTCCCTTTAATAAGGATCAGTTGGGGCAGGCCGTCGGCCGCAGCGCATTGGCCCTTGCGGCATTTACCGATCCGGCGCTGGCGCTGGCCTTTGTAAAGGCGCTGGGTGAGCCGGAACGCTATGCGGCCCAAATCGCCAGCCTGGACACCCGCACCAAGCGGATTCAGCAGCGGCAGAAAGAAGCCAAGGCCCACGAGAAAAATGTTCGTTTCAAGAAGAAAAAACAAATTTGAAACCATCAGCATAACCGTTACTGCAAGTGTAAATTGAAAATGGAAAATTGAAAATATATCTGCATAACCCGTCATTTTCAACTTTCAATTTTCAACTTTCAATTTGTGCTGGCACAGCACAGCATTTTGGAGGTGCATTGTATTGAGTTTAATTAAGTATCGATTGAAAGAGGTTGCCACCGATTTCGGTGTTACGCCCAAGGATATTGCAGAGGTGATGGGCAAGTTTTTTGAAAGACCCAAGTCCAACACCCAGGTGCTCACCGAGGATGAGCTGAATGTGATCTTTGATTATATGACCCAGACGAATCAGATTTCCTCGTTGGAGGCCGTATTCGCGGTGCAGCCTGCGCCCAAGGCTGCGCCTGCAAAGGAAGAAGCCCCCAAGGCAGAAGCTGCTCCCGTGCAGAAGAAACCGGAAGCAAAACCCGAGCAGCCCAAGGCAGAAGCCCCCAAGGCCCCTGCAAAGGAAGAAAAGCCGAAGGCTCCCGCCCAGCCGGAACGGAGACGGGAACGCCGGGTGGTGGATACCTCTGCCGTGCAGGTCAACTCTGCCCGTTTTGACGACCGGGTAGACGATCTGATCAGCGAGCGCGTTCAGAATTATCAGGGCGGTAAGCAGCGCATCGGCGGCAAGAAGGGTCAGCAGCAAAATAATAAGAAGGACAACAAGTTCTCCAAGGGCAACAAGTCCCGCAATGAGGAGCAGGAAAAGCTCCGCCGCCTCCAAATGGAAGTGGCCCGTAAAGCGCCTGTCACCGTTAAGATCCCCGATGAGATCACCGTGGGCGAGCTTGCCAGCCGGATGAAGAAGACCGCCGGCGAAGTCATTAAGCTTTTGATGAAAAACGGCGTGATGGCCGGTATCAACCAGGCCATTGACTTTGATACCGCAGAATTTGTAGCTACAGAACTGGGCTGCAAGGTAGAAAAAGAGGTTACCGTTACCATTGAAGAGCGGATCATTGACGATCACCAGGATACTGCAGAGGAGCTGCAGGGTCGCGCACCGGTGGTTGTGGTTATGGGCCACGTTGACCACGGTAAGACCTCCACTCTGGATGCCATCCGCAACACCTCCGTTACGGCAGGAGAGGCCGGCGGCATTACCCAGCACATCGGCGCTTACACCGTGGAATGCAACGGCCAGCCTATCACCTTCCTGGATACCCCCGGCCACGCTGCCTTTACCTCTATGCGTGCCCGTGGCGCTATGTGTACGGATATTGCGATTTTGGTGGTTGCTGCCGTTGACGGCATTATGCCCCAGACCATCGAATCCATCAACCACGCAAAGGCCGCCAAGGTTCCCATCATTGTTGCCATCAACAAGATGGATAAGCCGGAAGCAAATCCCGACAAGATCAAGCAGCAGCTGACAGAGTACGACCTGATCCCTGAAGAATGGGGCGGCGATACCATCATCTGCCCCATCTCCGCCAAGACCGGTATGGGTCTGGATAACCTGCTGGAGATGGTGCTGCTCACTGCCGAAGTGCAGGAACTGAAGGCAAATCCCGACCGCCGGGCAAAAGGTACGGTCATCGAGGCAAGACTTGACAAGAACCGCGGTCCTATTGCCACCTTGCTGGTGCAAAACGGCACGCTGAACCAAGGCGATATCATCATCGCCGGTACTGCCGTTGGCCGTGTCCGTGTTATGACCAATGATAAGGGCCGCACTGTGAAGACCGCCGGTCCTTCCATCCCTGTAGAGATCACCGGTCTGGGCGAAGTCCCCGCTCCCGGCGACGAGTTCAATGCCGTTACCGACGAGCGTATGGCAAGAGAACTGGTGGAGCAGCGGAAGCAGGCTATCAAGGATGCTGCTGCCAATGCTATGCAGAAGGTTACCCTGGATAACCTCTTTGCCAAGATGCAGGAAGGCGAAATGAAGGAACTGGCTCTGATCGTCAAGGCTGACGTACAGGGCTCTGCCGAAGCCGTGAAGGCATCTCTGGAGAAGATCTCCAACGAGGAAGTCCGCGTCCGTGTTATCCACACCGGCGTTGGCGCTATCAACGAATCCGATATTCTGCTGGCTTCTACCGCCGGCGCGATCATCGTTGGCTTTAATGTCCGTCCCGACTCCGGCGCACAGGCATCTGCCCAGCGCACGGCCGTGGATATGCGGTTCTACCGGGTCATTTACGATGCCATTGACGAGATCGAGGCTGCTATGAAGGGTATGCTGGCTCCCAAGTTCCAGGAAGTGGTCACCGGCCACGCCGAGGTGCGTATGACCTACAAGGTCTCCGCCGTGGGTACCATCGCCGGCTGTATGGTCAAGGACGGCAAGGTCACCCGGGATGCCCAGGTACGTGTGCTGCGTGATAACGTGGTCATTCACGAGGGTGAGGTTGGCTCTCTGCAGCGGTTTAAAGACCAGGCCAAGGAAGTTACCGCCGGTTTCGAGTGCGGTATGAGCATCCTCAAGTTTAACGACATTAAGGAAGGCGACATTTTCGAATGCTTCGCTATGCAGGAAGTTAAACGGTAATGTTAAAAGCCGCCCGCAGTCGCGGCGCGGCTTTTAACGTTAATTGACAATGGACAATGGACAATGGACAATTAAGGTGTCGCTTGTGGCGACTATTGAAATCATCGGCGGAGCCGATACCGCAATTGTCAATTGTCAATTATCAATTGTCCATTTATCATTACGAAAGGAATGATAGTATGGCATCTAACAGAATAGGACGTATTAACGAAGAAATTCAGAAGGAGCTTGCCTCCCTTTTGCGAAACCTGAAAGATCCCCGGGTGCAGAACACGATGATCTCCATCACCCACGTGGAAACCACGCCGGATCTGCGCTACGCCAAGATCTATGTGAGCTTTTTGCAGGAAGATCGGGCAAATGACGCGCTGAAGGGTCTCAAATCCGCTGGCGGCTATCTGCGTCGGGAGCTGGGCAGCGCGCTAAATCTGCGCTACACCCCGGAGCTTACCTGGGCGCTGGATGATTCCATCACCTACGGCGCAAAGATGCTGAAACTCATTAACTCTTTAGAGGTAAATAAAGATGAGAATACTGACGAGAAAGCAGACAGCTGATTTCTTAAATGAAAACGATCATTATGTGATTCTCACCCACCGCCGTCCCGACGGAGACACTTTGGGCAGCGCCGCTCTGCTGTGCCGGGGACTGCGGAAAATGGGTAAGACCGCCCACATTCTTCGCAATCCGGAGATCACGGAGAAGTACGCCCATCTGCACGAAGGTCTGACCACCGAGCAGGTAGCTGACGGGGATATTCTGATTGCCGTGGATACTGCGTCAAGGGGTATGCTTCCCGAAGCATTTTCCGCCTACGCAGACAGGATTGCTCTACGGATTGACCACCACGCAACCGCTGACTCCTATACGGACTACGAATTGGTAGAGCCGGCGGCTGCAGCCTGCGGAGAATTGGTTGCCGACGTTTTGATGCTGATGTCAACTGGCCATTTTGATAAGCCTATGGCAAATGCCCTTTACACCGCCATTTCCACCGACACCGGCTGCTTCCGCTATGCCAACACCACCGCCAAAACCTTTGAAAAAGCAGCATATTGCGCATATTGTAGCGATGAACTGTTTGCCATCAATCAGGCGCTGTTTGACACCCGCAGCTTAGGTCGGCTGCGTTTGGAAGGCTGGCTGATCGAGCATATGCTTTTCCTGCAGGACGGTCAGATCGCCATCTGCCCGCTGCCCAAGGCCATTGAAGAAAAACTGGGTCTGACCGAGGACGATTTGGAGAACATCTCCGGCTTCCCCCGTTCCATTGAGGGGGTCAAAATTGCCGCCACCTTGCGGGAAGAGGGAGAAAACCGCGTTAAAATCTCTGTTCGGGCCGTGCCCGGATACGATGCTGCCGCGATTTGCGCAAACTTTGGCGGCGGCGGCCACAAGGGTGCTGCCGGCGCAAGCATGGAATGCGCAATGGACGAAGCAATTAATGCAATCAAGAACGCAATACCCAAAATATAAAAATTGACAATGGACAATGGACAATGGACAATTAAGGTGTCGCCTATGGCGACTATTGGAATCATCGACGAAGTCGATACCGAAATTGTCAATTGTCAATCATCAATTGTCCATTAAAGGGAATTTTATGGACGGAATTGTAATTGTAGACAAGCCGGAAGGCTGGACAAGTCAAGATGTAACGGCTAAACTCCGGGGCGTTTTTCAGACCCGGCGGATCGGCCACGGTGGAACATTGGATCCCATGGCCACCGGCGTGCTGCCGGTATTTGTGGGCAGAGCCACCCGGGCTGTGGAATTTTTTGAACACGCGGACAAAATCTACGAAACCGTGCTGCACTTGGGCCTTACCACTGACACCGAGGATATCACCGGCACGGTGCTGGAAGAAAAGCCGGTATCGGTAACCGAGCAGGATATCCTGTCTGTTTTGCCCCAGTTTCGCGGGGAGATCCAGCAGATTCCGCCCATGTACTCCGCCATTAAAATAGGCGGTCAAAAGCTATGTAATTTGGCCCGAAAGGGCAAGGAAGTGGAGCGTCCCGCCCGGACCATCACCATCCACGCCCTGGATTTTTTGGGTATGGAGGGGAATTTAGTCCGTCTGCGTGTCCATTGCTCCAAGGGTACATACATCCGCACCCTGTGTAAGGATATTGGCGCGGCGCTGGGCTGCGGTGGATGTATGGAAAGTCTGCGGCGCACCGCTGCCGGCAGCTACCCGGCAGAAGTTGCCGTACCCCTTTCCCAACTGATTGCCAGCGACCGACCGGAGCAGTATCTGAAATCCATCGACACACTCTTTACCCAGTATCCGTCCGTTACCCTCACCGAAAAGCAGACCCTCCGCTGCCGCAACGGCAACGCTTTTTCCATCGACCTGGCTGACGGCACTTACCGGGCCTATGATGCAGCAGGAGAATTTCTTATGCTGGCAAAGGTGGAAAACGGCACAATGTCCACAGTTAAAAGTTTTTTCAAACCATAAAAACACTATTTGTCATTGCGAACCAGTGCGCACACTGGTGTGGCAATCTATACTGCCTACTTGAGATTGCCACGTCGCTACGCTCCTCGCAATGACAACGAAAGATTTAGGATTTTGTTATGAATCAAAAGAAAATCTTTGCCTTGGGTTTTTTTGACGGAGTGCATTTGGGACATCAAAAAATCCTCGCAGAATGCTGCGATTTGGCAGAAAAAACAGGGGCAACGGCCTGTGCCTTTACCTTTTTGCAACACCCCCAATCCCTGTTTACCCATACGCCTCCTCTGCTCATCAACACCTGTGAAGACCGCAAGCGGCTGTTACGGCAATTTGGCATTGGACCGGTGTATTCCTATCCGGTAACCCGGGAGGTTATGGGTATGCCATGGAAAGCTTTTTTGGAAGAATTGATCTCCTATGGTGCCGTTGGCTTCGTCTGTGGCGATGATTTCCGATTTGGCCATAAAAGCGAGGGAACCTGCGATAAACTGCGGGAATTTTGCAAAGAATTTGGTCTGACCTGCACCATCGTTCCGCAACAGGATATGGATGGCAGCCGCATCTCCTCCACCCGGATTCGGGAACTGCTGGAGCAGGGACAACTGGATGATGCCAACCGCCTGCTGGGACACCCCCACGTGTTCACAGGCGTCGTACAGACAGGCAAGCAGCTGGGTCGCACCATCGGCTTTCCCACCGCAAATCTTACCTTCCCTGTCGATGTGATCGTGCCTAAATTCGGCGTATATGCCTGCAAGGCCACAGTAGATGGCAATGTGTACACCGCCGTAACCAATGTGGGCACGCGCCCCACAGTCAACGGAGACGGGGTAACCGTGGAAGCCCATTTGTTGGATTTTCAGGGGGATCTGTACGGCAAAACGCTGACCCTTGCCTTTTATGCATTTCTGCGGCCTGAGAAAAAATTTGCTTCCGTCACCCAATTGCAGGAAGAAATTCTGAAAAATACCGCAGAAACCCGGAATTTCTTTGCAAAAAGTGAATAAAAGTACTTTACTTTTGGAAAAATCTGTGATACCATAGTCGGGCTGGCTATGTCCGGTTATTGATTGTGCCCATTGCTCAGTTTTGGGACGACACCGACCCTCTACTTGGCACAGGGCGAATAAAATGAAAGGTGGACTTTAAAATGATCCAGAAAGAAAAGAAGACCCAGGTTATCCTGGAAAACGCAACTCACGAAGGCGATACCGGTTCTCCCGAAGTACAGGTCGCTATCCTGACCGCCCGTATCAACGAGCTGACTGATCACCTGCGCACCCACAAGCACGACAACCACTCCCGTCGTGGCCTGCTGATGATGGTTGGTAAGCGTCGTAAGATGCTGGACTATCTGGCAAACAAGGATATCAACCGTTACCGTGCTTTGATCGCCAAGCTGGGTATCCGTAAGTAAGACAATTTCAGGGGCGACACAGTCGCCCCTGTTTTTGCAAGAACTCTCGGGAGCACATTTAGCAGTTGAAAGAATTGCCGAATATTTCGACAGTTGTTTCAAGTGCTAAACCTCCCGAACAACCCAATTGACAATGTACAATGGACAATTGACAATGAAGGTATCGCCCTTGGCGATTCAATCAATTCATTTGCGGAGCAAATACCACAATTGTCAACTGTCAATTTTCAATTGTCAATTCCCAAAATAAGGAGGTTTTTACCAATGGTTACTTTCAAGCAATTCCCCAATCACAAGGTTTTCGAAATGGAAATCGGCGGGCGCCCCTTTACCGTGGAGACCGGTAAGGTTGCAGAGCTTGCCAACGCTGAGTGCATCTGCCGCTACGGTGATACCGTGGTGCTGACCACCTGCACCTGCAACCCCATCCCCAAGTCCGGCATCGACTACTTCCCTCTGACCATCGAGTTCGAAGAGAGAATGTACTCTGTAGGCCGCATCCCCGGCTCCTTCAACCGCCGGGAGGGCAAGCCCTCTGACCGGGGCATCCTCAACAGCCGTATCATCGACCGTCCTATGCGTCCCCTCTTCGACGAAGAGCTGCGTAACGACACCGTGGTTACCTGCACCGTTTTTGCAAACGATTACGATAACCCCGTTGAGATCGTAGCTTCCCTGGGCGCTTCCATCGCCATTGCATCTTCCGATGTGCCCTGGAACGGACCGGTTGCTACCACCAATGTTGCCCACATCGGCGACCGCTATGTGATCAACCCCTCCGCTGACGAGCGGGACGCTTGCGACTGCTTCGTGTGCATCGCTTCCACCTTCGAGAAGGTGGTTATGATCGAGACCGAGGCAAACGAAGCTCCCGAAGCCATCGTTCTGGAGTGCATCCGCATTGCCCACGAGACCAATATGGAGATCGTAGGGTTCATTAATTCCATCGTTGCTGTGATCGGCAAGCCCAAGTTCACCTTCGAAAAGGCCGCTGTAAACCACGACCTGCTGGACGACCTGATTGAATACGGTCTGGGTCAGATCGAATACGCCCTGGATACCGACGACAAGAACGTCCGGGAAGCTCGGCTTACTGCCGCCCGTCTGGACTTTGCCGAGAAGTTCGGCGAGAAGTATCCCGACTTTGAAGAGCACATTGAAGTCTGCCTGTACAAGATGCAGAAGAAGGTCGTTAAGAAGTGGCTGCTGGCCGGCAAGCGTGTGGATGGCCGCGGTATGGATGACATCCGTCCTTTGGGCGCTGAAGTGGGTCTGCTGCCCCGGGTACACGGCTCCGGTCTGTTCTCCCGTGGTCAGACCCAGGTTCTGTCCATTTGTACTCTGAATACCCTGTCTGCTGCACAGAAGCTGGATACCATCTACCCCGAGGAAACTCGCCGGTATATCCACCACTACAACTTCCCCGCCTACTCCACCGGCGAGGCAAGAGCTGCCCGCTCCACCTCCCGTCGTGAGATCGGCCACGGCGCACTGGCTGAAAAGGCATTGCTGCCCGTGATCCCCTCTGTGGAAGAGTTCCCCTACGCAATCCGCGTGGTTTCCGAAGTTCTTTCTTCCAACGGCTCTACCTCTCAGGGTTCTATCTGCGGTTCTACCCTGGCTCTGATGGACGCCGGTGTTCCCATCCGCCGTCCCGTTGCCGGTATTTCCTGCGGTCTGATCTCTGATCAGGAAACCGGTGAGTGGAGAACCTTCACCGATATCCAGGGCGTGGAAGACTTCCACGGCGAAATGGACTTCAAGGTTGCCGGTACTACGGTCGGTGTTACCGCCATCCAGATGGACCTGAAGAACAAGGGTCTGACTATGGAGATCATCGCTGACGCGCTGGAGCGCTGCCGCAAGGCTCGTCTGCAGATTCTGGACGAAGTGATGCTCAAGCGCATTGCTGAGCCTCGCGCCGAGGTTTCCGAGTTTGCACCCAAGATGCTGAGCCTGAAGATTCCCGTAGACAAGATCCGCGAGGTCATCGGCTCCGGCGGTAAGACCATTCAGAAGATCTGCGCTGACACCGGCGCTAAGGTGGACATCGATGACGATGGCTCCGTATTCATCTCCGCTGTGGACTCCCCTGCCGCTTACGCTGCCAAAAAGATGGTGGACGACATCTGCTTCGTTCCCGAGGTTGGTAAGCTCTACTACGGCAAGGTGGTTCGCATCCTGCCCATCGGCGCATTCGTTGAGATCGCGCCCGGCCACGACGGTATGGTGCACATCTCCAAGTTAGAGAACCGTCGGGTAGAAAAGGTCGAGGATGTTCTGAACCTGGGCGATATGACTTGGGTTAAGTTCATGGGCTTCGACGAGAAGGGTCGTGCAAACTTCAGTCGCAAGGACGCTCTGAAGGAAATGGAAGGCGCCGAATAATCAATTTGAGTAAAAAAAGCGTGTTGCATAAGCAACACGCTTTTTTTATTTTAGTAGTATACCGCGCCTTCAAACACCAGGGTGGTATCACCTGTGAGGGTAATACCCCCATCGGTACAATTGACCACCAGGTCGCCGCCGCGGACCTTCACTGTCACATCCTCACCCTTGGCGCAAAGTCCCTTATGGACCGCTGCCGCCACAGCCGCGCAAGCGCCGGTACCGCAGGCCAGAGTCTCGCCGTTACCCCGCTCCCAAACACGCATTTTCAGCATATTCTTGTGGACCACCCGGACAAATTCCGTGTTGATCCGCTCCGGGAACAGGCTATGGTGCTCAAACTGCGGGCCAATTTTCTCCACGGCCACCGCGTCCACATTTTCGCAGAACACCACGCAGTGGGGATTTCCCACAGATACGCAGGTAACCGGGTAGGTCTCCTGCCCCACACATAAGGGGTAGTCTACCAGCATTTGAGCATTGGTCGCTGCCGGCAGTATCCCGGCTGACAGATCCGCCCTGCCCATTTGCACGCTGACCAGGCTGACCTTGCCGTTACGGGTGTAGAGGGACAGGTGTTTCACACCGCTGCCGGTCTCCACCGTCAGCTCTGTGTGGGAGACGATGCCTTGATCGTACACATATTTGCCCACGCTGCGAATGCAGTTGCCTGCCATCTTGCCCTCCGAGCCGTCCCGGTTGAAGATCCGCATCTTCACATCGGCGCAGCTGGAGTTTTCGATCAACACCAAGCCATCACCGCCGATGCCGTAGTGCCGGTCGCACAGGCGAATACACAGCGCCTCCGGGCAGGTGATCTTGCCGTCCCGGTTGTCGATGAAGATGTAGTCATCACCGGTTGCCTGCATTTTGGAGAAGCATATTCTCTGCTTTTCCTGGGCAATGTGGCATATGTCCACCAGTTCCGTGGTATTTTCCGTAAATCTGCCGGCGATGATATCCGCAGCGGCAGATGCCGTATCCAAGGATGTAAAGCAGGGAACGCTACACAGCAGCGCCTTGCGGCTGAGCTGCATATAATCCGCTACGGTAGCATCCACCAGCGCGCCGGTATACACCGCAAAGCTGATGCAGCCACTGTCGATCTGCTCCAACGCCTCCTGGAAACTGACCTCCTGCACCCGGATTCCCAGCTTTTCAATAGACTGGGCGGTTTCCGGTGTAGCACAGATGGCAAAGCCCAGATCGTCAATCTTCTTGGCCAGGGCAATGATCTCACCCTGATCGTGGCTATCCACACTGATGAGCACGCGAACCGAACGGTCCGCTGCCGGATATTGGATATGCTGACCGGATGCGGTCATACCCTTAAAGAGCGCCTCATTCAGGGTTTTACCAATGCCCAGCACCTCACCGGTGGACTTCATCTCCGGGCCTAAGTAGGAATTGGCGCCGGTGAGTTTTTGGAAGGAGAACACCGGGAATTTCACCGCATAGCAGGGCATTTCCCGATATAGTCCCGTGCCGTACCCCTGATCCTTCAGAGGCTTGCCCATCATCACCGCTGATGCGATATCCACCATCGGCACGCCGGTAACCTTGCTGATATAGGGCACCGTGCGGGATGCCCGGGGGTTGACCTCGATCACATACAATTCACCCGCGTAGATCAGGTACTGGATGTTCACGAGACCCTTCGTGCCCAAGGCCAAGGCCAATTTTTCAGAGCACTTGGCAATGGTGTCCACCATTTTATCGTTAATGCTATAGGGCGGATACACCGCGATGGAGTCGCCGCTATGGACACCGGCCCGTTCAATATGCTCCATAATGCCGGGGATCAGCACATCCACGCCATCGGAAAGTACATCCACTTCCAGTTCCGTGCCCTGCATATACTTATCCACCAGCACCGGATTTTGGATGGCCTGCGCCAGGATCTTTTGCATATACAGGCGGACCTCTTGCTCATTGTGGACGATCCGCATATTCTGTCCGCCGATCACATAACTGGGTCGCAGCAGCACCGGATAGCCAAGGCTTTCCGCAGCCGCAATAGCCTCTGCTTCTGTCATCACGCCCATACCCTGAGGGCGGCGGATCTGCAGGGATTCCAAAAGGGCGTCAAATCGCTCCCGGTCCTCTGCCAAGTCGATGCCTTCCGCAGAAGTACCCAAAATAGGGATTCCTTCCTTGTCTAAAAATCCGGTGAGCCGAATGGCGGTCTGGCCACCAAAGGCAACCACTACACCCACCGGCTTTTCCACCCGGATGATGTTCATCACATCCTCCGGACACAGGGGTTCAAAATAGAGCCGATCCGCCGTGTCATAGTCGGTGGAAACCGTCTCCGGGTTATTGTTGACGATGACCACATCATAACCCAGCTTCTTCAGCGACCACACGCAGTGGACGGAAGAATAGTCAAATTCGATGCCCTGTCCGATCCGGATCGGACCGGAGCCCAGCACCATAATCACCGGACGGTTGCTGCGGGGAAATGCCGATGCGTCGCATTCACCGCCCAGCTGAGAATAAAAATAAGGTTTATCGCTGCCAAACACCCGGTCGCAGGTTTTGACCTTTTGGTAGCAGACTTCTGCATGCGGAAGATCCTTCCGTCCGCCAATTCTTTCTAACGCTGCGTCTGTATATCCCAGCGCCTTGCCGGCGTAATACAGCTGAGGTGTCATTTCCTTCGACGCTTCCGTTTCAAATGCAGCCATTTCCTGCAACTTTTGCAGAAAATAGTGATCGATCCCGGTGATGGCATAGATCTCCTCTAAGGAAACACCGGCCTTAATGGCCTCAAATACCGTAAACAGACGGCGGTCATCCTGATCCGCCAGCCGCTCCCTTACGCTGCGTCCGTCTAACGGAGGAGCGTTTAAGGTGTCAAAGCCGATCTCCGCGCCCCGCACCGCCTTCATCAGCGCTGCTTCAAAGGTGGGTGCAATGGCCATCACCTCGCCGGTGGCTTTCATTTGTGTTCCCAATTTCCGGCTGCTCCCGGAGAATTTGTCGAAGGGGAACTTGGGATATTTCACCACAATGTAGTCCACATCCGGCTCAAAACCGGAGAGACTGGCGCCGGTTTGCGGGTTGGTGATCTCCTGCAAGGTATAACCCAGAGCCAGTTTGGTGGTAATTTTTGCGATGGGGTAGCCGGTTGCCTTGGAGGCCAGGGCAGAAGAACGGGATACCCGGGGATTGACCTCGATCACCGCATACTCGCTGCCGTCGGGCTTTAGGGCAAACTGGCAGTTGCAGCCGCCAATGATGCCGATCTCCTTCACAATATCCAGAGATGCCTGCCGCAGCATCTCAAACTCCCGGGGTGTCAGGGTCAGCGCGGGGGCCGCTACAACGGAGTCGCCGGTATGAACGCCCACCGGATCGATGTTCTCCATAGAGCACACGATCACAGCCTCGCCGGCAGAATCCCGCATCGTCTCAAATTCGATCTCTTTCCAGCCGGAAATGCACTTTTCCACCAGCACCTGGGTGATGGGTGAAAGCTCCAGGCCGTTGGATGCGATGACCTTTAAGCTCTCCGGATCTTCCGCGATACCGCTGCCGGAACCGCCCAAGGTGAAGGCCGGCCGCACGATAATGGGGTAGCCGATCCTTTCGGCGATCACCAGCGCCTCTTCCACTGTACCGGCGATCTCCGAGGGAACCACCGGCTGGCCGATGGCCTGCATCGCATCCCGAAACAGTTCCCGGTCCTCCGCCCGGTCGATGGCGGAAAGGTCTGTTCCCAACAGACGGACACCGTATTTTTCAAGCGTTCCGTCTTTACTCAGCTGCATTGCCAGGGTCAAGCCGGTCTGACCGCCCAAGCCTGCCAACAGTCCGTCGGGCCGTTCTTTTTCGATGATACGGGTGAGGGTCTTTACCGTGAGGGGCTCTAAGTAAATGGCATCTGCCATCGCCTGGTCGGTCATAATGGTGGCAGGATTGGAGTTGACCAAAACCACCTGCAGGCCCTCTTCTTTCAGCACTCGGCAGGCTTGCGCGCCTGCATAGTCAAACTCCGCCGCCTGTCCGATCACAATAGGGCCGGAGCCGATCATCAGTACCTTTTTAATTGCCGTATTTTTCGGCATAACGTTCACCTCTTACAGCGTTGCTGCCATAACTGCCTTGATGGTATGCATCCGGTTTTCTGCTTCCTGGAAGACAATGGATTGCTCGCTTTCAAACACATCATCGGTCACTTCCATAGCGGTGATTTGGAATTTTTCGCCCATTTCCTTGCCGATCTTGGTCTTCAGATCGTGGAATGCCGGCAGGCAGTGCATAAATACAGTGCTGTCTTTGCCGGTAGCTGCCATCAGCTGGGAATTGACCTGGTAGGGGGACAGCTCTGCGATCCGCTCTTCCCAAACCTCTGCCGGCTCGCCCATAGATACCCAAACGTCTGTATAGATCACGTCTGCATCTTTTACGGCAGCAACCGGGTCGGTCTCAAACCGGAGTGCTGCGCCGCTCTCTGCGGCGATTTCCTGACAAGTGGCGATCAGCGCCTTGTCCGGGAAGTATTTTTCCGGGCAGCAAGCGGTGAAATTCAGACCCAGCTTGGCGCAGCCTACCATCAGGGAGTTGCCCATATTGTACCGGGCATCACCCATATACACGAAATTAATGCCCCGGAGATAGCCAAAACGCTCCCGGATGGTGAGCATATCCGCCAGGATCTGGGTAGGGTGGAATTCGTTGGTCAGGCCGTTCCACACAGGAACTTTCGAGAACTTCGCCAGCTCCTCCACGATCTCCTGGCCGTAGCCACGGTACTCAATGCCGTCATAAATGCCGGCCAGCACCCGGGCTGTATCCGCGATGGATTCCTTCTTGCCGATCTGAGAACCGGTGGGATCCAGATAGGTAACACCCATACCCAGGTCATAGGCGGCCACCTCAAAGGAGCAGCGGGTACGGGTACTGGTCTTTTCAAAAATCAAGGCGATGTTCTTACCCTCGTGCATTCTGTGGGGGATACCCGCCTTTTTTTGCGCCTTTAATTCCGCAGCCAAATCAATGAGCTGCATAATTTCTGCCGGTGTAAAATCCAGCAGCTTCAGAAAATCTCTGCCTTTCATCATCACAACACCTTTGATAAGAAAGCTTTTAACCGTTCACTCTTGGGATTGCCAAAGAATTCGGCAGGGGTGTTCTCCTCAGCGATTACCCCTTCGTCAATGAAGATCACCCGATTGGAGACCTCACGGGCGAAGCCCATTTCGTGGGTGACCACCACCATGGTCATACCAGTCTTGGCCAGATCCTTCATAACATCCAGCACTTCACCGACCATTTCCGGGTCCAATGCGGAGGTGGGTTCGTCAAAGAGAATCACCTTGGGGTTCATCGCCAGCGCACGGACGATGGCCACGCGCTGCTTCTGACCGCCGGACAGCTGAGAGGGATAGGCCTCCGCCTTTTCCTCCAGACCGATGGCACGCAAAAGCTCCCTTGCCCGTTTTTCGGCATCAGCCTTCACATCCGCAACGGTTTTGCCCTCTTTACGCAGCTTCCTTCTGTTCTTTTTTGCGATCAGAACAGGCGCCAGCGTAATGTTGTCCAGCACGCAGAGGTTATTGAACAGGTTGAACTGCTGGAACACCATACCAATCTTTTGCCGGTGAATATTGATATCCACCTTCATATCTGCCAAGTCCTCGCCTTGGAACATAATCGTACCGCCGGTGGGATCCTCCAGACAGTTGACGCATCTTAAAAATGTGGATTTGCCGCAGCCGGACGGGCCGATAATGGCCACCACATCGCCCTCATAAACATCCAGATCCACACCCTTGAGGACCTTATTGTCTCCAAAGGTCTTTTCGAGACCTTTTACCGATAAAATTAACTGCTTTTCCATATTATCTTTCACTCTTCTTCATTTTTGCTTCCAAGGCTCTGACGCCCCAGGAGATCAACAGCACCATGATCAAATAAGTCAGCGCCAGCATCAAATAGGGCATTGTGTAATCATAGGTGGGGTCGCCCAGCTGCTTGAAGGACTTGTAAAGGTCTGTAACAGCGATGAAGCTGACGATGGAGGTCTCCTTGATCAGTACGATAAACTCGTTGCCCAAGGTGGGCAGGATATTCTTGATGGCCTGCGGCACCACGATCCTCAGCATAGTGGTCGCGTAGGTCAGACCTACGGCTCTTCCAGCTTCCATCTGGCCTGCGTCCACAGACTGGATGCCACTGCGCATGATCTCACTGACATAGGCACCGCTGTTTAAGCCAAAAACGATGATGGCCACCGGCACACCGGAATCAACGGTCACGCCCAACGCGGGCAACAACACCCAGTATCCGATCAGCAGCTGCACCACCATAGGTGTGCCGCGAAACAGCTCAATGTAGCATACGCAGATCTTGTCCAAAATTCTGGGCAGCAGCTTATATTTGGGCATCACCCGAACCACAGCGATGACGGTACCGATTGCAATACCGATCAGCAAGCCGAAAACGGCGATCCGCAGGGTGACCCACACGCCGTTTAGGACATTTTCATAGCCTTTCAAGGTGATGAACTGCCTGATAAATTCGTTCCACATTTGTGTTATATTCATATTTTTAACCAAAGCGAAGGCTTAGCATTTCACTAAGCCTTCGCTTACCTTTTCTGTTTTTTTATTACTTATTGCAGATGATGCCCAGCATATCCACGACGGTACCCGCGGAATCCAGCTCGGTGTTGCTGTCCTTAACGACGCAAACAATGGACTCAGTGTAGTAGGGCTCAGAGAAGTTGATAACATTCAGTCGCTCAGTGGTGATGGTGATGCCGGACATAGCAATGTCAACATTCTGCTTGCCAACAGCGCCTACAACTGCGTCAAATTCCATATCGTCGATAACCAGTTCCAGACCCAGCTCGTCAGCGAACAGCTTGGCGATCTCCATATCGATGCCAAAGAACTGAGTGCCTTCCTTGTACTCCCAGGGTGCAAATTCAGCGTTGGTAGCAACCACCAGCTGCTGGGCTGCCTTGCTGCCGTCCTTGGTAGCAGAAGTGATGCCCACATACTTGTCTTCTTCGCCGTTCATATACTTTTCCTTGATAGCATTGATCTCTGCGGCCTTGTCTACCAGAATCTGGTCGATCTTGGTCTTCAGGTCAGCCTGATTCTTGTCGATGCCGATGCCGTAGTTTTCGCTGGACAGCGCGATCTCAATGATCTTCAGGCCGGCAATCTCCTTCTGCAGAGCCTTAGCGGTGGTCTTATCTACGAACAGGTAATCCGCGTTGCCGTTGATCATATCCTTTGCTGCCAATGCGAAGGTGTCATAAGTGGTGACCTTGGTGTTCTTCAGCGCGTCTGCGTACATAAAGCTTGTGGTGCCCTTCTGCGCAGCGATCTTAGCGCCGGTTTCTTCCTTAGCGCCGCAAGCGACCAGTGCTACACACAGTACCAGTGCCAAAGCCAATGCAATAATCTTTTTCATAATGTTTTCCTCCTAAATTTTAATTTCAATATATTGTATTTGTTCTTCGATGGATGCCTGATTGGTGCCGCCGGCAGAGATTCGGCTCTCCACACATCGTCGCAAATCTATGGCATCAAATACATCCTGCGTAAACAAAGCGTGGAACTGCTGATATTCTTCCATACTCAGCGCTTCCAGCACCGTGTTCTTTTCAATACAGTAGGCAACGATCTGTCCTACCAGCTTATAGGCAGTACGGAAGGGGATGCCCTTCTTGGTCAGGTAGTCTGCCAGGTCGGTGGCATTGATAAAGCCCTTCTGCGCAGCCTTCAGCATATTGTCCGGCAGCGCTTTCATAGTCTCGAGCATAGGCGGGAACACAGTCAGACACTGCTTTACCGTATCGATTGCATCAAAAATACTCTCCTTATCCTCCTGCATATCCTTGTTATATGCCAGGGGGATGCCCTTGAGCACGGTGAGCATTGCCATCAGGTCGCCGTAGACTCTACCGGTTTTGCCCCGCACCAGTTCTGCAATATCCGGATTCTTCTTTTGGGGCATAATGGAAGATCCGGTGGTGTAGCTGTCGTCCAGTTCGATGAACTTAAATTACCAGCTTGCCCAGAGGATGATCTCCTCGGAGAAACGGGACAGGTGCATCATCACTGTAGCAAAGGCGGAGAGCAGTTCCACACAGAAATCCCGGTCGGACACGCCGTCGATACTGTTGAGGGTGATGCCGTCAAAGCCAAGCTTATCCGCGGTC
>JAZUSG010000030.1:0-4203 GCA_045606605.1 Faecousia sp.
ATCGGTTTCGTGATATTCTATTCGCCATAAACTGTCCGCAGGACAATATCACTATGCGTAGCATAATATCACTGCGAAGCAATATAACTCGCCGTCAGGCGAATAGAGTTGCGTGATACTCCGTTAAGAGTATCACGCTAAGCTGTGGGTTCTTTTTTATGCATTTACTACATCTATTATGATTCGTACCAAATCATCCCTGCCGGTTCCCTTTTCCGCAGAAAAAGGGATTACCGGGCATTCTTCCGGCAGATTCAAATCTGCACGAATGGTTTCCATATTGGGAATTAACTCACTCTTTTTAAGCTTATCCAGTTTATTCGCTACCACAACAAAAGGACAACCGCTCTCCAAAAACCAATTTGCCATCGTAATATCATTCTTGGTGGGTGCGTGGCGGGCATCGACGATCATAATACCGAGGTCGATGCGCTCAGAAGCAAAATAATCCTCCATAAGACGCGCCCAACGGTCCTTCTCCTTTTGGGAAACCTGCGCGTAGCCATATCCGGGAAGATCCACAAAATAACAAGCTTTATCAATTACAAAGTAATTTACATGCACAGTCTTTCCCGGTTTTTCACCGACACGGGCGAAATTTTTCCGTTGGAGAATCCGATTGATAACAGAAGATTTTCCCACATTGGATTTTCCGGCAAATGCGATCTCAGGCAGTCGATTTCCCGGAAAATCTTTCGGTGCAGCAGCAGATATTAGAAATTCAACATTGTTAAAATTCATAGAATTACCTCACTGTTGGATCGTGGGTTTTCTGGACTTGCTTTTCACATCCTCAGGAATGTCTGCCAAAAAGGTTGGTACAGAGTCTGTAATCTTATTAAGGGCCGTTTCCAGGACCGTGTCAATAGATCTTGCCGTTACAAAATTAAGCGCATTGCGTACAACAGGATCAATATCTGCAAGATCCCGTTCGTTGTCCTTGGGAATAATGACCGTTTTAATGCCGTGACGCAGCGCTGCCATTGTCTTTTCCTTAAGTCCACCGATAGGAAGCACACGACCACGCAGTGAAATTTCACCGGTCATCGCAACATCTCGGCGCACAGAAACACCGGTTAGTGCAGAAACAATGGCTGTGCAAACGGTCACACCGGCAGAAGGACCATCCTTCGGTACAGCGCCCTCAGGGAAATGAACGTGGATATCCTTTGTCTTGTAGAAATCTGAAGCAATTCCAAGTGTTGCACAATTCGCACGGATATAACTAAGGGCTGCGTGGGCAGATTCCTTCATAACATCGCCCAAATTGCCGGTTAGTTCCAACTTGCCTGTGCCATCCATAACGTTTACTTCCACTTCCAGGGTTTCACCGCCAACAGAAGTCCAGGCAAGGCCTGTTACCAGACCGACTTCATCCGCAAACGCAATCCGATCGGGAAGGTATTTTCTCGTTCCAAGATACGTTTCTAAACTATTGCCATTAATCGTAACCCGTTTTGACAAATTATCTGAGATGATTTGCATATCAACTTTTCTGCAAATCTCAGCAATGCATCGCTCCAGCTTACGAACACCGGATTCCCGTGTATAGCAACGAATCATTTCCCGAATTCCATCATCCGAAATTCTCAGTTGGGACTTTTTAAGACCGTGCTTGGAAAGCTGCTTGGGAATCAGGTGATCTTTCGCAATCATCAGCTTCTCTTCATCCGTATAGGATCCAAGTTCAATGATCTCCATGCGGTCAAGGAGCGGTCTTGGAATCGTATCTAAGGTGTTTGCTGTTGTAATGAACAAAACATCACTCAGATCAAAGGGAATTTCCAAATAATGATCCCGGTAAGTTTTGTTCTGTTCACTATCCAGCACCTCTAAAAGGGCTGCGCTGGGGTCACCGCGGTAGTCAGAACCCATCTTATCCACTTCATCCAAAAGCAGCAGTGCGTTGGCGCTTCCTGCTTGTGTCAGAGCTGTCATAATTCTGCCCGGCATAGCGCCCACATAGGTCTTTCTGTGACCTCTGATATCAGCCTCATCGTGGACACCGCCAAGCGCAATACGTGCCATCTTACGGTTCAGGCTTCTTGCGATGGAATAAGCCACAGATGTCTTACCTACACCCGGAGGGCCAACCAAACAGAGGATCTGCGGCGGCATTTCCGGAGCAATTTGACGAACTGCAATGGTTTCCAAAATTCTCGTCTTGACTTTCTGAAGGCCAAAATGATCCTTATCCAAAATCTTTCTGGCAGCAGAAACGTCAATCCGTTCTTTAGTGGACTGATTCCACGGAAGCGAAAGAACTGTGTCCAAATAATTGCGTAGCACAGATGCTTCAGCAGAACCAAAGGGTTGTTTTTTCAGACGATGCAGGTCTTTCAGAAGCTTTTCCTCGGAATCCTTATCTAAATGTAACTGCAGGATATCCTTCTCATATTGGGCAAATTCAGCATAATCGTCCTCTTCGCCCAATTCTTCACGGATCGTCTTCATTTGCTCGCGCAAATAGTAGTCTCGCTGCTCCTGATCAATTGTAGCGCGGGTTTTTTCCTGAATATCAGCTTCGATATTCAGCATCTGAATCTCCTGCTGGAGGAGTCTCAGGGCGGTCTCCAGTCTACGAACCGGATTTAGTTGGCACAGAAGCTTTGCCTTATCACGGTAATCCATACCGGAATTTTGCGCAATGGAATCAGCAATAAAACCGCAATTTTCGGAAGCCATAATCTTAAGCTGGACCGCCTGGGCAGGCTTTTCTGCCATATCGCTGTAATTGGCGTACAGCATTGCTGCCTCCCGGCACAGAGCACGTGCATGCAGCCGATCCTTCACCGGTGTTTCCGCTACAACTTCAACACTGCCGGCAAGATACGGCTCATTCTGCGTCAGTTCCGTGATCTTTGCACGGCAAATACCGGATACAAGAACACGAATATTCTCATTCTGCGATTTTAAAATTTGCTTAACCTTAACGACCGTACCGATCATATAAAGACCGTTTAAGTCGGGATCATCATCTACAATATTTTTCTGCGGAACTAAAAAAAGCATCTGGTCGTGCTTCATAGCATACTCAAGCGCCAGTGCAGATTTAATCCGTCCAACATCAAAATGAACAGACTGTCCGGGGAATATCGCAAGTCCCCGCAGCGCTAAAACCGGCAGTCTGCCGGAAACAAATTGCTCACTCATATCCATACTCCTTACCGGATAGAAACAAAAAGGGGGTAGTATACCTACCCCCTCATGGTATTACTTTCTCGTGGTCAGTTTCTCACGAGGTTTTGCTTTATCGCGTAAAATTTTCGGTTGCTTACCTTCTATGACATCCGGTGTGATGACAACCTTTTTAATTGTAAGATCAGAGGGTATTACATACATGATCTTAGTCATGATCTCTTCTGTAACGGCGCGCAAACCACGGGCACCGATCTGACGGTCTACAGCCTTCTGTGCGATGGCTTCCAACGCCTTAGGCTGGAACTCCAGCTGCACATTATCCATAGCAAGCAGCGCCTCGTACTGCTTTGTAAGGGCATTCTTTGGTTCCGTAAGGATGCGGACCAAGTCTTCTTGCTTTAAATTCTGCAAACTGGTGATCACAGGCATACGGCCTACAAGCTCCGGTATGATACCAAACTTAATCAGGTCGTGGGGCTGCACCTGTTCAAAGAGCTTACCCACATCCCTTTTGTTCTTGCTCTGGACCGGCGCATCAAAACCGATTGTGGACTTTTCCGTCCTGGATTCAATGATCTTATCCAGTCCGTCAAATGCGCCACCGCAAATGAACAAAATTTTTGAGGTATCTACAGGGATCGTTTCCTGCTGGGGATGCTTTCGTCCGCCCTGGGGAGGAACGCCGGCAACCGTGCCTTCCACGATCTTCAGCAGTGCCTGCTGAACGCCTTCACCGGAAACGTCCCGGGTGATGGAAGTATTCTCGCTCTTACGGGCGATTTTATCCATTTCATCAATATAGATAATGCCCCGCTGCGCCCGTTCCACATCAAATTCAGCAGCTTGCAGAAGGCGAACAAGAATATTTTCTACATCATCGCCGACATAGCCTGCCTCAGTCAAAGTAGTGGCGTCAGCAATGGCAAACGGCACATCCAGGATCTTCGCCAGAGTTTGGGCAAACAGTGTTTTACCGGATCCGGTGGGACCGATCAGCAGAATATTACTCTTTTGCAGTTCAACATCTGAATCCTGCGCAAAATAAATCCGCTTATAATGGTT
>JAZUSG010000031.1:0-19260 GCA_045606605.1 Faecousia sp.
GAACGACATGGCTACGATCCGACTTTATATTCATACTGACCTTTCACCACGTAGACAGAGTTACCGGGATAATCCAGCACCTCGGTGATCTTGCCGATATTGACACCGTCGCAGAATACATCCACATCGATAAGCTCTGCGGCGAAGATCAGATCATCGCTTAAATCCTCCCGGTACAGCAAGACGGTCTTGCCCCGCATAGCCTGGGCCTCTTCCATCGTGTCGATTCCCTGCAACTTTACCAAGTTACAGGACTTCTGCACCCGGCAGGTTTCGATCTTATATTCCTTTTCATCAATGCGGCAGCGGTCCAGCTCGCACAGCATTTGGGGGCTGTCCAGCCAGGGCATCACCTTTACCTCACCACGGACACCGTGGGTGGTAACGATCTGGCCTGCTTCAATGTAGGTCTTTTTCATAAAAATCCTCCAAAAAACGAAATATGCGTGGCGACAAGCGTCACGCATAAGCCGTTAATCCACGATTTCCACTGTTACTTTTTCACCGGTGCGCTGGGCAACGGTTTTCACAATGGTGCGAATCTCCTTAGCAATCCGACCCTGACGGCCGATGACCTTACCCATGTCGCCGGGGGCGACACGAAGCTCCAGCACCTTGCCTTCCTCATCGGAAACTTCGGTTACTGTAACTGCCTCAGGCTCGTCCACCAGATTCTTTGCCATATACAGCAAAAGCTCTTTCATTGGGCTACTCCTTAAGGATGATTACAGTACGCCGGCGTTCTTCAGCAGGCCGCGTACAGTGTCAGTGGGCTGTGCGCCGTTCTTGATCCAGGTCTGAACCTTTTCTGCATCCACAGTAACGGTTGCGGGGTTGGTCAGAGGATTGTAGGTACCGATCTCTTCGATGCAGCGGCCATCACGGGGAGAGCGTGCATCTGCAACAACGATACGGTAGTAAGGAGCCTTCTTGGCACCCATTCTTCTCAGTCTGATCTTAACCATGGGATTTACCTCCAAAATAAAATTTTTAAATCTATATCGCAAAGCATTTTGCTTTCAGCGAACTACATAGGTCAGAAGCCGGGAAAGCCGCCGAAACCGCCCAGCCGTCCCATTCGCTTCATTTTTTTGCCCGCGCCCGGGCCGGTAAACTGCTTGATCATTGCCTTCATCTGGTCAAAGGATTTCAGCAGTCGGTTTACATCCTCCACCCTCACACCGGCGCCCGCGGCAATACGCTTCTTCCGGCTGGCTCCGATGATGCCGGGGTTTTCCCGCTCCTTCAGTGTCATTGAAAGGATGATCGCTTCTGTGCGGCCCATTGCCTTTTCGTCCAGCTGAATATTCTTCATATTCATACCGCCGGGCATCTGCGCCAACAGGTCCTGCATAGGACCCATGGATTTCAGCTGGATGAGCTGATCGTAAAAGTCCTGCAAGGTAAATTTATTGGATTTGAGCCGCTCCTCCAGTTTGGCAGCTTGCTTGGCATCGTAGGCCTGTTCTGCCTTTTCAATGAGGGACAGCACATCGCCCATACCTAAAATCCGGGATGCCATCCGGTCCGGATGGAAGGCTTCGATATCCTCTAACTTTTCGCCCATACCGGCAAATTTAATGGGTTTACCGGTAATGGCCCGAACGGAAAGGGCAGCGCCGCCTCTGGCATCGCCATCCAACTTAGAGAGCATAACCGAGTCGATGTCCAGCCATTCGTGGAAGCTTTGCGCAGCATTGACCGCGTCCTGGCCGGTCATCGCATCCACCACCAGCATAATTTCACTGGGATTTACGGTGGCTTTGATGGTTTTCAGCTCTTCCATCAGCACCTCGTCCACGTGAAGCCGGCCGGCGGTGTCCAAAAACACCATATCGTGGCCGTGCTGACGGGCATAGGTGATGGCCTCTTTGGCAATTTGAACCGGGTCTGTCTGGCCCTTTTCAAATACCGGGATGCCCAGCTTTTCGCCGCAGACCTTTAACTGCTGGATCGCCGCCGGGCGGTAAATATCACAGGCAACCAGCAAGGGATTTTTGCCCTGCTTTTTCATAAGACCTGCAAGCTTACTTCCGTTGGTGGTCTTACCTGCGCCTTGCAAGCCCACCAGCATCACAACTGTGGGGCCGTTGGGACTTATGGTAATATGCTTGGCTTCGCTGCCCATCAGGGCGGTCAGCTCTTCATTGACGATCTTTACGATCATCTGCGCCGGGCTTAATGCCTCCAGTACATCTGCGCCTACACAGCGCTCAGTTACCGATTTTATAAAATCCTTAACTACCTTGAAGCTCACATCAGCTTCCAGCAGCGCCATACGGATCTCCCGCATAGCCTCCTTCACATCAGCCTCTTTCAGGCGGCCTTTGCCTCTCAGCCTTTTGAAGGTAGCGGATATTTTTTCGGTCAAGCCTTCAAATGCCATAGTTTACTCCTCAATGGAACGGGCTGCAGCAACGATCGTCTCCGCTGTTTCCCGGACCTGTGGGTCCGTATGGCCCTGCAGGGCAGAAGCTGCGGACAGGATCTTCTCCATAGCGCTGCGGCTTTGCAGATAACGGCGGACGCAACCGGTCTTAGCCTCCATCTTTTGAAGATGGGCCTCCGCACGGATGATATTATCGTGAACACCCTGCCGGCTGACACCCAGTTCTTCCGCGATCTCAGATAGCGACAGGTCCTGATTGTATCGCAGGTCCAGGCACATCCGCTGGCGGTCCGTGAGCATATCGCCGTAATAATCAAACAGCAATAGCTTTTCAATTCCGGCCACGGGCGCACCCCCTGCCAATCAGTTTTCCTTTACACCTAACACATCATACACCATTTAGGGTGGGTTGTCAAGTATTTTTTCTTTACATTGCGTTATTTGACTTTTTTCCGTAATATGCTGCCAACAATTAATCCGAAAACTGCACCCCAAAGTACAAATACCTCCACCACAAGGATGATCAGCCATCCCCAATTAGACCAACCGCTGATGGCATAAAGCACAAAAGACACGGCTATCAGCGTCAGTGCCGCAATAATCGGTAAAAATCTCACCACAAATCGGTTTGCTTTCCAGCAAAGCATCATTTGTGCAACAAACATAACCACAACCGCAGACAAGTAAGTTATATCATTCATTGTAAAGGCAAATGACATATCCATTTTGTTTCCTCCTTTTACCTTATAAAATCTGATACCACTGGCTAAGCATCCTTTCACACACAAAGCCCATCCGTTCATAGAGTCGTACTGCCCGTTCATTCTCAGCTGCCACAGCGACCCGAACCCGATCTCCTGTCAACACACTGCACAGGGCGCGGACGACCGTTTCTCCCATACCCGGTTCAGCTGCAACCACAATATCGATACGATCCTCTGCCCCTTTGCCGATCCCAAGCAATTTTCCGTCCCTGTGAACAAAGTAGCAATCTCCGTTTTCCAAGAACTCCTGACCGTCCTTGCTGTCCAAATACGCCGCGTTTGGCACCTCTGCCATACGCCCATTGTGGATCTGCAGCCAAAGCTCCATATCTCTATCCATTACCGGAACCAATGCTGCATCTGATTTTCCAACCGTCTCGCGGGTGCAGGTCATTTCCAACATTTGTACATACAACGGATATTTTTCTAAAAAATCGTGTCCGGCAGCGTAGATCTGCTCCGCACCGCAGACCCGGCAAAAAGACACACACTCATCCAGTAGTTTTTCCGGCTCCTGGGTGGCTCGCAGCTTAATATGCGCCCGTTTTTTATAGGGTATCTCCCTAAGCACAATTTCCGCGACACCGTTTTCTGTGGTAAAAAAAGGAATGTCCCGCATCTTTTCACATCCTTCATCCTTTTTTTGTTACCTATATGGTATCACGGGACTGTTTTTTCGTCAAGAAACGGAAATAATGCTTGCTTTTTATGAACAAATATGTTATCTTCTATAAAGATATTCAAAAGTGATGATTGGGTCGTCTGATACTGGCAACACGTTTTATAGAGAGAGCGGGATGGTGGAAACCGCTTGCGTGCAGGATCGGGCTTTCTCCCATGAACTGCTGCCTGAAAGTTTTTAGTAGGGTCTTGCCGGGTGACTCCGTTATGGGTCTAAGGTGTGGAAAGCACCGAAAGCGCGTCTTTTGACGAATTGCGGGTGGTACCGCGGAGGAAGTCCTTCGTCCCGATATGGGCGATGGGCTTATTTTTTATGTTAAATTACCTGTTTATGCAGGAAGGAGAAATCGCAATGAAAGAACAATTAGAGCAGTTAAAAGTACAGGCGCTTGCCGCCCTGCAGGAGGTTTCCACCCCCGCTGCGCTGGATGAGCTGCGGGTGCGTTATCTGGGCAAGAAGGGCGAGGTTACCGCCGTACTGAAGCAGATGGGCAGCCTGTCCGCCGAGGAGCGGCCTGTAATGGGTCAGTTGGCAAACAGCGTCCGGGCAGAAATCGAAGCCAAGCTGGAAGAGCGGAAGGCCGAGATCCACGCAGCCGTTTTGGAGCAGAAGCTGCAAGCGGAAGCACTGGATGTTACCATTCCCGGCGAGCCGGTTTCTATGGGTCACGAGCATCCTATGAATCAGGTGCTGCAGGAGATCAAGGACATCTTTGTAGGCCTTGGCTATCAGATCGTGGACGGCCCGGAAGTGGAGCTTGCCGACTACAACTTCACCCGACTGAATATTGAAGAGGGTCATCCCTCCCGGGATCGCAGCGACACCTTCTATTTCACCGAGGATGATTCTATCCTTCTGCGTACCCAAACCAGTCCTATGCAGATCCGGTTTATGGAAAACAACAAGCCTCCCCTGTGTATGCTGGCTCCCGGCCGTGTATACCGCAAAGATGAGGCCGATGCCACTCACTCCCCCATGTTCCATCAGATCGAAGGTCTGGTGGTGGATGAAAACATCACTATGGGCGACCTGAAGGGCGCTTTGGTTACCCTGATGAAGCGGATCTACGGACAGGATGCGCAGATGCGTTTCCGTCCCCATCACTTCCCCTTCACCGAACCCAGCTGCGAAATGGATATGCAGTGCCACAAGTGCCACGGCACCGGCGAAGTAAACGGCAATGTCTGCTCCACCTGCCACGGTGAAGGCTGGATCGAGCTGCTGGGCGCCGGTATGGTGCACCCGGACGTGCTGCGCAACTGCGGCATTGACCCGGAGAAGTATTCCGGCTTTGCCTTTGGTATGGGTCTGGAGCGTATGGCTATGGGCCGTCTGCGTATCACAGACCTACGTCTGATTTTCGACAACGACGTCAGATTCCTGAATCAATTCTAAGGAGGTACAGATAAATGAAACTCAACAGAAAATGGCTTCACGAAGAATTTGTGGATCTGTCCCGTGTGTCCGATAAGGAATTTGTTGAAAAGTTAACCATCTTCGGTCAAAAGGTCGAGACCTATGAGCGGATGGATGCGGAAATTAAGAACGTGGTGGTCGGCAAGGTGATTTCCATCGTGCGTCACGAAAACTCCGACCATATGTGGGTCTGCCAGGTAGATGTGGGACAGGACGAACCTGTACAGATCGTGACCGGCGCGCAAAATGTAAACCAGGGCGATTTGGTACCCGCTGCCCTGCATAACTCCTGGCTGCCCGGCGGTATTCACATTACCAAGGGTAAACTGCGGGGTGTTCCCTCCAACGGTATGCTTTGCTCCTTTGCTGAGCTGGGCCTTAGCCAAAACGATCTGCCCGGCGCATACGAAGACGGCATTTGGATTTTAAACGATGAAGATTGCAAACCCGGTGATGATATTAACCTGGTGATTGGCAACGACGATACTGTTGTGGAATTTGAAATCACCAATAACCGCCCGGATTGCTACAGCGTGATCGGTCTTGCCCGGGAAGCCGCTGCCGCATTTGGCGTACCGATGCAGCACCACGAGCCTGTTGTAAATGGCAGTGATGCCGGTTCCATGTATGAAAAGCTGGATGTGGAAGTTCCCGCAACCGCCCTTTGCAACCGCTACACCTCCCGTATGGTCGCCAACGTGAAGATCGCTCCCTCCCCCAAGTGGCTGCGGCAGCGTCTGCGCGCCAACGGCGTGCGTCCCATCAATAATATCGTGGACATCACCAACTACGTGATGCTGGAGTACGGTCAGCCTATGCACGCTTTTGACTACCGTTATGTCAGTTCCGGCAAAATCGTTGTCCGGGAAGCCGAGGCCGGTGAATCCCTCACCACTCTGGACGGCAATGTGCGGAACTTAAAGCCCGGTATGCTGGTGATCGCTGACGACGAGCGAGCCATCGGCCTTGCCGGCATTATGGGCGGTGAAAACTCCGAAATTATGGATGACACTACCACGGTGGTCTTTGAATCCGCAAACTTCAACGGCACTTCCATCCGTCAGACCGCTTTGGCGCTGGGTATGCGTACAGAAGCTTCCGGTAAATTCGAGAAGAATCTGGATCCGATGATGACCGTTCCTGCGGTACAGAGAGCCTGTGAACTGGTAGAAATGCTGCAGTGTGGCGATGTGATGGACGGCATTATCGACATCGTAAACTACGTTCCCGCACCCAAGACCGTACCCCTGGAAGTGGAGAAGATCAACAATCTGCTGGGCACGAATATCTCCCGGGAAGATATGGTTATGTACCTGAACCGGCTGGAGATCCCCGTGGAAGGCGACACCATTTTGGTTCCCTCCTGGCGTCCCGATCTGAACCTGATGGCAGACATTGCTGAGGAAGTGGGTCGTTCCTTCGGTTACAACGAGATCCCCATCACCGACTTTAAGAACGCTACCCAGGGCGGTTATACCCCCGCAATGGAGCTGGAATCCATCGGCGGCAACCTGTGCCGCGCTTTGGGCTATAGTGAGATCATCACCTACTCCTTCTTATCCCCCGCGATCTTCGATCAGATCCGGCTGCCTAAGGACTGCGGTCTGCGCAACGCTCTGCGGATTCAGAATCCCCTGGGTGAGGACACCTCCATTATGCGTACCACCGCGCTGCCCTCTATGCTGGATATTTTGGCCCGCAACAGCGCTTACCACAACAAGTCTGCAAAGCTCTATGAAATGGCAAAGATCTACATTCCTACCGAGGGTGAGATCCTGCCTGCTGAGCCTAAGATCCTGATGCTGGGCACTTATGGTGCCGGCGAGACCTTCTTCACCATTAAGGGTGAGCTGGAGGCCATTTTAACCGGTCTGCGGATGCCTAAGGCAAGCTACTGCGCAGAAAAGAACAACCCCTCCTATCACCCCGGCCGCTGCGCCAAGGTTTCGATCGGAGAGGCCGAGCTTGGCTATATCGGTCAGATTCACCCCCTGGTTGCCAAGAACTACGGCATTGACAGTGAAGTTTACTGCGCAGAAATCAACTTCACCAAGCTTCTTTCCCTGCGCAAGCCGGAACCCACCTACACCCCCCTGCCCAAGTATCCCACTGTAACCCGGGACCTGGCTGTGGTATGCGACGAGGAGATCACCGTTGCCCAGGTGGAAGAAGTGATCGAGAAGTCTGCCGGTAAGCTCCTGCGCAGCATCCGTCTGTTCGACATTTACCGGGGCACCGGCGTTCCGGAAGGCAAGAAGAGTCTGGCCTTCTCCCTGGAGCTGCGCGCAGATGACCGCACCCTGACCGACACCGACTCTGAACAGGTAATTTCCAAGGTTTTGGAGGCTCTAAAGGCCTCTTTGAACGCAATTCTCCGTTAAATTTTCTAAAATTTTGCCCAAAAAGGCTTTACACCGGTAAAAAGATGGGCTATAATACCTTTACTATTCGGAAGGAGGTCTCGACACAATGAACAATAATCAACGTACCATAAAATTCACCGTTCCCGCTGATGACAAGGAAAATATGCACACGATTCTCCGGAGTGTCTTTGACTCTCTGAACGAAAAGGGTTATAACCCCATCAACCAGATCGTTGGCTACCTGCTCACGGAAGATCCCACCTATATCACCAATTACAACAATGCCCGCAGCAAGATTTGTAAGATTGACCGTGATGAGATCATGCAGGAGTTGGTTCGCTGCTATCTGTTTGATAAGACTTAATTCTGACGGGAGGCTTTTGCCGCCGCAAAAGCCTCCCGATTTTTATGGTTAAGGAGGGCATTATGTCTGAAGGTTTGATTTATAAAGGCCATCCTCTGATGCGTAAGGACAACCTGATCTATTACGGCTCTATGGCCGACTCCCATATCATTATGCTGCAGGTTCTGGAAACCAAAAAGGTGAATGATGTGGAGATTGCTTCCCGGGTCTCTGTGCAGCTGCAGCTGACCGACCCCGCAGCAAAGAGCCGCGACCGCATCGTGAAAAAGAGCGAGAAACCCGGCTTTTACACCGCCCTTGACGTTGGCTGTGTGTGGCTGGAACGGGCGCTTGCCGGAAAATAAGACAAAAGCAAAAACTGTCAACACAAATTTGTGTTGACAGTTTTTTGTTATATTCCGCGCATTTTGCAGCATACTATCCAAAAAGGACGGTGTACGTATGGCAAATCACAAATGCGGAAAGCAGAGTTTTCGGTTAGAAAACCCCCCGGTCATTACCGCTTGGGCAAGTGTTGCCGGCAAAAAAGAGGCCCAAGGACCTCTTTCAAAAAGCTTTGACATTACCCATTCTGACTCCTACTTCGGGCAAAAAACCTGGGAGCAGGCAGAAAAGAGAATGCAGCAGCTGGCGCTGCAGCGGCTATGCCAAAAAGCAAATATCTCCACCCGGGATGTGGAGCTGGTTTTTTCCGGAGACCTGCTGAATCAGTGTATCGGATCATCCTTTACCTTGCGCAACACCGGGATCCCCCACATCGGTCTTTACGGTGCTTGCTCCACAATGGCTGAGAGTTTACTTTTGGCATCCATGACCGTGGGCGGTGGATTTTTTGACCGGGTAGTAGCTATGACCTCTTCCCATTTTGCCAGTTCCGAGCGGCAATACCGCTTTCCCTTAGGCTATGGTGGGCAGCGTACGCCCACCGCGCAATGGACAGTAACCGGCTCCGGGGCGGCGCTGGTATGTAAGGACGGAAACGGTCCGAAGATCACCGCCTGTACCATCGGCACCGTAACGGATTTAGGCATTAAAGATGCCAATAATATGGGCGCGGCTATGGCACCGGCTGCCCTGGCCACCATACGCGCCCATTTTGCGGATTTAAAGCTCAGCGCCAATGACTACGATCTGATTATCACCGGTGATTTGGGGCAAGTGGGTAAGGAAGCCTTGCTGACTTTGGCGCAAAAGGACGGATTGGATTTGGGGGGTAAGCTGGCAGACTGCGGCACGATGGTCTTCGACCTGCTGACCCAGGATGTCCACGCCGGCGGCTCCGGCTGCGGGTGCAGCGGCATTACCCTGTGCGGCTATCTGCTGGGTAAATTATCCAGTGGGAAACTAAACCGGATCCTGTTTTGTGGCACCGGCGCGTTACTATCCCCGGTTTCTACCCAGCAAGGGCTGCCGATTCCCGGTGTGTGCCACGCCGTATCCATCTGCGGAGGTTAATTATGGATTATTTGAAAGCATTTGTTGTGGGCGGAATTTTGTGCGTGATCGGTCAGATTCTCATTGACAAGACCAAACTGACCCCGGCGCGCATTTTGGTTAGCTTCGTAGTGGCCGGTGTGGTGCTGGGCGGTTTGGGATTATACGAATACTTGGTGAAATTTGCCGGTGCAGGCGCAACCGTACCGCTGACCGGTTTTGGCTACACTTTGGCAAAAGGCGTGCGGGAGGCTATCGCAGAGGACGGATTTTTGGGAATTTTCACCGGTGGTCTCAAAGCCACAGCCGGCGGCATCACCGCAGCCATCACTGCCGGACTTCTTGTGAGTTTTCTTTTTAAGCCCAAGGATAAAGCTTGAAATCCGGGGCATACTACCCAAGGGATAACCCAAATGATGTTACACGGAGGAATAAAATTATGAACAACAAGAATCAGAATCAGAACAACAACCAGAACAACCAGAACAATAATCAGAATAACAACCAGAACAACAACCAGAACAACAACCAGAACAAGAGCAGCCGCTAACGGAAAAAGTGCCGAAGGTATTTACCTTCGGCACTTTTTTAATGCACTTCTACAAATCTATTCAGCTTGAAGAAATATAGGTACGCAGACTTAACCGGCAAATTATAAATACGGGACAGGGCAGCTGCATAGGTCTGCACCTGAGGCTTGTAGCTTGCGCAAACCGCCGGGAGCGTCTCCTCCGTTACCCGGTCTGTCTTAAAATCCAAAACCGTGATACCATCCCCGTCGATCAGCGCGCAGTCCACCACGCCTTGCAGCAGGATCTGTTCCCCTGCCGCATCCGAATAATACCTTTGCGCATCATCTAACACAGAGAACTTAAATTCCCGCAGAACCTTGGGATGGGTCTGCAGCTTTTTCCCCAAGGGCGTTTGGAAGAAGGCCAAAATTCTCTCTTTGTCCGCCAAAGCTTTCTGCTCCTCCGTAATACGGTTTTCCCGGGTCAGGCGGCAGAGCTCCCGGTCGAGCCTTTCCATATCGGTGCAGGCGGAAAAGTCAATGTACTGCATAATGGCGTGCATAGTGTCTCCGTAGGCCTTGCCGGAAACTGCGCCCTTTCCGGGTCTGCGGAAAACCGGAACTTTGTGTTCAGCAGCACCCTCTGCGATCTCCGTATCCAGCGTCCTACCCTTGAGTTGGGTCGCAGTAAGCTTAGAGGGGATAGCCGTTGCCGCAACATTTTGATAGGTAAACCGAAGTCCCGCAGCCAGCCGATCCAGCATATTCGCAGGTAGCTTTTCCCAGGAAAATTCTACATCCTCTGCCGCATTTTCTACGTCTGCACTACCGCTTACCACCTGGATGTTCCAGGGAATCTGCTGCACCGCAGTGCAATCCGGTTTTCCCGCCAGGGCGAAAAACGCACCGGCTTCCGTCCGTGTTAAAGCAGTCTGCAGCACCCACGCGCCGGGGCAATCCGCCTCTGCTGCCAGCGCTTCTGCGCCGGTCATATCCAGTCGCATTGCCATTTCCTGCAGCGCGCCGGCTAAATTCTTGCCTGCATAGGTCATAATCAGCCGATCCCGGGCACGGGTCATTGCCACGTACAGCACCCGCATTTCCTCCGAAACGCTCTCCCGCAGAATCTTGGCGCTGATGGCCCGTTTGGCGATGGTTGGGTAGCGCACCCGCAGCCTGGCATCCACGCAGCCAAGGCCCAACCCCAGATCCTTATGGCACAGCACCTGGGTGTGGGCGCTCTCCTGATTGAAGCTTCTGGAAAGACCGCACAAAAACACTACCGGAAATTCCAAGCCCTTGGATTTATGGATACTCATAACGGTAACTGCGCCGCCATCCTGCCCGGCGCTGCCGGGAAGTCCCCTTGTCTCCGCCGCATCCAGAAATTCCAGAAGCCTTCCCAATTCCTTAGGACCAGCAGCTTCATAATCTGAAACCGTTTGGAAGAAGCTTTGCAGATTGGCAAGACGCATTTCTCCATCTGCTGCCGCGCCATAGGTGCTCAAAAGCTCCGTCTGGGTGTATATTGCCGCAAGAAGCTGAGAAACTGTGGAGATCCTTGCGATGTTTCGCAGTTTATTTAGTGTTTCCATAAACTTTTGGCCTTTGGGGTCTTTCGCTTTACACAAAAGTCCATAGATATTTTCATACCGGTCTGCGCTTCTCAGCTGGGCCAAATCCTCTGCTGTAAAGCCAAATACCGGACTTGTGAGCACTGCCGTCAGGGGAATATCCTGCAAGGGATTGTGGATGATCTGCAAGATTGCCCGGACCGTTGTGATCTCCTCAGCCTGCATCAGATCCCCGGCATCACCGGTCGCGCAGCGGATTCCCCTTGCCTGCAGGGCGTACTGGAACTGCCCGCCCACAGAGCCGGGGGAGCGCAGCAAAATCACAATATCCTCCGGCTGAATAGGCCGCAGGGAATCCCCCTCCCGGACGCAGTGCTTGCCATCTAACAAAGTGAGAATCTGATCGGCCACAAAGGCCGCTTCCTCCTGATAGGTGTCCTGCTGCACATCGATACCATAGAGGGAAACCTCCGTATCCCCCAGCGGAATGTGGGGGATTCCCTCCCGCAGCTGCTCGGCTTCTCCGTAGTGGAGTCCACCAACCGCCGGTGACATACACAGGGAGAATACATCGTTGACACCCTGGATCACACCGGCAGAGGAACGGAAATTATGGCTCAACAGCACCTTTCTGCCCATACCGGGTGCGGCAGATTCCGCAGGGCCATATGCATTATACTTCTCAACAAAAATACTGGGGTCAGCCAAACGGAACTGGTAGATGGACTGCTTTACATCGCCCACCATAAACAGGTTTTGCCGCTCCCCTGTCAGCGCGCCGAAAATCGCGTCCTGAATGGCATTGGAGTCCTGATACTCATCTACCAAAATCTCCCGGAACCGGGCGCCGATCTCTTTGGCGGCAACGGTTGTATGCTCCCGGCTTTTGCCTAAGAGCAGATCCAATGTCTTATGCTCCAGATCGCTAAAATCCAGGATTCCGTAACCGCTTTTCAGCTGATCGTAACGCTCCGCGAAGCTGCGCACCAGTGCCACCAATCCCCGGGCTGCGGCGGCAGATTTTTCCATATCCGCCAAAACCTGCGCGCTCAGATCGGTAAAGCTGCGAAGTCGCTTGGCAAGTCCCTCTTTGCAGGCATTGCGAACCGCCTTCATCTGCTCCACAAGCTGAAGGTTTGTGCATTTTTTTGAAAAGGTAAGTCTGCCAAAATCCACATCCCGGTTTAAAACGATGCCATCCCAGCTTTCAAAATTGCAAAGATTCTGCAGCTGCGCCACGGTAGCAGAAAAGAGCGCCACCGGCTTTTCCATTTCTGCTTCCAACGCCGCGGCCTGGAGGCAGCGGTTCATAGCATCGATTTGCCCATATAAGTACTGGTACAGATCCTCTATCAGATATCGTCCCCAGGGGGTCTGACCGGCATCGAAAATGGTTTCATCCGTCATCCCGGCGCACCAGTTTAGCCACCGATCCGGGTGCAGATGGCATCTTGCGCTGCTATAGACCTTCAAGAGGATCTCCGGGATTTGCCGGTCATCCCGGCCAAGACCCTGGGAGTCCACAAAGGCGCAAAAGTCCGGATCTGCCGCTGCCTGTTCATAGGCCGCATCCAGTACCTGCTCCAACGCTTTTTGCTGCAGCTGAAGGCACTCACCCTCATCCGCCACGCGAAAATCCGCGGACAGATCCAAGCGGTAAGCAAACTGCCGCAAAACGTCTGTACAAAAGCCGTGAACAGTTGAAATCTTCGCTAAGTACAACCGCTGCAGCTGCTGCTGCAAATGCTTATTGGCGGCATTTTCGGCAATCAGTTGGGAGAGCTTTGCAGCAATCTTGCCACGCAGCTCCGCGGCGGCAGCTTTTGTGTAGGTAATGATGAGAAAATCGTCAATATTGGCAGGGTCAACCGGGTCTAAAATATAGCCCATCAGCCGGTCTACCAGCACCTTGGTCTTACCGGAACCAGCGGCTGCGGAGACCAACAATTTTCCGCCCCGGTCTTCCACCGCTGCTCTTTGCTGGGGTGTCAGTTTCTCAGCCACGTCTACTCATCTCCTTTTCGATTTCCTCCCAGAATTTCTGGGGCTGCATTGCCGCATAGTCCCGTCTGCCGGCAACCGTTGCATCGTGACAAATGGCACCGTAGGGGCAGAAGGCACAGGCATTGTGCCGGCTGCCTCTCGTATAGGGATTGGGCTGCACGCAGCCGGAGGCAATATCGTCCACCAGCTTGCCTAAGAGGGCAAATACATAGCCCTTCAGCAGTTGCAGTTGACGGCGGTCTGCCAAATCACCGGACACAGAGCCGTCCTTGCGCTTGGTGTACGAACGCTTGGGGGTATCGGATTTCTCGATGGCCTCCAAAACCGATTCCTCTGCCAGCAGGAGTCCTTTCCGCTTCCAAAGCTTTTCTCTTGCCAGGGCCGCATCCCGGTCATCCGGTCTCCCGTCCACCGGCACCACCGGCGCACGGGCGGGAAAATACTGCACACCGGCCGCCACCGGATTGTCGCCCAATTTGGGACTTCCGTTTTCTTCCAGCGCAAACATATACAGCAGCATCTGCAGGCCAAGGCCATTAAAGATATCACAATAGTCAAAGTCTTTTTTGCCGGTCTTATAATCCACCACCCGGTAATAGGTGGTCTCCCCCTGCTGCCAGGCATCCACCCGATCCACATAGCCCCGGAGGGTAGCAGTCATTTTACTGCCAAGCACCGTTACCGGGGGCAGCTGACCGTCCCCGCCAAAGGCAAGTTCAAAATCCACCGGCTCAAAGTCGGAATCCTGCAGCTCCTGCCACAGTTCTGTAACCACCATTTCCAGCTCCTGGGCATTTCTGCGGAACAGGTAGCTGAGCCGACCGGAATCAATCTGGCTGAACCGTTCTGCAATATATTCCTCAGAGTAGCGGTTTGCGATCGCCAGAGTATCTTCCAGGGTAATCCGGTGAAAACCGCCGGCGGCAACAATTTCCTGACCGGTCTTCTCCAGGACCGCGTGGACATATGTGCCAAATTCCGCCGGGTCCACCGTTGCCGGCTTTCTCTCCTGGAGCTTGAGACCGTATTTTAAGAAATAGGCCAGTCTGCAATCTGCCAGCTTATCGATTTGAGATGCGGAAAGTTTCAGGTTGGAACCGTAGAGCTTTTGCACTGCGCCCTCAGACATTTCTCCCATTTCGTGGGCACTCGCCTGCTGCAGTCTCCGGTAGATCTCCCCGATCCCCAAGAAGTCAGCTGCTTGCTCTGCCCCAAAGCGCGCCAAGTACGCGCCGGTCTCCAAGGGAGAGATCGGGGAAAAGCCAAGGGACTTACACGCCCCTTCCCCACCGGCAAGTTCACACAATCGGCGATAGAGGAAGGACGGCTGACCGCCGGAGCAGAACACCGTTACCGATTCCTCTGCCCCGCAGAAAACCCCGTAGATCTCCGCAAATTCCGCCTGCAGGCCCTCCATAGCGCCGCCGGTCAGCGGTACACCCAACTGGCGGAGCGCAATTCGTTCCTGGTCATTCAACACACCGGTCGAACCGCTATAAGCGGGGAATGTGCCCTCATCTGCGCCTAAAACATACAGATGCTTCTGCTGCTGGCAGCGCATAGCGCTCACCGGGCCAACCGTTACCGCATCCAGTACCGCCGGAATGGTACCCACATCGTACTGGCTGAGCAGGAGCTTCAAAAGCCGGGTAAAGGTCTGCCCATCCCAGTAGGTGTCGCCCAGCACATCCGATAGCTGCTCCAAAGCAGAGAGCAGGATCTCCCAGAGCTGACTAAGCACCTGGCTGCTTTGCAGATCTCCCGCCTGCTCCATTTGCTCAGCCATCGTCTGCAGCCGGGTATCCAGCTGCACCTCGTCTAAAAACGCATACAGCGCGTCCACCATTTGCTGCAGGTTTTTCCCCTCCCGGATGGCTTTTCCCAACCGGAACAGAGGATTGAGCGCCGCGCTGCGGGCAGTATTTAAGCGTTGCAGATACATAGTATCTGTCTCTGTCCAGTTCTGACCCAGTCCCCGGGGGTGATTTTCCCAGGACTGCTGCCAGCGGTTGCCGGAGACGTTCCACAAGATGGCATAATTTTCCATTCGGTCACAATCGGCAATATCCAGAGGCGAAAGCGTGGATTTTAAGTAGCGCAGCACATCACTCTGCTCAAAGCCGCCCACGGCTGCATCAATGGCAGAAAGCACCGTGGTAATGACGGTTTTATCCAAAATATCCTCTGTGCCGGACAGGTACACCGGGATCTGATAGCGGGAAAAGACCATCCGCAGCATATTGCTATAGGCTGCCATATCGGTACACACCACGCTAAAATCCCGGAATCGGCTGCCGGCGCGCACCTGCTCCACAATCTGCTCCGCTGCGCTGTGGCAGGCCTCATAGGGTGACTTGGCAGAAAAGGTGGTGAGCATCGGCACTACGCTTTCAATTTTTCCCCGCAACAGCTGGGGCAGCAGCGGCAAAACCGCTCTTTTTCCCGGCGCAATATGCTGAAGCTCCACTTCCACACCCGCCTGCCGAGCCAGACGCAGCAGTTCCGCTGCGGTAGCCGCTGCCTTTTCAAATGCAGGTTCATCCGTATCCACACTATCGCAGGTAAGGCTCACTGCCACCAGGGGCGAACGGCGCATTAAATGTTCTAAAATGGCCGTATGCTGCCGGGTAAAATCCGGGAAACCGTCTATGTAAAATACGTGCTCTTCGGCAAAGCTGATCTCCTCCAGCTGCTCCAAGAGCCAGGTCATTTGATCCCGGGGATCCCGTTTGCCTCTGGCGCACAGACTATCATAGGCCTCTAAGATCAGCGCCAGTTCCTCCAATTTTTGGGCAAGGCTGCCCTCTGTCTTCTCCGACGCGGCCTGCAGGTCCGCCGCGCTGATGCAGCAGCGCTTAAATTCATCCACCGCATCCAACAGGCCGCTTAGAAACTCCGGGCGGGTCTCGACGGCAGCATAGGCTTTTAATTTACTGTGGAGCTGACGGGTGGCAGACGCCATTGCCACCAGCCGTCCACCGTTATCCAGGCACTCCGGTGCCCCCAGTCCGGCAACATCCGAGACCCGCTTTACCAAACGGGTAAAGGTAAGCACCTCCGCAAAACGACTGGCGCTATCCCCGCAAGCGGTGCAGAGTCTGCGCTCTGTTTCGTGGCTGATCAGTTCCGGAACCATCAATATCCGTCCTGCCTTTTCCTGGGCCACGTCGGAAGACAACATTCTCAGCACCGCATCCCGGTTGGCAGTCCAGTCTGTACCCAGCAGAAGCTTCAGCATACCCATCCCTCCTTTTTCATCATCATAGCACAAAATTGGTCCAAATAACAGGGTCTAATTCTCCCTTAGTAAAATAAATTTTCCAGTCTTCCCAAGCAGTCCAGAAAGAAAAAACGCAGGCGGTAGCCTTCCTGCCCGGTGAGGGTATTGGTCAGGTTGTTCGAAAAGCCGGAAGATACTGCAGTATCGGCAAAGCCGTCGCTGGTTGCCGGCAGACAAAGGGATGGGAATACCACGCACCACCAATTCTCCCCTTCTGCATTGCCAATTTCGATCCGCAGGGCATCATACACCCCGGCAGGAAGAGAAAAGGTCTCATATACCCGGGTCAAAAAACGTTCCGGCTGGAAGGTAACCTTGGCTCTATCCGCAACATTCAGAGAATCCAGCGCCCGGTTTGCCACCTCCTGTAAGGCGGTGAGGTTTTCCTTTACGTATGCCATTGCCGCTTCCTTGGAGGAGAAGTTATCCATAATCGGCTGCAGGTAATTCACTACTGCGTCTTTCACCTGCAATTTGATCTGCTGATCCTGGTCAGAATCGGAATTTGCCACCACGTGCAGGCGGATCAGATTATCCTGCAAAAGTTTTTTATCCTTCCACAGGTCTGTGATCCCCAAAAGGGAGCAGATCAGCACCCCAAAAATGACCAATTTGATAAGTTTTTTCATAAAAACACCGTCCATACTGAAATAACTTCAGTATGGACGGTTTATGCGAAATTTATACAGGTTTGGCAATAAACACCTGGGGATAGTTGTCACGCAGCATATTGCAGATCACCGCGGCAAACTCAAAATCCGGCACGATGGCAAATACCGCCGAACCGGAGCCGGTCATCTGCTGGGCGATAGAGCCGTAGCTATTATAGATCGATTTAATATAGTTGAGCTCCAGGTGATCCTGGGTCACCACCGGGTCGAACACATTGTAGATATTCTCTGCGATCTTGCTCAAGTCCCCGGCAAGTAGCGCGCTCTCCATTGCCTGATGGTCCGGCCGCTTGGCGATCACGGTTTCATCGAGCTTGCGGTACAGTTCCGGTGTAGAAGAAGAAAAGTCCGGCTTGCACACCACAAAGCAGCAATCGGGCATATCCGGCAGCTTCCGCAGACGTTCCCCTCTGCCCTCTACCATTGCCGTGCCGCACAGGGTGCAAAAAGGCACATCGCTTCCCACCAAGCTTCCCAGCTCACTGAGGGCCAAAATGGAAAGAGGTTCTCCGTAATGGCGGTTCAGCGCCCGCAGCACCGCACCGGCATCTGCGCTGCCGCCGCCAAGACCCGCTTCCATAGGAATGCGCTTATGAATGCGGATAGCCAGGCCGGTGGTCTTGAGACCTGTGTTTTCATAAAACACCTTGGCGGCCTTCCAGGCCAGGTTCCGCTGGTCGCACGGAACGCCTTCTGTTTCACAGGTAAGTGTCCATGGGGCATCCGTATCCACGTCGATCTCCACATCATCCCGAATGGAAATCGTCTGCATCACACTTTTTAAATTATGATAACCGTCCGGACGCTTATCCAGCACATCCAGCGTTAAATTAATTTTTGCAAACGCGCCTTCATAGAGTGTTGTCATAGGTCTTCCCTCCAGCTTATTTTTTATATTATAACGAAAAAACAATTTCTTTTCAATGGTTTGCATATTTTATTTTCATTGGGACAAAATAGCACCATCCAACAACACGAACGGAGGGATATGTATGGATACGCTGGCACTCATTTTATCCATTATCGGCTCGATCAACTGGGGTCTTATCGGTCTTTTTAAGTTTGACCTGGTTGCATGGATCTTTGGCGGTCAGGCTGCTACATTCAGCCGGATCATCTATGCGCTGGTTGGCCTTGCCGGTCTCTGGTGCATCACATTTCTGTTCCGCAGAAATCTGGCGCGTTTTCACGCAGAATAAAGAAATTGCCGAAATGCAGACGCATTTCGGCAATTATCTTATGTAATTAGACGCTTTTAGTACTTAGCGAATCAACCATCTACCTTCACATAGTCCATGGAGATCCACTTACCCTCACCGATTTTACCCCAAACCATGCCGGTAGCGTCGGTTTGCTGTTCGGTGATGGTTACCCGCTCATTCGGTGTCAGGGAACCTACTACACTCGTATAGTCGCCGGGACCGGGACGCACATTCAGGGACTCCTGCACATTGATTGTGCCGGTTATCACGCCGGATCCGCCGCCGCCGTCTTCCGAAACGCCGCCGTTGCCAACCACACCGGAGCTTTCCTGGAAGCTGCAGCGAACGATACAGCTGACCTTTTGGTCGCCATATTCAGCATAAACCGTGGTCATACCGCCGCCCACAGCAACTACCTTGCCATCCTGGAAGGTAGCAACCGTTTCGTCGTCACTGGTCCAGGTAATCAGGTTCTTGGCAATGCTGCCATCGTAGAGCACCCAGCTTGCGCCCTTCTGACTCAGGGTCATATCGCTGCGATTTAAGCGGAGTGTCTCCTGGGGAGCGGTGGATTCATCGGGAAGGGTCGTACCCTCTGTAGGATCG
>JAZUSG010000032.1:0-4630 GCA_045606605.1 Faecousia sp.
GTCAAACTGATCGTTATGCTTTTCCAGCAGCGCCACCGCCTCAGTATAGGTGATGCGACCAAAGTCATTATTCAGAATGTTATTCAGGCGGTCCAGCAGACCCTTATCCACAAAGGAATTGAAGAAGTTCATTTCCTCGGGGGCATGCTCCAGCACATAAGAAATGATATACTTCAGCATATCCTCTTCCACGCGGAGCAGATCATCCAGGTCAGCAAAGGCCATTTCCGGCTCGATCATCCAGAACTCGGCAGCGTGCCGGGTGGTGTTGGACTTCTCTGCCCGGAAAGTGGGACCGAAGGTGTAGATATTCTTAAAGGCCATCGCAAAGGTCTCGCCGTTGAGCTGACCGGATACGGTCAGATTGGTGGGCTTGCCATAAAAGTCCTGGGAGAAGTCTACCTTGCCGTCTTCCGCCTTGGGGCCGTTATTCAGATCCAGGGTGGTAACCTGGAACATTTCACCTGCGCCCTCACAGTCAGATCCGGTGATCAGCGGGGTGTGCACATAGATAAAGTCCCGATCCTGGAAGAACTGGTGGATGGCCATTGCTGCCAGGCTGCGCACACGGAACACGGCCTGGAAGGTGTTGGTCCGGGGGCGCAGATGGGTGATGGTGCGCAAAAACTCCATAGAGTGCCGCTTGGGCTGCAGAGGATAGTCGCCGGTGGAAGCGCCTTCCACAGTTACGGTCTTAGCCTGGATCTCAAAGGGCTGCTTGGAGTCAGGGGTCAGCACCACAGTGCCTTCAACGATCAGGGCAGCGCCGATGTTGATCTTGGAAATTTCCTGGAAGTTTTCGATGGTATCGTCATAAACCACCTGAATGGGGTTAAAATAGGTACCGTCTCCCAGCATAATAAAGCCGAACTGCTTACTGGGGCGGCGATTTTTAACCCAGCCGCCAATTGTAACCGTCTGATCGGCATATTTTTCTGTGTTTTTAAATAGTTCACGGACAGAAATCAGTTCCATAGCAATTACCTCTTTATAAAGCTATAATATAAAGAGTATACGTCAAAAAGGAATATTTTACAAGTGGTTTTCGCAATTTAATTGAGTAAATACACACCTAAATTCAAATATCCCGCAAAAGTAACCCACAAAAGATACGGAATCAGCAGATCTCCGGCGGTTTCATTGATGGCGGAGAATCGGCGCAAGGTGATAAAGATCGCCACCCAAAGCAAAATCAAAATTAAGAATGCCGTCAGGTACATCTGTCCGCCGAAAAATACAATGGGCCACAGAAAATTCAGCCCCAGCTGCACCCCGTAGGCGATCAGCGCTTTTCGGATCTTGTCCGGCTCTGCGCCGGAGGTCAGCACCCGCCAGGACGCCTCGCCCATCAGTAAGTACAGCGCCGTCCACACAATGGGAAACACCCATCCCGGCGGTGAAAGGGGTGGCTGATTCATCACCCGATAGCTTCCCATCCCCCCGGAGAGGAGCGCAGCCAGTCCACCCACCGCAAGGGGTATTGCCCAACAAATCAAACGCTTTTTGAAGTCTTTTTTCATAGTATTCCCTCCTCGGGGTCTACTGTAAGAAAAACCTCTTAGGATTCTCCATCGAAATTGCAGTTGCCAAAGAGGAAATTTTTTATTACAATAAAAGAAAAACGCAAGGAGGCTCACCTATGGGATCTACCGTATATTTTTGCAAAGACCTGCGCCCTGAAACTGTTCTGAAAATGTATCAGCAGCTGGGAAAACCCCTCACCGGCAATATTGCCATCAAAGTACACTCCGGTGAAGAAGGCAACCCCAATTTTATGCGTCCGTCCTTTTGGAAGCCGGTGGTGGATTTCGTCGGCGGCACCATCGTAGAGTGCAACACTGCTTACGAAGGCTCCCGCAACACCACAGAGCGCCATATGGCCACCATCAAAAAGCACGGCTGGTCGGATATGTACCCGGTAGACCTGCTGGATGCCCAAGGTCCGGACCTGGAGCTGCCCATTCCGGACGGAACGGTCATCAAAAAGACCTTTGTGGGTAAAGATATCGTAAACTATGACAGTGCCCTGGTCCTGTCCCATTTTAAGGGCCACCCTATGGGCGGATTTGGCGGCGCGATCAAGCAGCTTGCCATCGGCTTTGCCTCCTCCTATGGCAAGGGCTATGTCCACGGTGTAGGCGATCCCGCTCATTTCTGGGATAGAGAACAGGACCGTTTCCTGGAGGCAATGGCAGACTCCGCCTGGGCAGTTGCCAACTACTTTCGCGGCAACATCGTCTATATCAATGTGATGAAAAACTTAAGTGTGGACTGCGACTGCTGCGGTGAAGGCGCGAAGCTGCCCTGTATGGAAGATGTGGGCATCCTTGCCAGCTTAGACCCGGTTGCCATCGACCAGGCCTGCGTGGATTTGGTGTATGCATCTGCAGATCCGGGTAAAGCCGATCTCATAGAGCGGATGGAATCCCGTAACGGCATCCACACCCTGGAAGTGGCAGAAAAAATGGGCGTAGGCTCCCGGCAATATGACCTGCGCCCGGTATAACAAACGGAGGACAAAAAATGGCTGACTGTAGATCCTGCAGCGGCAACTGCTGCGATAGCTGCGGCGGCTGCGGCCAAACCCTCACTATGACCGAGGGTGAGATTTCCCTTCTTGCGTCTCTGGGGCAGTATTCCTTCCTGCCCGTAGCCCGAAAAGCGGATGATATGACCCCCATATACAAAGAAGAGGATACCTATACTCAGGAGGAGTACAGTGTGCTCATCCAGCTACTGGAGAAAAAGCAGCTGATCTACTTGGACTACACCCCCCTGCCCGGCGCGGATATGACCGCCTACACAGGTTTTCCTGTCCACGGCAGTATGGGCCTTACCAAACGGGGGCAGCAGGTCCTGGAGCTGATGGAACTGCAGGGTATTGATCTGTAATAGCAAAACCTAACGATCCCTTGACCTCCCCCTCTACTACAAAGATTTGCAAGAAGCATATGTCCCAAAACAGAAAGGAGATTTTTATGAAGCATATAAAGTACGGCTTGGTTCTTCTGTGCATTGGCATATTGTTTGCTGCGTGTAAAAAAGAATGCATTCACCAATACGAGGCTAAAATCACCATTTCTGAAAGCTGCTCCCAAGTCGGGGAAAAAACTTTTACCTGTGCGCATTGCGGAGACCACTACACAGAGACCATCGCAACTTTGGAACACACCTACGGAACAGGCAAAACCGAAAAGCCAGCAACCTGTGCAGAAGAAGGCATAGAGAAGTATCTATGCACTGTTTGTGGCGCAGAAAAGTATGAATCCATTGCCAAGCTCTCCCATATATTAGCAGAAAACGGCACTGTTACTAAAGAACCCAACTGCTCCCAAACAGGAGAATGCACCAAAGTATGTACTGTGTGCGGCGAATCCGTTTTAGAGACAATTGCAACCAACGGTGTCCACGTTTTTACAAACACTGTAGTGCGAGAGGCAACTTGTATTGACCCAGGTGAAGGGATCAACACCTGTCAACTCTGCGAGTACCGGGAGTCTTGTCAATACAATTTGAAAGAGCATTTTATGACCACGCAAGAAATACTTACAGAAGCCACTTGCACAAAAAACGGAGAAAAACAAATTTCCTGTTCCGTTTGTGGTTATTCTGTCAACGAAACTGTCAAATCTCCGGGACACCAATGGGTTGGTGCCACTTGTACTAAAGAAGGCACTTGCTCAGTATGTGGTATAACCGGAAACAAAGTGGATCATGCATATGTAACACTGGAAGAAAAGGATGAAACAACATACAATTTCGGTTATCGCAAACTAAAATGCAGCGCTTGTAATGACGAACGAACAGAGTACTTTATATTCCGTTATATATTTAGTTTGGACGCTATGACTGAAGGTATCGCAACATATGCAGAAAGCAAAGGTTTTCATACCAGCATTGGAACCGTAGAAAATACCCATTTCAAAGCCTCAGTAACGTCCACTGAGATGGTTGGAAGCGGTCGCAATGCAAGCTATGTTGTAGGCAAGGCTATTACCTATATTGACGAAGTGTATGATCTTTGTATGTCTATGTCTATTGATCCCCAATATTTTACTATACATATTGAAGTTATTTGTTCAGGCAATGTTGTTAGCTCTTTTATGGAACTTACTTCTCCTTAAAACAACTTGACAAACGAGGTGTATTACACCTTACCCTATCAAAACAAAAAGGGAACGGCATAGCGAGACTTCTCATAAGGAAGTCTCGCAGTTTTATTCGCCAAAGGCGAGTTATATTGCTTCGCAGTGATATTTGCCTAACGGCAAGTGGTATTCGTTTCGCGAGTTTTGGTGGCGAATAAAATAACACTGAAACCGAAAGGTTTCAATAACACTATTGCCATATGGCAATAATATCACTCCGACAAAGTCGGAATAAAACTTGAAAGGCGATTATTTCTTATTTGTCAGATCTGTTCGCTTTAACTCGATCGCGATAAAACTTTTTTGATATGAGTCGGTCTGTTTGAATAGTGCGCATAAAAACGGCTTTATGTGGAAGCATAGTCACCTCTTCACTATCACCTATTACTTAAAAATCCCGAACGTAAAAATAGAGAAAAGTGAAAAACGAATAGTGAAAAGCGAAAAAGTAAAAATCCCGAATGCTTTAGCATTCGGGATTT
>JAZUSG010000033.1:0-4435 GCA_045606605.1 Faecousia sp.
ATCTTGCTTGAAGGAATTCGTTTATTAGAGGTGTCGGAAGGTGTTTATTTATTAAATGCCGCACCACTGAATTTATCGGGCGTGGATGGTTCGCCGTGCAGAGCAATATTGATAGATGCCGACAGATAAATTCCAATTTGCGGGTGAACAGATGATAAAACACATAGCAAATATACTCACGGGTTGCCGTATTCTTGGCAGTATTTTATTGCTGTTCTTTCCTGTGTTTTCAGCGGAGTTTTATATCATATATCTCCTTTGTGGTTTTAGTGATATGATTGACGGTACTATCGCAAGAAAGACACACAGCACCAGCGAATTGGGGGCTAAGATGGATACTGTAGCCGACTTTGTATTTGTAATAGCATCTTTGATTAAATTGTTATCAACAATCCATATTCCGTGGTGGTTATGGATATGGGGCGGTGTGATTGCATTTGTCAAAGTCAGTAATATCATATGGGGATATGTTTCAAAAAAACGGTTAATATCTCTGCATACAATTATGAACAAAGCAACAGGACTACTGCTGTTCCTGTTGCCGTTGACAATATCCTTCGTGGAATTGAAGTGCATTACCATAGCTGTATGTTCCATCGCAACAATTTCTGCAATTCAAGAAGGGTTTTATGTTGTTACAGATAGTGAGCCCAAGTAAACCAAATCCAATTTGTCTAATAGTACGGGTGTTAATCTTGGTGTGAGTTTGGTGCTAATTTGGTGCAACATTCTATGAGGCAGTACCCAAAATATCAAACGATATGCGATTACGCCCCCACAATATCCCACGATATGAGCGTTACGCACGATATAAAACGCTGTGAAACGCCAATGCAAAAACTCCAAGAGATAATTTGCTTCTCAAATTACAAAGGCAGCTACCGAAAGGTGGCTGCCTTTTTCGATGCTCAAATGCCAATTTGAGGCTTTATCAGAGCGCACGTTAAGTTCGCGTTGAGCACAGGTTAAGTTCATACCGTTGTAATTCTTCCAAAGTCATGCTATAATTCCATTGGCCGATCATCATTCACGAAAGAGGTAATCCTATGATACACTTGGTTGATATAGATTATGAAACAGGGCGGACGGATCTGGAAGTTGCCGAGGATCAGCGGGACTATGTATGCAACAGTGTAGTAATGCTGGCAAGAGCGTGGTTGCACCGCAAATTGCATCCCCATGTGTTCAATGTTTATGATAACGAAACTGCGGTGGGAATGGGCATGTACTTAGATGCACCCGAAAAAGGTGCTTACGACTTTTGTCAGCTTTTCATTGACAAGCGTTACCAAGGTAAGGGATACGGAAAAGCGGCGGTAGGTCTTGTTCTGGACGCAATGAGAGACGAAGGAAAATATCAGAAGGTCTCAATGTGCTATGTTGAAGGAAATGATGCTTCCAGAAAGCTTTTTGAACAGTTCGGTTTTGTAGAGGTATCTCACCCTTGGGATGAGATTTTTATGGAACGCACGCTTTAACTCCAATACGTCAATATAGGTACATCGGGGGGGGATGCAGAATGATTCGCTTTGATAAGCTATGGCTCACAATGAAAGAAAAGGGTATCAGCACCTATCAGCTCAGAGAAAAGTGTGGGATCGACAGTAAAACCATCCGCCGCCTCCGGGCAAATGATAACATAGAGACCAAAACGCTCAGCAAGCTCTGCGCTGTGCTGGATTGTTCCCTGGAAGATATTGCAACCTATGTAAAAGACGATTAAGGCATCCGCTTCGGCGGGTGCTTTTTCTCTATCTTAGACCTTTGTCATATTGTAATTCACGAAGCTTCTTGCTATAATAAAGCCGATTAAAAAAACCTGACTTCGACGTACTATAGAAGGACATTACCATGATGAATTACCAGTGGCGGGATTATGAGCCCTGTGGGATGGCTTTTGTTGAGGCGTGGCTGGATGAACAGGCGGTTGCGGCTACGGGCTTGGACGAGGGCTTTCGCAGTTTTTATGAATACTGGGTGAAGGAAGAGGGCTTTGTCCCGGGGGAGAATTTCTGGTGCAAGGTCGTGTTTGAAAAAGACATTCCTCTGGCGGTTGCGGCCTTTTGCCGACGGGAGCGGACGATATTGATCATGGAGCTTCTTGTGGATCCGAAAAAGCGTGGCTGCGGCATCGGGACGAGGCTTTTACAGGAGCTTTTAGAAAGTACAGAGATCATCTGCTCTGCCATTGAAAGAAGTGAGGCCGTGATCTTCTCCGAAAATCTTGCCTCTCAAAGAGCCTTTCAAAAGGCGGGGTATTACTGCCATCACCGCTACGAGGACGGCTCTGCCCTGCTTTATGTCTATGAAAGACCTGCCTCAAAAACTTAAGGATCGGCGGTATCGTATGAACATTATTTATCAGACGGCGAAACCGGAGGATATCGAGCCCATTTATGCCCTTTGCAAGGAGCTGATCCACCGCTATGAGCGCCTGGAGACCATTGACTATGACAGGGTGATAAATTGGGTACGGCGGAAGATCGAAGCCTCCATCGGCGAATACACCGTGGTCTATGCCAATGGAAAAAAGGCGGGGTATTATCATTTCTATAAAAATGATGATGGACAGTTTGAAATAGATGACCTGTATGTATTTCCAGAATATCAAAATCAAGGGATTGGTTCAGGCGTTATCAAAAAATGCTGTGCATCCGTCAGCGCCCCTGTCATGCTGTATGTATTCATCGAAAACAAACGTGCAGTTTCGTTGTACAAGAGATTGGCCTTCGAAGTCACCCAAATTGTCCACGGCAGCCGCTATATAATGCGTAGGAAAAACAGCTTAAACTGATCTTTTCAGCAGGTTTCCGAAAGGAGGCCTGCTGTTTCTCTTTACATCTGTCTGCCTTTATAGTACAATGAAAGCAGATCGAACGGGAAAGGGGATGGGTTAATGGATCAGCTGTACAAGCAGACCGTGGAAAACGGTCGTGTGGTTTTTCATAAGAATTATCGCCTGTTCCGTCATCACTTTGTTACCGCCTTTGATGCAGGCGGTATTCGGCTGATTGCAATTGATCCTGCCGATCTGCCGGTTGTGTCGGTGCTGTTTGCGGACGGGAGCCGTGCTCAGTGGTCGAGCAAATGGATCGTTGCCGCCTATCTTAATCAGTTTGGGGTGGCGGTCTCCTCTGACGGAAAATACGTCTTTGCACAGACCTGGGAAAGGGGGCTGTTCTGCCTGGATGCCCGCAGCGGCGAACTGCTTTGGAGAAGCAAAAGCAAGCGTGGCATCACAAGCCTGTTTGTGAATGACAGCACGATCCTGTGCCACCGGCGGGAGCAAGCCTTGCAGCTGCTGGACATTCACACGGGGGAAGTGCTTCAGGAAAAGCGGCCTGCCACCGCCTGGGGCTTTACGGCCATTGACCACAGGCACATCGTCTGCCAGGTCACCGCAAGGCGCTGGGAGATCCTTCGGGCGGAAACCCTGGAGACGAAAGCCGCTTTCTCCCACAGGGAGTTTACAAAGGGCTATAAGTATTTCTGTGTCAACGATATTCATTTAGAAGGCAATTTGCTCACCGTCCGTGGTTTTATAAGCGTCTGGGACTTTTCCGTAAAGCCCCCCAGGAGCCTTCCGAATTTGGAGTTTGCTCATTGCATTGAGATTGAACTTGATCCGTAGAATTTTCATATCAGCAGAAACGGAGGCACAATATGCAGCTTACATACGAAAATATTACCCTTCGGGATTATGTTCTTTCGGATGTGGAGGACGAGGTTCGCTGGACCAATGTGGAGACGGAGTGGTTCCGCTCGGACACGCCGTGGATGACTCTGGAGCCGGTGGATGCGGAAGAGTTGCGAGGAGACATGATGGAAATCATGGCCGGCATGCCCGAGGATGCCATACGCTGGCGCTTTGAGATCGAGGTGGATGGGCGGCATATCGGCCTGGTCTCCTCCTATTTTCTGGACAGCAATTTTGAATATCCGCCCTGGGACTCCATTGATCAGCGGAAAAACGCCCCGGAGAATCATGCTGTCCGAGGACTTGGCATTGAGATCTGCGAGATGGACTACTGGGGTAAGGGCATCGGCACAAAGGCACTGACCGCCCTGATAGAATATTACCGCAGCCATGGCGAAACCCGTTTTCTGATCGAGACCTGGAGCGGTAACCACAAGATGCTGGGCTGCGCCAAAAAGCTGGGCTTCCGGGAGATCAAGCGGATCAAAGATGCCCATATGGTAGATGGCAAGCCCGTGGACGATTTGATTTTAGAGAAGGACTTTTCCTGCCATGAGATCGATTTCACAGAATAAAGAAGCCGTCTGGGATCAGCGGCTGCAGATCCGCACGATCGGCCGGGACGAAAGCAATGCCGACGAGTACCGCTACCCCTATGAGCCCACGCCCTACTGCGTGCTGGAGCGGCTGGCAGACTTCGGCCTGATCCAAGTCGGATCGTAGCCATGTCGTTCTGTG
>JAZUSG010000034.1:0-4491 GCA_045606605.1 Faecousia sp.
AGCGCGGTGCTGATTGATTATCTGAAATCGGCATTCAACTGGATCAAGAAAAATTACAAGGTTATCAATATCGTCAGCGGCAGTTTGCTTGTTGTAATCGGTATTCTGATGGCAACGGGTATGCTTGGGCGTTTTCTGAGCATTCTCGGGTAAGGAGGAACTATGAGCAAGAAGAAAAACATAATTATACTTGTGTTGGTGTTCGTTCTTCTGATCGGCGGTGCTTCGGTGCTTTATACGCAGCTTAGCAAAAGTGATACTTCCGACGGGCTGCTATTTCAGGGAGATCAAAATAAGAATGATAACGAAAGTCAAAGCGACAGCTCAGGTACAGGTGACACGGAACGGCAACTGACCAAGGCCCCCGATTTCACTGTTTATGATGCATCGGGGAATAAAGTCAATCTGTCTGATTATATTGGGAAGCCGATCGTGCTGAATTTCTGGGCAAGCTGGTGCGGCCCTTGCCAAAGCGAGATGCCTGATTTCTACGAAAAATATCTGGAGCTTGGTGATGGGATCCATTTCTTAATGGTCAATATGACCGGCGGTCGCGAAACACTAAACTCCGCAAAAGCGTTTGTTTCGGAGAAAGGATATTCCTTCCCGGTGTTCTATGATACAGACTCCGATGCGGCAATGACCTACAGCGTATATTCTTTGCCTACCACTTACTTTGTCGATGCAGAAGGATATCTTGTTGCACAGGCAACCGGAGCTATATCTGCAGATACGCTCCAGCGTGGGATTGATATGATTAAATGAAACAAGACACCCCGTCTTTTCGTGAAGACGGGGTGTTGTTATAGGCTTCGTTGCATTGGTTTTTTCTCGGTAGTTTCACTTTTTCCACACACCTTTTATACACCTTTTTGGCAGGCAGATGCGTGGAGATACATGAAGATACATTTTTGTCCGAATCCCGAAAGTCCTTGTGGCGCAAGGATTTATCGCACGTTTATGGATTTATAAGGAGTTATGAAAATAGGCCTCTGCGCAACGATACCGAGTTTCATAGTTAGAAGTCTCCTTTGTAGGTGGCGCGCAAGGCGCATTTCCATAATCTTTCATATTTTACCACAACTTACGTGCCATTTCAATATCCATAAAATAGAAAAACACAATTCCTGCTTGCAGGAAGAGATAAATTGTGCTATAATGTCGAAAAATGCATTTTTTATTGGAGAGAAGTTTTCATGGAAACCAAGCTCTTAAATAAGCGATGGAAACAGATTACCGCGTTAGTGCTTGCCGTGATCTTGCTGATCATGGCACTTTATGTTTTGCTGCGGGTGGTTTTTTCCTTCGATATTCTTGATAGAAGCGGATTTGTCGAGCTGCCCGGCGGCGTGCGGTATACGGACTATTACGGAAAAGTCCAAAAAGGCTGGAAATACATTGACGGGGAGCTCTATTATTTCGACCCGGATACCGGCTATATGTACACCGGCTGGCAGGAGCTGGACGGCGCCCGTTATTACTTCGGTACAGACGGAATCCGCGCCACCGGCTGGCAAGAGGTGGATGGTAAATCTTATTATCTGCACGAAGATGGCAAGCTGGCTACCGGCAGATGTCAGATAGACGGCAAGACCTACAACTTCACAGACGAAGGCACAATGGTCATCGGCTGGCAGATTCTGGACGGAAAACGCTGCTACTTCTCTGCAGAGGGTGTGGCATTGACCGGCTGGCATACGATAGAAGATAAGCGCTATTACTTCACTGCTGACGGACACACGCTGTCCGGCTGGCAGACCATCGACAATGTCCGTTTCCTGCTCACAGAAGAAGGTGCTGTGGTTACCGGTTGGCACGAGGATGAGACCGGCAAATACTTCTTTGAAGAGGATGGCCATCCCCATAACGGCTGGCTGGAGTGGCAGGGAAAGCGCTATTACTGCGATGAAAACGGCGCGATCAAAACTGGCTGGCTGCAGCTGGAACAGGATACCTACTATCTGCAAGCTGATGGCACGATGGCAATTGGCAAATTGAAGATCGACGGTATTAACCGATTCTTCACCTCCAAGGGCAAGTCCATTCTGCTCACCAACCGCTGGAATCCGGTGCCGGAAGATTATGTGGTAAAGCTGGCAAGTATCGAGGGCTTCCAGTTTGACAGCGCGGGTCGGGATGCCCTGCAGCAGATGCTGGAGGATTGCCGGGCAGCCGGTCATTCGGTGAAGATCAATAATACATACCGCTCCAAGGCAACGCAGCAGCGGATGTGGGATCGCAGCGTGCAAAAGTATATGAACGAGGGTATGACCCGGGAGCAGGCAGAACAGGAGACCGGTAAGGACACCGCGCTCCCCGGCCACAGCGAACATCAGACCGGTCTTGCGGCAGATATCAACGGCTCTCAGGCGATGTACGACTGGCTGGCAGCCCACTGTTGGGATTATGGCTTTATTCTCCGCTATCCGGAAGGTCACTACAATATCACGGGCATCATCTACGAGCCTTGGCATTTCCGTTATGTTGGCACAGAACTTTCCCTGGAACTGAAGGAATTGGATCTTTGCCTGGAAGAGTATATGGATATGCTCACTGCGCAGCAGAATACGACCGCTGATAAAGGCGGGGCTTCATAAAACAGCATCCGCTGCAAAAGCAATCTTTTAATCCAATACCGCAAAAAATCGCTATGGTGGGCGTTAGCCTTACCATAGCGATTTTCTTTGTCTTGGTATCAAAATCTTTGCTTTTGAAGTGCGTTGCGGTTTTGTGCTTTGGATTTTCTCTTTAACAAGGAATAGGCGCGCAGAAATACTTTGTATATTTCAAGAGATTATTCTGTGGTTGAAGGGAAAAAGACTGGGACAAAACCGAATGCTGTTTTATGAAACCCCGCTTAAACCAGCGGTCTTATTTATATGCAAATATCCTGCTGGGTCTGCAGCGCCTCTAAGGACAGTTCGCCGGCTAATTTAAAAAGCGCATCGCTGAGCACTTGCTCCAAAGGCACACCGGCCTGCTTAGCAATGTGAGTATAAAAAAGAGCCACGGCAGGCTCCAGAAAAAGCGTTACCTGTGTCATGACTTCCTCCCGAAAAAACTGTGTTTCATCCTATGCAAACCCTTGACAGATGTGCTACAATATAAATTACGAGAAAAGCAAATTATGCAAGAGGTGAAAGCTATGGCAAAAGAGAAAAAGGTAGAACAGATTACCGATATGGAGCAGGACTTTGCCCAATGGTTTACGGATGTATGTACCAAGGCGCAGCTCATTGACTACTCCTCCATTAAGGGTGTGTTTATTTATCGGCCTTATGGCTATGCTATTTGGGAAAATATCCAGCGTATTATGGATGCAGAATTCAAAAAGCAGGGCGTTGAGAATGTGTATATGCCTTTATTGATCCCGGAAAGTCTGCTGCAGAAGGAAAAGGACCATGTGGAAGGCTTTGCGCCCGAGTGTGCGTGGGTTACCCACGGTGGCAGCGAAAAGCTGGAAGAGCGTTATGCAATCCGTCCCACCTCTGAGACACTGTTCTGTGAGCATTGGTCCAATATTCTGCAGACCCATCGGCAGCTGCCTATGAAGTATAAACAGTGGTGCAGCGTGCTTCGTTGGGAAAAGACCTCCCGTCCTTTCCTGCGCCACAGAGAGTTCCTGTGGCAGGAGGGCCATACCATCCACGCTACTGCGGAGGAGGCAAAGGCCTTCACGGAGACGATGCTTAATGTCTATGCAGACTTCTGCGAAAATGTGCTGGCAATGCCTGTTACCCGCGGTCAGAAGACTGAAAAGGAAAAGTTTAACGGCGCAGAAGCTACCTATACTATCGAGTGTATGATGCACGACCGGAAGGCGCTGCAGGCCGGTACTTCCCACTACTTTGGCGACGGTTTTGCCAAGGCATTTGAGATCGAATTTACCGACAAGACCAATCAGAAATCGAATCCCCACGAGACCTCTTGGGGTGTGTCCACCCGTCTTATCGGCGGCATCATTATGACCCACGGCGACAATAACGGTCTGGTGCTGCCCCCCAAGGTCGCGCCCATTCAGGCCATCGTGCTGCCCGTTGCCCAGCATAAGCCCGGCGTTTTGGAAGGCGCTGCCGCCCTGCGGGATCGCCTGATCGAAGCCGGTCTGCGGGTGAAGATGGATTCTTCCGACAACTCTATGGGTTGGAAGTGCGCTGAATATGAGATGAAGGGCGTGCCCCTGCGTGTCGAGTGCGGCCCCCGCGATCTGGAGAACGGCCAGTGTGTCCTGGTTCGCCGTAACGATGGTGTGAAGACCGTTGTGAAGCTGGAGGAGCTGGAGACTGGTGTTGCTGAGCAGCTGGAGCTGGTGCACCAGGGTATGTTCGAGCGGGCCAAGAAGAACCTGGAAGAGCATATCTACGAAGCCCACAGCCTGGAAGAGGCCAAGAAGCTGCAGGAAGAAAACGGCGGCTTTGTTAAGACCATGTGGTGCGGTGAGCTGGATTGCGAGCTGAAGATGAAGGAAGTGGCCGGCATGTCTTCCCGCTG
>JAZUSG010000035.1:0-5689 GCA_045606605.1 Faecousia sp.
GTGAGGTGGGCGCAACTACCATTCGTTTGGCTCACTATCAGCACGACCAGCATTTCTATGACCTGTGCGACGAGGCCGGTCTGGTGATCTGGGCAGAAATCCCCTACATCTCCAAGCATATGCCTGCCGGTCGTGAGAACACCATCAGCCAGATGACTGAACTGATCACCCAGAACTACAACCACCCCTGTATCGTGGTTTGGGGTCTTTCCAACGAGATTTCCATCGGCGGCAGCGATGACGACCTGCTGGAGAACCACCGCATCCTGAACGATCTGTGCCACGAGATGGATAAGACCCGTCTGACAACCATCGCAGCTGTTTCTATGTGCAAGATGGAAGGTCCCTACCTGCAGATCCCCGATGTGGTATCCTACAACCACTACTTCGGCTGGTACGGCGGCGACACTTCTATGAACGGCCCCTGGTTTGATAAGTTCCACGCTATGCACCCCAACATTCCCATCGGCTGCTCCGAGTACGGCTGCGAGGCCCTCAACTGGCACAACTCCGATCCCCGCCAGGGCGACTACACCGAGGAATACCAGGCTTACTACCACGAGGAGCTGATCAAGCAGCTGTTCACCCGCAAGTATATGTGGGCGACCCACGTGTGGAATATGTTCGACTTTGGCGCGGATGCCCGTGCTGAGGGCGGTGAAAACGGCCAGAACCACAAGGGTCTTGTCACCTTCGACCGCTCCTATAAGAAGGACTCCTTCTACGCTTACAAGGCATGGCTCTCCGATGAACCCTTCGTCCATCTGTGCGGCAAGCGCTATGTAGACCGGGTGGAAGATGTGACCAAGGTTACCGTTTACTCCAACCAGCCTTCTGTAGAGCTTTTTGCCAACGGCGTGAGCCTGGGTGTGAAGGAAGCAGCTGACCACTTCTTCTACTTTGACGTTCCGAATAGCGGTGAGACCAAGCTGGAAGCCGTTGCCGGCCAGTGCCGGGATGAAAGCACCCTCCGCAAGGTGGATACCTTCAACGAGGCTTACCGTCTGGTAGAAGTAGGTGCGATCCTCAACTGGTTCGACATTGACGAGAAAGAAGGCAGACTCTCCCTCAATTCCAAGATGAGCGACGTGATCTCCACTTTCCGCGGTAAGCTCTTGTTCGCAAAACTGATGGGCAAGATGCTGGGCGGCAAGAAGAAGGGTGAGAAAGCAAAGCCTATGGGCTTTGAAATGACCCCGGAGCTAATGAGTATGATGGGCGGCTTTACCGTGCTGCGCCTGCTGACTATGGCCGGCGGTATGATGGACGCCAAGTTCACCAAAGAAGACCTGTTGGACCTGAATAAGAAGCTTCTGAAAATCAAGGCACCCAAGAAGAAATAACAAAAATGATCCCCCGTCCGGAAAACCCGGGCGGGGGAATTTTTATAGATTTCGCGCCTATATATGGGCAGGCATAGAAAAAGCGGCTTTATCTATTGGCAATGTGTTTGCGGTAAAGCTTTCCCAAGAGCTTTGCCAGGGGTGCCACCAGCATACCTGCGCAAAAATCGCCAACGCAATGGAGCAAATCCCAGGGCAGACCTGCGACGATCCACGCAACGGTTTGCTCAAAGCTTAAGCCAAACATCAGCGCCTGGGCAGGGGCATAAAGCGTACCGAAGGCAATTCCGTGCAGGCCGCAAACAACGGGATAAACCACACACTGCACCGGCAGCGGCATCTTTTTGGGCAGTAGCATCGTAATGCCCCAAAGGATCGTCCAAATATACAGATAGGGCATCCACCACATATTAAATCCGGCAAACAGGCCGTTTAGCATCACATAGATATAAATGGGAATCAGCGCCTTTTTCCGAAAGACGATGGTAAATACCATTGTAAACATACCAAGAAGATGAATGTTCGGCAGGATCTCCATCAGAACCTTCGAAACAAACATCAACGTGCCAAGCATGGCAAATACGACCATTTCCCGCACGCTCAAGGCCGGTTTCTTTCTTTTCGGCGCAGGATTACTTGGTGTATTCAAGCTTGTATGTTACCCCTTCTTCAATTTCGGTCATATCCACGCCCGTCATTGCGTATTCGCCGTTTACATAGAATGCCCAATAGCTCTTATCCACATCATAATCGGCGGTCACGCCGTTTACCTTCTTCAGATACAGGCCAAATTCACCCTGGTCACCATCGATGAGCTTATGCTCAAACAGCGCCGCGCCCACGGTATCTTTATCAGTCTTCACAGTAAAGGTAACGGTTTTTTCGCCGATCTTCACTTCAACCACTACCGTTTTTGCGCCATTACCAAAGGTGGTGTCTTCCTGATAGGTTGCCTTTTCCCACGGGTCTGCCTCACCAGCCGGTTTCCGGCAGGCGGCAAAGCTCAGCAGGCAGGCCAAAACAAGTACGGCAGAAATTGCGATTTTCAACGTTTTTTTCATAGTGTTCCATCCTTTCAAATTTTACAAAAGGATAAAATAAAAGTACCCTTCAAAGGGTACTGTGCGTAAAGAGCGGTATCCTGCCATACCAAATCGGTCAGAACGATCCTGGCCGAGCCTTTCCACATCTCCCCAATTTGCCCAAGAGACTTTTACGGATCACAGACCGATAAGCATTCCGACTTGACTTGTATGCACAAGAGTTACGGCAATGGCTGTTGCTGCGGATTCTCACCGCGATTCCCTTATCACCTAACAGTACCGTCGGGCGGTATGTCCGGTAACCGATGCAAGCGCATTGGATGATCTGCGTTTATTCTTTTGCCTTTCCGCCATTATAGCACAACGGCCCAACACTTTCAATATAGTATATGCAAAAACGGCATACTATGCAGAAAATTTTTCGCCAAGCAACTGTCATCCATTGACAAATTACAACTAAGGCATATATAATAAACACGCAAAAAAGGAGGGTGTATCATGCTTAAAACGATTAGAAAGTCCCTGTGTATTGTTTTGGTGCTTTGTCTGCTGCCCATAAGCCTCTTTACCGGCTGCGGCAAGAAAGCGGAACCGAAATGGAAGATCGCCACATCCACCGGTGATATGCGCGGCACCGATGCCGAAGCCATTCGCGGCTTATACGAGGCCGGATTCCGGTACATTGATTTTTCTATGTACGGTCTCAAGGAAGGCAGCGTCCTGATGTCGGACAACTGGCGGGAAGAAGCGTTAAAAATCAAGGCCGTTGCCGATGAATTGGGAATGACCTTTGTGCAGGCCCACTCCCCCGGCGGCAATCTCCTGTCCACAGACAAAAAAGAAGTGGATGCGCTGATTGCAGCGACAAAACGGTCCATTGAGATTTGCGAGGTGCTGGGCATTAAGAACACCGTGGTACACGTAGGATGGCGGGACGGCTTAAACCGGAAGCAGTTTTACCGTATGAATATGCTGATGTACTACAATCTGCTGCCCACTGCGGAGCAATGCGGCGTAAATATTCTGTGTGAAAATTCTACCAAGAAAAATATGCAGAATTTCGAATACCTCTCTACCGGCGCAGAAATGCGTGAGTTTGTGGAGTATGTGAACCATCCCAATTTCCACGCTTGCTGGGATACCGGACACGCCAACTGCGATGAATTGGACCAATACCAAAACATCTTGGATATCGGCGATGAATTGTATGCCATCCATTATGCAGAAAACGATGGCAGTTCGGACTCCCACGTGATGCCGTTCTTTGGAACGCTCAATCACAACGATGTGGTAAGAGCGCTGGTAGATATGGGATATACGGGATATTTCACCCTGGAATGTGATGGCGGCGACCGCACTGCTGGTTCTTATACCGGTCCGGAATTTTCCTGGCTGAAAAAGGCTTGCCCCGACGTTTCCGATCTGTCCCAGCCCAATGCTTTACAGGTACTGGACCGCGCCCAACAGGAAAAGCTTCTGTTTGATATTGCGACCCACATTGTAACGGAGTATCCTAAGGAAACGCAGTAAGCAAATCGTCATATCTGGTGCCGCAGGTACCATATACAAAAATATAAATTATATCTAAAAGGAATGGGGATATGAAAAAATCTTCGCAATTATTTCATTGGATCGGCGTCGCCATATTTGCGATTTTGGCTGTCGTCGCCCTATGGAAAGGCAGCTTTTTAGGCGCCTTGTTGTTTATTTTGGGTGGCGTTGTGATTGCGCCCCTCAGCATCATCGAAAAAATACTGCAAAAATTAAAGCTGCATAAAGTAGTTGCCATTATTTTGGCAGCCGTTCTTTTGCTCACAGGCACATTAGCACTATTTATCCCCGGTAGACAAATCGGTCCGGACGACAGCCAAATTTCCGGCTCTCTTCCCGACAATACATCCGGAACGAATGATACCACCCTTGGCACATCCGATAATCAGGATGCTACTACAGATACAACCGGAGACGCTACCTCCGATACGTCTACGGATGCTACCACCGATACGTCTGGGGATGCTACTACAGATGCAACCGGAGACGCTACCACCGATACATCTGGAGATACTACAAATCATACCCACAGCTACTCTTCCCAGGTAACCGCACCTACTTGCACGGAGAAAGGCTACACCACACACACCTGTTCCTGCGGTCACTCCTATACTGACAAAGAAACTGCCGCGAAGGGACATACGTATGCCGCTGCCACTTGCACCAAGGCATCCGCCTGCTCCTGTGGCGCTGAAAAAGGTTCGGCATTAGGCCATATATATAATACGCATGGAAAATGCCAGCGCTGCGGCAACTTCGATTCCGCTTATGCAGCAGCAGTGCCGGGAGATCCTGACTTTAAATGGATGATTGCAACAACCACCGGCGACTTGGTGGGATACGGCGACTTTGATACCGATGAGCAGGCTATTCGCGGCTTATACGAGGCCGGATTCCGGTACATTGACTTTTCTATGTATTACCTTGGATCGGGCAGCCCCCTGATGTCCAGCAACTGGCGGGAAGAAGCCTTAAAGCTGAAAGCCGTTGCCGATGAATTGGGAATGACCTTCGTGCAGGCCCACTCCCCCGGCGGCAATCTCCTGTCTACCAACCAGCAGGAAGTGAATGCGCTGATTGCAGCAACAAAACGGTCCATCGAGGTTTGTGAAGTATTGGGCATCAAGAACACCGTGGTGCACATAGGATGGAGATCCGGCCTCGAAAGAGAGGACTGGATGAAGCTGAACAAGCAAATGTACAATAAGCTCCTCCCCACAGCAGAGCGGTGCGGTGTCAATGTTTTGTGTGAAAACTCTACTTTCAAAAATATGGGCAGTTTCGAATATCTCTCTACCGGCAAAGAAATGCGTGAGTTTGTGGAGTATGTGGATAACCCCTATTTCCACGCTTGTTGGGATACCGGACACGCCCATTGTGACAGACTGGATCAGTATAAGGAAATCCTGGATATTGGCGATGAATTGTACGCGATCCATTTTGCAGAGAATGCGGGAAATGGAGATACCCATTTGATGCCCTTCTTTGGCACAGTAGATCCCGATGGTACAATGCGTGCGCTGATAGAGATCGGTTTCAACGGACCTTTTGTATTGGAATGTGACGGTGAAAGTCGCGTTTCCAATAGTTATACCGGTCCTGCATTCTCCTGGATCTCAGAAGAATTAACAAATGCTAAGGATCCAACAAGACCGGATGTTTTGAAGCGTTTGAAGCGCGCCCAGCAGGAAAGACTTCTGTTTGATATTGCAAACTATATCGTAACAGAGTATCCTAAAAAATAAACCTTAA
>JAZUSG010000036.1:0-5764 GCA_045606605.1 Faecousia sp.
GAAGTTTCCATGCTGAGCCACTTCGATGCCAACTCCACCACAGGCAAGGCTGGCGAATACATTAAGAAGTACAAAGAGAAGTTCGGTACCGATACCCTGAACCAGTTTGGCGCTTCCGCTTATGACTGTGTTTATGCACTCTACGGCGCAATGAAGCAGCTATCTGACGAGGGTAAGGATATCACTCCCGATATCAGCGCATCCGAGCTGTGTGAGTTGCTGAAGGCTAAGTTCAACGGCGGTTATACCTTCGCCGATGGCGCTACCGGAACCAATATTACCTGGCAGGCGACCGGTAAGGTTAGCAAGGTTGCTACTAAGTACACCCTGAAGGAAGCTAATAAATAATACTGAATAATCGATTTGCCGGCGATTTCGGTCGTCGGCAAATCGTGCGTTATTCATAAAAAGGTTTGATTGTATGAAATTTATAGAAACACTGTTAAACGGCCTCAGCGCAGGCAGTACCTATGCTATGATCGCATTGGGTTATACTATGGTTTACGGTATTGCCAAGATGCTGAACTTTGCCCATGGTGACGTCATTATGGTGGGTGGCTATACACTGTTTATCACTTCCACTATGATGGGTATGCATCCTCTGCTGGCATTGCTCCTGGCGGTTGTCCTGTGCGCACTGCTTGGTGTAACCGTTGAGAAATTGGCATATAAGCCTCTGCGTGGCGCATCTCCGCTGGCAGTTCTGATCACCGCCATTGGTATGAGTAAATTACTTCAGTCCCTGGCGCAGATTATCTTTGGTTCGGCAACGAAGCCTGTTGATCTGATGGAACTGAGTACCGTTACCGTGGGCAGTTTAAGTATCTCTGCTTACACGGTGATCACCCTGCTATGTTCCTCCGTAATTATGATCGCGCTGAGCCTGTTTGTGAAATATACCCGTACTGGCCGCGCTATGATCGCGGTTTCCGAGGATAAGAGCGCTGCCCAGCTGATGGGAATCAATGTGAATTTTATTATTACGATTACCTTTGCCATCGGCTCGGCACTGGCCGCATTTGCCGGGTTCTTTATGGTGCTTAAGACCTTTAATGTGGAACCCAGTATGGGCGCTATGCCCGGTATCAAAGCCTTTACGGCAGCGGTTATCGGCGGTATTGGTTCTATTCCCGGCGCAATGCTTGGCGGTATCCTGATGGGTGTAGTGGAAGCCTTTGCGCAGACCAGTCCTGTGATGGCGCCTTACACGGATGCCATTGAATTTTCCATTTTGATTGTGATTCTGCTGGTGCGTCCCTCCGGCATTTTAGGTAAGAAGAGGAGGGAAAAGGTATGATAAAGAATATGAAGTGGAAGCGCTATGTTACATATATCATTCTGGTTCTCTGCACGGTTCTTTTTACTGCCCTTGCCGGCGCAAAGCAGCTGACGTTTTCTACCTTGCTGCAGCTGGAGAGCATTACAATCGCTATGATTCTGGCTGCCTCTCTGTGTCTGGTGGTAGGTTTCTTGGGTGAATTATCCCTGGGCCATGCGGGTTTTATGTGTGTCGGCGCATTCATTGGCGGTAAACTTTCCGTAATTCTTGCCGATTCCGGCGCATTTGGTGGCAACCAGTTGCTGACAATGCTGGTTTGTTTGGTAGTAGGCGGTGTTGCCGCAGCAATTTGCGGTGTCATTATCGGCTTGCCCGCGCTGCGGCTTCGGGGTGACTATTTGGCGATCGTAACGCTGGCCTTTGGTGAAATCGTTCGCTCCCTGTTCCGGAATGCGCCTGCTGAGATGTTTGGCGGCACATTGGCGATGACCACACCTCGCTACGACCGAAACAGTTTGTTTATTATCGGTTTTGTGCTGGTGCTGATTACCGTAATTGCCATTAAGAATTTTATTCAATCCAAGCACGGCCGTGCCGTTACATCGATTCGCGATAGCGAGATCGCTGCCCGGGCTACCGGCATCAATGTAACTAAGTACAAGCTGATGGTATTCACCTTGGCTGCGTTCTTTGCAGGCATTGCAGGTGTTCTGTTCAGCTATAGCCAATTTAGCGTGGATTCTAAGAAGTTTGACTATAACTATTCCATCCAAATTCTTGTGATGGTAGTGTTAGGCGGTATGGGTAATATCGGCGGCAGCTTGATTGCTGCAACAGCCGTAGTGGTGCTGGATACCTTCCTGCAAAAGCAGCTCACCGGTAACCTGGCCGTTTTGAAGGATATGTTGTATGCGCTTGTTCTGATTGGTCTGATTGTTTACAGAAATGCGCCTGCACTTAAGAATTTCCGTGAAAAGTTCAGTGTTAAAAATCTGTTGCACAGACTCAGTAAGCATAACCCTGCGAAAGTCCGTGATGATGAGGCTAATTGGGATCGCGTTCCTACCAAGATTATGGTGGACGAAGTGCTATCTGTAGATATTCAGCCCCAATCTCCCTATACACCCGATAAGCAATGGAAGGAGGAGGAATAATGGCTGAGACAGTACTGAAAATTGAAAACCTCGGCATCTCCTTCGGTGGCTTGAAGGCGGTTCAGAATTTAAATTTGGAGATCAAAGAAAAGCAGCTTTACGGCTTAGTCGGCCCTAACGGCGCCGGCAAGACAACGGTGTTTAATATGATCACCGGCGTTTATAAGCCGACCACCGGCGCATTCTATCTCAATGGTGAGAACTTAACCGGCAAAAGTCAAGAGGTCATCAACCATAAGGGTATTGCCCGTACCTTCCAAAACATCCGTCTGTTTAACAATATGTCGGTGATCCATAATGTTATGGTGGGTCTCCACAGTCAGCCGGAATACAAATGCGGTCTGTTTACCAGTCTCTTCCGTCTGCCTCGTCATTTTAAGGTAGAAAAAGAAATGCGCCAGCGGGCCAAGGAGATCCTGGATATTGTGGGTCTGCTGGAGGAGCGGAATAACTTGGCTTGCAACTTGCCTTACGGCAAGCAACGAAAGCTGGAGATTGCCCGTGCACTGGCTACAAACCCAAAACTTTTATGTTTGGATGAGCCGGCTGCCGGTATGAATCCTCATGAGACACAGGAGCTAATGGATATTATCCGCCTGATCCGTGAACGGTTTAACGTAACGATTCTGCTCATTGAACACGATATGAAATTCGTTTCCGGCCTGTGTGATGAACTGACGGTTCTAAACTTCGGCACCACATTGGCGCAGGGCGAGACGAAAGCTGCTCTGCAGGATCCCGAAGTGATCAAAGCTTATATCGGAGGTTAATGCTATGGCAATGCTGGAAGTTAAAAATCTGGAAGTATACTATGGCGTGATCTGCGCATTGAAAGGTATTAGCTTTGAGGTAAATGAGGGAGAGATCGTTTCTCTGATCGGCGCCAACGGTGCAGGCAAGACCACTATGATGCAAAGTGTGGTAGGCCTGATTCCCAAGAGAAGTGGTACGGTCATCTTTGATGGACAGGATATTTCCAAAACCCCCTGCCATAAGATCGTGCAGTTAGGTATGACCCAGGTGCCGGAAGGTCGCCGTATTTTCCAGGAGTTATCTGTATATGAGAACCTGATGATGGGCGCATATACAGTCAAGGATCAGCAGATGTTCAAAACGGAACTGGATAAGATATATGACTTGTTTCCCCGGTTAGCAGAACGGCGCAATCAAATCGCCGGTACACTTTCCGGTGGTGAGCAGCAGATGCTGGCGATGTCCCGGGCGCTGATGATCAACCCGAAGCTTCTGATGCTGGATGAGCCTTCTATGGGCCTGGCGCCGATTCTTGTAGATCAGATCTTTGATATTATTAAGCAGCTTCATAAACAGGGTACGACCATTCTGTTGGTGGAGCAGAACGCAAGCAAGGCATTGGAAATTGCTGACCGGGCTTATGTTTTGGAGACCGGTACAATTACCACAAGCGGTACGGGCGCTGAGCTGGCAAGCAGCGATGAAGTCCGTAAAGCCTATCTTGGCGGATAAATGCATATACCCCCTGCATAGAATCTATGCAGGGGGTGTTTTTATGTGCAGACGCAATCAGCTTTGGGGTTTTATACTGCTTTCGTTTGGGATTGGTGTGCTGGTTGGTACGTGGCTGGAGAGCGGATTGTTTTGCCATCTGTTTGGACTTTTGGCAATTTTCTCCGGCGTTGCGATATGTCAAAGAAAATAGTGGTCATAACCTTGTCCGCAAGGGAATATGCTTTTGTATCAGAAGTCCATAAGGAGTGATTTGCGTGGAAATGCAGTTTGACAGAATTCCTGTAACATATTTACAGAAGCTGACCGATCAGCGACGGTCGCAGGAACAGACCCTGGAAGTGCGCCTGCCGGACAGTATGCCGGATATTGGGCGTATTTTAGGCGCGTGGGGGCAGGTGATCGTCCGAGGGAAAGAATGGAACAGGGACGATATGACCGTTTCCTGCGGTGTAATGGCTTGGGTACTGTATGCGCCGGAGGAGGGAGAGGGCGTACGCAGTGTAGAGGCGTGGATACCCTTTACTATGAAATGGGATTTGCCGGAAAGTCAGTATGACGGAAAAATTTCGGTTTCCTGCTTGATCCGTAGTCTGGATGCGCGCAGCACATCGGCTCGGAAGCTTATTGTACGCGCCACGTTGGATGCAATGGGCGAAGCCTGGCAAAGTCAGCAAGTCTTTATGGCACAGCCGGGCGAAGTTCCCGAGGATGTGGAGATTCGGAAGGAATCTTATCCTGTGCTGCTGCCCCAGGAAGCGGGAGAAAAAGCATTCCTTATGGAAGATGAGATCCCCCTACCGGCGACTGCGCCGAGACCGGAGAGAATCCTCAGCTATAGCCTGCAACCGGAAATTTTGGATAAGAAGGTAATGGGGGATAAGGTGGTTTTCCGTGGAAACGGGCTCTTACACACGCTCTATAGGGGAGAAGATGGGAGTCTCTATACCTTTGATTATGACATCCCGTTCTCCCAGTATGCCGAACTGAGCGGTGCATATGACGGGGAACCCACCGTGATGATGTGCCCCTGTGTAACCAGCCTGGATGTAACACTTAGCGAAAATGGGGAACTACAGTTAAAAGCCGGAATTTTGGGCCAGTACTTACTCTATGACAGAGTGCTGCTTACCACAGCGGTAGATGCCTACAGTTTAAAAAGACCGGTTACACCGATACAGGAAACGCTGCAACTGCCGGCAGTGTTGGATCAAACAGCACAGATCCTCCATGCGGAGCAGTTTATACAGGCGGATGTGCAACAGATTATCGATGCTGCCTTCTATCCCGCTTACGGGCAGACAGAGCGCTGCGAAAAAGGTATGCAGATAGCTGTTCCCGGACTGTTTCAAATGCTGTACTATAACACAGATGGAGAGATCTGTAACGGGGTAGCCCATTGGGAGGGAAGTTGGAACATAGACGCAGCGGAAGACAGTGCGGTGAATGTGCAGTTGCTTCCTATGGGTAGATGGACCGCGGTGCCCGGTGTAGATGGTGTCAGTTTGCGTAGCGATGCTATGCTGGATGTGACCATAACCACCGGGCAGGGGATCGGGATGCTCGCAGGCCTTGAAATGGGTGATTGGAAGAAACCGGATCCTAACCGCCCCAGCCTGATCCTTTGCAAAAAAGGTAACGACAGTTTGTGGGACATTGCAAAGCGCACAGGAACGAAAGTGGAAGCCATCCTTTCGGCAAATCACCTGCAGGGAGAGCCGGATGATGAGCGGGTTTTACTGATCCCCGTTCCATAAAAATACCGCCGCTGTGTGGGAGATGCACAGCGGCGGTGGCGGTTGTCGCATTCGGGGAGAATGTCCGCCTGTGAATAGATTAGCGCAGA
>JAZUSG010000037.1:0-3187 GCA_045606605.1 Faecousia sp.
GGGCAATACCGAAATGAAAGAACTTGCAAAGAGATTTATTGATAAAGAGTGCTTGATTTCTTCCTTTGACAGCAATCATCAGTTTGAGGGCGTTATAAAGGAAGTAAGTGACAGTGCAATCCTCGTGGAAAAGAACGGAACTGTCGAAGCAATTAACCTCGACTTTGTTATTCGGATCAGGGAATTCCCCAAGAATAAGAAGGGCAAGAAGAAGTCTGTTGTTTTAGACTAAGTCAGGAGAATGTGCCATGAAAACGAAATGGAAAGATACACCCTTGTCGCACAAAATCATTACTGTATTTTCCGTGATCGTCAGCCTTGCTGTCGTAACGCTGGCAATATTGCAGATATTCGATATATGGACACAGGCAATTAACCTATGTGTTCCGCTTATGGGTGTCAATCTGCTCTGCCAGACCTACATTCAATGGAACACCAGCCGCAAGACTGCATATTTTAGCCTTGGCTGTGCCGTTTTTGTTTTTGCCTGTGCAATCGCTGTATTCTTTTTGAAGTAATCATGCTGCGACACCAAAATGAACAGCCTGCAGGCATTTGCTTGCAGGCTGTAATTATTTATCTGCGCATGTTGTATATCTGTTTATTGGGCGGGAAGAATAGTTAGTAGCCAATAAACGGAGGTATCGATATGTTTAAACACGAAAAAATGCTTTTTCACCCCGTAGGTGTGGAAAGACCTAATCCGCAGTATGCGGCGCTTTTACAGGAACAGCTTGGCGGAGGTAATGGCGAGCTTAAGGCGGCTATGCAGTATATGTCCCAAAGCTTCCGGATCAAAGACCCGGAGATTAAAGATCTTTTTTTGGATATTGCGGCAGAAGAACTGGGTCATATGGAAATGGTGGCACAGACAATCAACCTGCTAAATGGGCACGATGTGGATGCAGAAAAGGTGCCGTCAGGTGAAATTCAGTCCCATGTCATCCTTGGGCTGAATCCCGGACTGATCAATGCGTCCGGTTACTCCTGGACTGCCGATTACGTGACGGTTACAGGAGACTTGTGCGCAGACCTTCTGAGTAATATTGCCTCTGAGCAGCGTGCAAAGGTGGTTTATGAATACCTTTACCGCCAAATCAACGACAAAAAAGTGCGCGAGACAATTGACTTCCTCTTAAATCGGGAAGAGGCACACAATCAGATGTTCCGCGATGCCTTTAACAAGGTGCAAAATTCCGGTTCCAACCGTGACTTTGGCACAACCAAGGCTGCAAAAATGTATTTCTCTATGTCCGATCCAGGTCCGAATGCATTTGCTTCAAACCAAACAGGGCCTGTGTCTTTCAATTAATAAGACAATAACCGGTATTGTATTTAGTTCCAAACACGAAAGGAAAACACCTGACTATGGCAGTATGCCCGGTCAGGTGTTTTTCTATGTTAGTATGGAGGGAACTGCAATTCAATATGGCAACAGTAATACCGAGGAAGGAAAAAGACCGCAGACACAGCTCCCATGTCTGCGGCCAATCAAATATAGTTACTGTTCTTCCGGGAAGGCGTACTGCGCCTTGTAGTGGGCGAACTGTTCTGCAAAAGCAGCAGACTCACGAAGTTCTCCAGCCTTCAGGGCATTTAAGTATTCGTGTGCTTCCAGTTTGCCCTCTGCAACCTGCAGCATTTCTACAGCCACATTGGAGCAGTGGTCAGCAGTACGCTCGCAGGCGGTCAGCAGGTCTTCCAGCACAAAGCCGTATTCCACGGAACACAAGCCGTCTCTCAGACGGCGTACATGGCGGGACTTGACCTCACGAACCAAGGCATCTACGACTTGTTCCTGTGGCTCAATCTTAATGGCGCCATCAAGATCAAAGCTACCGTAAGCTGCAACAGTGCGATCCACGATATCTAGCACAGCCTGCTCCAGAACAGCAAGCTCGCCCTTTGCCTGCTTGGAGAACTCAATCTTCTTTTCCTCGATCTCCAGAGCAGCCTTTGCAACAGCCATGGCGTGGTCGGCCATACGCTCAATATCGGCAACAGTGTAAAGCAGCGTATTGAGGATGCGGTTGTCATGGACAGACAGATTCATGCCGGACAGCTTCACCAGATAGGTATTCAGTGCATCCTCGTAGCGGTCGGTCTTATCTTCCAGTTCAATAACCTGCTCCATAACACCGGATTCAAACTTTTTGGTAAGACCCATAGCAAGGTGCATCGCCTTAGCCGCATCCGCAGCCATTTCACCGGCGATCTCGTGGGCGCGCTGCACAGCAACAGCGGGAGTTGCCAGCAGACGAGCGCCCAACAACTCGGTCTTTTCCGGCTCTTTGACTTCGGGAACCAGCAGATATGCCAGCTTCACAAGCAGGCCATTCATAGGCATCAGAACTGCAGTTGCAATCAAGTTAAAGCCGGTGTGGATCACAGAGATATCCCAGGCCTGCACGATATCACCCAGGAATTTCCATTCGATAAACATACCCATGCAGTAGAAAATTACGGCAAACATCACAGCGCCCACCACATTGAACAGCAGGTGGACCATAGCCGTTCTCCGGGCGTTACGGTTTGCGCCAATTGCGCCCATGATGGCGGTGATACAAGTACCGATATTCTGACCCAGAATGATGGGAAGCGCTGCACCATAAGTAACGACACCGGTGCTGCACAGACCCTGCAGAATACCAACGGAAGCAGAAGAGGACTGAATCACAGCGGTCAGAATGGCCCCAAAGAGAATACCCACAACGGGATTGGTGAAGGAAATCATCAAGTCAGCAAACCAGGCTTCACTCTTGAGAAAGGACATAGAGCTTGACATCAGATCCATACCGGTCATCAATGCCATGAAACCCAGCATAATGGTGCCGATGCCCTTTTTCTGTTCGGACTTGCCCATGTAGAGCAGGATGCCGAAGATGCCGATAAGGGGAGCCAAAGTGGAAGGCTTGAAGAACTTGATCAGGAAGCTGTCGCCCTCCAGACCGGACAGGGACAGGATCCATGCGGTGACCGTGGTGCCGATATTGGAACCCATGATCACACCCACGGCCTGCTTCAGCGTCATAATGCCGGAGTTAACGAAGCCGACCACCATGACCGTGGTTGCAGAAGAGGACTGGATCACAGCAGTGACACCCAGACCCAGTAAAAAGCCCTTGAACACATTGGAACTCATCTTTGCCAGGATGGTTTGCAGTTTACCACCGGCCTGCCGCTCCAG
>JAZUSG010000038.1:0-4379 GCA_045606605.1 Faecousia sp.
GTGGATATTTATCTGCCGGATATGAAGTACGCGGACGATTCCCTCTCCTTGGCGCTTTCCGGTGTGCAGGACTATTTTCCCGTTGCAGCCCGGGCGATCCGGGAAATGTATGCGCAAGTGGGACCGGTGGTATGGCAGGGCGACCGACTCATCCGGGGCGTGCTGATCCGCCATCTGATCCTGCCGGGACAGGTGGAAAACTCTCTGAAGGTGCTGGACTGGATCGGTGAGACCTTTGCCCCCGGCCAGGTGCTGGTGAGCCTGATGCGGCAGTACACCCCTATGCCCGGTATGGCCGCGCCCTTTGACCGGACGGTCTCGGAGGCAGAATACGAGGCTGTGCTCAGTTGGATGTACCTAAACGGCCTGGAAGGCTTTACTCAGGAGGCTTCCTCCGGAGATGCCGCCTTTATTCCGGATTTTTAAGAAAGAAATTCTCTATTTGCAGATTCGGAATTTGTATGGTATGATTAGAGAAATTACAGACACGAACGAGGATGTAACTGTATGAACTACATCGTTTTGGATATGGAATGGAATCAGCCGTGGCCCGGCTCTCCCTCTTCCCGGAAGGTGCTCCCGGTACAGATCCGGGGTGAGATCATTCAGATCGGCGCGGTCCGGATAACGGAGGATCAGCAGGTTGCGGATGAATTTCAGGTGCTCATAAGGCCCAAATACTCCCGCCGGTTAAACCGCCGGGTCAGCAAGCTCACCGGCATTAAGGAAGCCGACCTGCGGGATAACGGCATACCTATGGCAGAGGCTATGGGGCAGTTTCGGGATTGGTGCGGTGAGGATGTGATCTTCCTCACCTGGGGCTCTGATGATATCACCATTTTGCAGGAAAATCTCAAGCTCTACGGCATCGATGACAGTTGGGTGAGCCGCTGGTACAATGCCCAAATGATCTTCAACGCCCAAACCGACGGCTCTACCGCCCAAAAGGCCTTGAAAACCGCTATGCAAATGTTCCAAATCGAGGCCACCCGCCCGGCTCACGATGCCCTGGGCGATGCCTATCACACGGCCCTCATCTGCGCCCGGCTGGACCTAAAAAAGGGCACAAGCAGCTATGAAGAGGCTCTCCGAAGCCACGTAAACGGATTTCACGGCGCAGAGCTCCCCGGCTGTATCAGCCGCAAGGTGTTCTACGATTACAAGGATAAAAAAGATGCGCTGGGGGCTATGTCCGGCGCAGAAAACAAATGCCCCACCTGTGGCAAGCAGATGCAGGGTACTCGCTGGTTCTCCCAGCCGGGGCATCGGTATATGGATTTGGCAACCTGCCAAAAATGCGGACAGTTTCTGATCCGGGTGCGGCTTTCCCAGCAGCCGGACGGCACGATCCGGGTCAGCCGGCTGACCTACGAAGCTACCTCCGCAGCAGCCGAAGCCTATGCCCAACGGGCGCAGAAGGCCGATCCGGAGGTGCGCCGCCCCTCCTCCCAGCAGCGGCGCCGTCGCCGCAGTAAATTGCCGGAAAAGAAGGACTAAAGACGGCTATATAACGTATACAGATCCTGCTTACGGCAGGATTGCCTAAAAACCGAAACCAATATAAATAAGGAGGTCTTTTTATGTTCCAAAAACAAGAAACCCAAAATGTCGAGCTGCAAGCCAATGAAAATGTCTTCGCCGGTATTATAGGTGCATTTTTATTCTCTCTGGTGGGCGGCGCATTGTGGTATCTGCTATATCAGGTAGGCTTTTTGGCTGGCATCAGCGGCATTGTGGGCATCTTCGCTGCCGTTCGCGGATACTCTTTCTTTGCAAAGGGTCAAAGCGTAAAGGGTGTGGTGATTTCCATCGTGGTAGCTGTGCTTGTTTTGATCCTTGCGTGGTATCTTTGCCTGGCAACCGATGTGTACAACGCACACAAGGATTGGTACGCCGCCGGAGAGATCGATTATGAACTGACCTTCTTCCAGTCCGTATCCATTGCCTATACTTATTTTTCCTATTCGGATATTGCCCTTGCCTACTTAAAGGACCTGGGTATTGGCTTGGCGCTGTGCGTGTGGGCAAGTTACTCTTCCGTGAAAAACATCCTAAAGAGCACAAAAAAACCTGCTACGCAAGAAGAGATTCCCGCCGAGACGGACGCTCTGTGATTCATATTTGCACAAAAATGTCTGGTGCGTATATACGCACCAGACATTTTTCTTTAACAACAGAAGATTCTGCCCCGGCAGCAGAAAAATTGCAGCGCAAGGCAAAGACACCAGGAGCCTAAGGATGAGCCGCCCCAGGAAAATCCCCGGAAAGATCCGGCCTGCTGCCGGTAGGCTGCGCCGCCGTTTTCAATGGCGCTTAAGGCATCCAGGTACTGCCGGTTGTCCGGCTCCATAGAGACCGCCCGGCGGATATGCTCCAGGGCCGTAACCTGGTTGCCCAATCCGCTGTGGGCCAGTGCCGACAGGTAGTACCACCGGGCATTATGCTCCGGATCTGCCTGCAAGGCATTGAGTGCCTCCCGGAAACGGTGGAATCGGATATACTGCTCCGCCGCCTGCTTATACTGGGAGCCGGTGGCCTGTCCGTAACTTTGCCGGTAGCCGCCGAAAGGATCGTAGCTGCCGTAGGGGTTATACCCGCCCCGGGCGGACTGGGCCTTTTCCGGATTCTTGATCTGCTCATATGCTGCATTTACCTGCTGCATTTTTTGCGCAGCCACCGGATCACCGGGATTTACATCCGGGTGGTATTTTTTTGCCAGCCGCCGGTATGCCCGTTTGATCTCCTCGTCGGAAGCATCCCGGCTGACACCCAAGATCTGATAAGGATCGTCAATCATCCTGTTTTCTCCTCACTCGTTTTCGGTACTCGACCCAAATGCCGCTATACAAAATATTGTCTAAGATGCGCTTATCCTGCACCAGCGGCAGCCGTTCATAATAATCTGCACACCGCCCCATATGAAGCACCAAATACTGCTCCCACTGGGCGTAATTCTCTCCGGCGCCCATTGCGACGAAGGGATTATACTGCTTTTTTCGTATGTCCCGGCGGTAATCCATCGCCGCATCCGCCAAGTAAATGTACCGGCCCAAGGCATCGCCCATTTGTCGCAGGGTATCTGCCCACATATCCTCCCGGTAGACAAAGAGCTCTCCCAAAAGCTGTCCAAAGCAGCCTGCGGGCAAGTCCGGGTTTTGGCAGCCCTCTTTTTCCAGCTGGCTTAATTGGGTAAGGCATTCCCGAACGGCAGCGCACTGCCGGGGATACCGGGCGCTTAAGGTTTCCATTTCCCGGCCAAATACATTTGCCATCACTCTTCCCCGGAGGCGGCCTTCATCTTCGTAGTCATCCAGGGCATTATAGTAGCCCAGCACCACATTCATAGCGGCGCAGTAGCGGATATATTCGTTATCCACCCACGGACGGGGTTTTATGGGGTGCAGGCCGCAGGCGCGGCTGCCGCTCTCCTCCTCCGGCTCATACAGGCTCATCAGCAGCATTCCTAAAAATGCCATATCAAAGCTCAGGCCCAGCCGGGCGGGTTGGGAGCATTGCTCGCGGATCTGCCTGCAGATTCCGCAATAGATAGCGTTGTAGCGGGTCTTTTCCTCCCGGGAAAGCTCTGCCACATTAGCAGATACAAATCCGAACACTGCGATCCACCCCTTTTCCTTTCAGTATACCGGCCTTTTGTGAATAAGATGTAACATTTTGGAAAAATTATTTTCTGCTAAACTCCACATAACCGTTATTTCTGGGCCCTTCGTGGCAAATGATGCGGGGTGCAGCAGCCACCACCGTGGCATTATCCGGCACATCCTTGGTCACCACACAGTTTGCGCCAATGCGCACATTGTCGCCCACGCGGACATTGCCGATGATCTTGGCGCCGCAGCCGATGTACACATTGTTCCCAACAGTGGGGCTTCCGGCTCCGTCGCTGTCAGACAGGGTATTGGAACCGATGGTTACCTGATGGAAGATCACGCAATTTTCGCCGATGGTCGCCCCTTCCGAGATGAACACCCCCTGAAAACCGTGGGGAAACACCGGAACGCCGGCAAACTGGGTCTGCAAGCCAATGCTGCCCCCAAATTTTTCCAAATACCGCTGGTGGCGCAGACAATACCACAGACGCAACGGGCGGAAGGGGGTATTGATTGCCTTTTCCCGTAGCCGCCAATAGTAGGCGGTGGTTTTTTTACGATTCAAGAAAGCGCCGATACCCATAAGATCACTCCTTATGCCTTTGTTTTGCCAAATAGCAATTGAGCACACCACCGTAGAACACGATGGACACGCAACAATACAGCCACAACATCGAAAGGGCCACAGCGTACACCGAGCCGAAAATATTGGCATAGCCGGAAAAGTTACGGACATAAATGGAATAGAGGTTAGAAAACACCAGCCATCCT